>NZ_CP023747.1:6142167-6468251 GCF_008704995.1 Streptomyces nodosus
GGACGAGGTCGACAACCTGTTCCGCATCGTGGGCGACCTGACCGCCCAAGGGGTCGCCGTGGTGTACATCTCGCACCGCCTGGAGGAGATCCGCCGCATCGGCGACCGGGTGACGGTCCTCAAGGACGGGCGGGCCGTGGCGGGCGGACTGCCGGCGAGGACCACACCGACCCGCGAGGTCGTGGCGCTGATGACGGGACGGAACGTCGAGTACGTCTTCCCCGAACGGCCCCCCTCGCCACCGGGCGGCACGCCCGTCCTTGAGGTCCGGGGGCTGGCCCGGGAGGGAGAGTTCGCGCCGCTCGACCTCGCCGTCCACCCCGGCGAGATCGTCGGCCTCGCGGGCCTCGTCGGCTCCGGACGCTCCGAGATCCTGGAGACCGTCTACGGCGCCCGCAGGCCCACCGCCGGTCAAGTCCTCGTGGACGGACGGCCGTTGCGCCCCGGTAGCGTACCCGCCGCGGTGCGCGCCGGGCTCGGGCTGGCACCCGAGGAACGCAAGGCACAGGCCCTGCTGATGCTGGAGTCCGTCACCCGCAATGTGTCCGTATCCTCCCTGTCCCGCTTCGCGCGCGGAGGATGGATCGACCGGGGCGCCGAACGCGGCGCGGCACGCGCGGCGACCCGCGAGCTGTCGCTGCGCCCCGACAACCCCTCCGTGCCGGTCCGCACCCTCTCCGGCGGCAACCAGCAGAAGGCCGTCCTGGCCCGCTGGCTGCTGCGCGGCTGCCGGGTGCTGCTGCTCGACGAGCCGACCCGCGGCGTCGACGTGGGAGCGCGCGCCGAGTTGTACGCGGTCGTCCGGCGCCTCGCCGACGAGGGCCTCGCGGTGCTGCTGGTCTCCAGCGAGGTGCCCGAGGTGCTCGGCCTGGCCGACCGTGTCCTGGTGCTGCGCGAGGGCCGCGTGGTGCACGAGGCGCCCGCCCGGGCCCTGGACGAACACCGCGTACTCGACCTGGTCATGGAAGGAAGCCCGGCATCATGACGCAGCACGTCTCCCCGCCCCGGGACAGCGCCGGCAAGCTGCCCCCGGCCGGCGGACTCCCCGCCTGGCGCTCCCTGCCGGCCCGCGCCGATGTCCGCACCCTGTCCCTGCTGGGTGTGCTCGCCGTGCTGATCCTGATCGGCGGGATCACCAGACCGGACGAGTTCCTGGACACCCGCAACCTCCAACTCGTCCTCACCCAGGCCTCGGTGATCGGTGTCGTCACCGTCGGCATGACCTTCGTCATCACCTCGGGCGGCATCGATCTCTCGGTCGGCGCGATCGTCGCCCTCTCCTCGGTCTGGGCGACCACCGTCGCGACCCAGGGGTACGGCTTCGCGGGCATCCTCTTCACCGCGATGATCGTCGGAGTGGGCTGCGGACTGGTCAACGGACTGCTGATCGCCTACGGCGGGATGGTCCCGTTCATCGCCACCCTCGCCATGCTGGCCTCGGCCCGCGGACTCGCCCTCCAGATCACCGACGGCAGGACCCAGATCGTCACCGTCGGCAGTGTGCTCAGGCTCGGCGAACGCGACTCCTATGTGCTGGGCGTCCCGCCGCTGGTGCTCGTCTTCGCCGCCGTCACCGTGATCGGCTGGCTGGTGCTCAACCGCACCACCTTCGGGCGCCGCACGGTCGCCGTGGGCGGCAACCCGGAGGCGGCCCGGCTGGCCGGCATCGACGTACGCCGTCAGCGGCTGTATCTGTATCTGCTGTCCGGACTGGCCTGCGGCATCGCCGCCTTCCTGCTGATCGTCCTGTCCGGCTCGGGCCAGAACACCAACGGCAACCTCTATGAACTCGACGCCATTGCGGCGGCGATCATCGGCGGCACGCTGCTCAGCGGGGGCCGCGGCACCATCACCGGCTCCGTGCTCGGTGTCCTGATCTTCACCACGATCACCAACATCTTCGCCCTGAACAACCTGCAGAGCGACGTCCAGGAGATCGCCAAGGGCGCGATCATCGTCGCCGCCGTGCTGGTCCAGCGCCGTACCGCGAGCACGACCTGAGGAAAGGGTTCACCGCCATGTCACAGCAGACGCCGTTCACCAGCCGCAGAGGACTGCTCTTCGGGACCGCCGCCGTGTCCGCCGGTGCCTTCCTCACCGCGTGCACGAGCAACGAGCCCAAGAGCGAGAAGACCGCCGCGAACGACACCCCGGCCACCGACGGCAAGCCCGGCACGCACGTCACCATCGGCTTCGCCGGACCCCAGGCCGACCACGGCTGGCTCAACGCCATCAACGACAACGCCAAGAGCCGCGCCGAGAAGTACGAGGACGTCACCCTGGAGATCACCGAGGGTTCCAACGACACGGCCGCGCAGATCGGTCAGATCGAGACCCTCATCAACAAGAAGGTCGACGTCCTGGTGGTGCTGCCCGCCGACGGCAAGGCGCTCACCCAGGTCGGGCTGAAGGCGATGCGCGCGGGCATCCCGGTCGTCAACCTCGACCGCATCTTCAACACCCCCCAGGCCTACCGCTGCTGGGTCGGCGGCGACAACTACGGCATGGGGCTCAACGCCGGCCACTACATCGGCGAGAAGCTCAAGGGGAAGTCCGACGCCCGGGTCATCGAACTGGCCGGCCTCGACAACCTGGAACTCACCAAACAGCGCACCCAGGGCTTCGACGACGCGCTCAAGAACTACCCGAACATCAAGAAGGTGGCCCGCCAGGCCGCCGAGTTCACGGTCGAGTCCGGACAGGCCAAGATGGCCCAACTCCTCCAGGCCCAGCCGAAGTTCGACGCCGTGTGGAATCACGACGACGACCAGGGCGTGGGTGCCCTGCGGGCCGTCGAACAGGCCGGCCGGGACGGCTTTCTGATGGTCGGCGGCGCGGGCGCGCTGTCCGCCTTCGAGGCCATCAAGCAGGACAACGGCGTGCTGAAGGCGACCGTGCTGTATCCGCCGACCATGGCCGCCTCCGCGATCGACCTCGCCCGCGCCCTCGGCCAGGGCAAGGGGATCGGCGGCCTCGCCGAGTACGAGATCCCGGCCTCGATCACTCTCTATTCGGCCGTCGTCGACAAGGACAACGTCGACCGGTACATGCCCACCGGCTTCCGCTGATCCTTCGGCCCTGCACCCCCACGGCCTTATCACGACGAGGACGACGAGGAGTACTCACGCATGGCACAGCCGCAGCAGTCAGAAGGGGCAGAGAGCGAACGGCCGTCCGCCGCCGAGCAGTCGGCGGGCGCCGCGGCCGGGGGGCCGGAGCGTGCCCGGACCGCGAGGCCGGCGCTCCGCGTCGGCATGGTCGGCTACGCCTTCATGGGCGCCGCCCACTCCCAGGGCTGGCGCACCGTGGGCCGGGTCTTCGATCTGCCGCTGACCCCGGTCCTCGCCGCGATCTGCGGCCGCGACGCGACCGCCGTGCGGGCGGCCGCCGACCGGCACGGCTGGGCGACGGCCGAGACCGACTGGCGGGCCCTGATCGCCCGGGACGACATCGACCTCGTCGACATCTGCACCCCCGGCGACAGCCATGCGGAGATCGCCCTCGCCGCCCTCGCGGCAGGCAAGCATGTGCTGTGCGAGAAGCCCCTCGCCAACACCGTCGCGGAGGCCGAGGCGATGACCCGGGCGGCAGAAGCCGCCCGGGAGCGGGGCCGGCTGGCGATGGTGGGCTTCAACTACCGGCGCCTGCCCGCCATGGCGCTGGCCCGGCGGATGGTGACCGAGGGCCGGATCGGCACCCTGCGCCACGTCCGGGTCGCGTATCTCCAGGACTGGCTGGTGGACCCGGACTTCCCGCTGACCTGGCGGCTGCGCAAGGAGTCCGCGGGATCGGGGGCGCTCGGCGATCTGGGTGCCCATGCCGTCGACCTCGCCCAGTTCCTCGCGGGGGAGCGGCTGGCCGGGGTCTCCGCCCTCACCGAGACCTTCGTCCGTGAACGCCCGCTGCCCGGCGGACCCACCAGCGGTCTGTCCGCCGTGGCGAGCGGCGGCACCGGACCGGTCACCGTGGACGACGCGGCCCTGTTCGCCGGCCGGTTCACCTCCGGCGCCCTGGCCTCCTTCGAGGCCACCCGGTACGCCACCGGACGCAGGAACGCGCTGCGCATCGAGCTCAACGGCGAGCGCGGCTCGCTCGCCTTCGACCTGGAGCGGCTCAACGAGCTGGAATACCACGACGGTACGGAACCGGGGATGTACGCCGGCTTCCGCCGCATCCTCGTCACCGAACCCGACCACCCCTATCTGCACGCCTGGTGGCCGCCGGGCCACGGCCTCGGCTATGAGCACACCTTCGTCCACCAGGCCCACGACCTCGTGCACGCGATCGCCGAGGGCCGCGAGGCCGACCCCTCCTTCGCCGACGGGCTCCAGGTCCAGCGCGTCCTGGCGGCGGTCGAGGAGAGCGCCGCGAAGAACTCCGTCTACACCACCGTCGCCGTCTGAGGAGGCCCCGTCATGCCGCGCACCTTCACACTCTTCACCGGTCAGTGGGCGGACCTCCCCCTCGAGGAGGTCTGCCGCCTCGCCCGGGACTTCGGCTACGACGGACTGGAACTCGCCTGCTGGGGAGACCATTTCGAGGTCGACAAGGCCCTCGCCGACCCGGGGTACCTCGCCTCCCGGCATCAGCTGCTCGACAAGTACGGCCTCAAGTGCTGGGCGATCTCCAACCATCTGGTCGGCCAGGCCGTGTGCGACGCCATCATCGACGAACGCCACCGGGCCATCCTGCCCGCCCGCATCTGGGGCGACGGCGAGGCGGAGGGCGTACGGCGCCGGGCCGCGACCGAGATCGCAGACACCGCGCGGGCCGCCGCCGCCTTCGGCGTCGACACCGTGATCGGCTTCACCGGCTCCGCCGTCTGGCATCTGGTCGCCATGTTCCCGCCCGCCCCCGAATCCATGATCGAACGCGGCTACCAGGACTTCGCCGAGCGCTGGAACCCGATCCTCGACGTCTTCGACACCGAGGGCGTACGGTTCGCGCACGAGGTCCACCCCAGCGAGATCGCCTACGACTACTGGACGACCCAGCGGGCCCTGGCCGCCGTCGACCACCGTCCCGCCTTCGGACTGAACTTCGACCCCTCGCACTTCGTGTGGCAGGACCTCGACCCGGTCGGCTTCCTGTGGGACTTCCGCGACCGCATCTACCACGTGGACTGCAAGGAGGCCCGCAAACGCCTCGACGGACGCAACGGCCGGCTCGGCTCCCATCTGCCCTGGGGCGATCCCCGCCGCGGCTGGGACTTCGTCTCCGCCGGGCACGGTGACGTCCCCTGGGAGGACGTCTTCCGCATGCTGCGCTCCATCGGATACCAGGGTCCCGTCTCCGTCGAGTGGGAGGACGCCGGGATGGACCGGCTCCAGGGCGCCCCCGAGGCACTGACCCGCCTCAAGGCGTACGACTTCGAGCCGCCGTCGGCCTCCTTCGACGCGGCGTTCGGCGGCAACGACTGAGCGCTGTCCGGTGGTTCCGCCCGACCGGAACCACCGGACACCGCCCCGGCGCACCACCGCAGCACCCCCCATGACCCCGGGATGACGGCGCATCCCGGCGCACCGCACCCGCCCCGTACGACCGGCCTTTCTCTGGAGGCATCCGTGCACGGGAACGATCGCACCACCGGTACCGGCAGAATCGAGACCCACAGACGACGCCCGTCCTTCCGCAAGGCCGTCGCGCTCCTCGGCGGGCTGCTGCTGGCGGGCGCCGGCCTCACCCTCACCGCCCCGGGGGCCGGCGCAGCCGTCGCCGACCCGGGAACCACGGCCGCCGAGCCGGACTTCCAGCAGGTCACCCTCGCCAAGGGCGAGGCGGAGGTCGGCGAGCCCATGTCGCTCGCGGTCCTCCCGGACCGCTCCGTACTGCACACCTCGCGCAGCGGAGAACTCCGTATCACCGACGCCGACGGCACCACCCGGCTGGCCGGCAAGCTCGACGTCTACTCGCACGACGAAGAGGGCCTCCAAGGCGTCGGCGTCGACCCGGACTTCAACGACAACCGGTTCATCTACCTCTACTACGCACCCCCGTTGAACACTCCGGGCGACGACGCCCCGGAGAACGGCACCGCCGCCGACTTCGCGCCCTACGACGGCGTCAACCGGCTGTCGCGCTTCGTCCTGAACACCGACGGGACGCTCGACGCGTCGAGCGAGCAGAAGATCCTCGACGTCGCGACCTCCCGAGGGATCTGCTGCCATGTCGGCGGCGACATCGACTTCGACCAGGACGGCAACCTGTATCTGTCGACGGGCGACGACAGCAACCCGTTCCAGTCGGACGGCTACGCCCCCCTGGACGGCCGCGACGGCCGCAACCCCGCCTTCGACGCCCGGCGTTCGGCCGGCAACACCAACGACCTGCGCGGCAAGATCCTGCGCATCAAGGTGAACGCCGACGGCTCGTACTCCATCCCCGAGGGCAACCTCTTCCCGCCCGGCACCGACCGGACCCGCCCCGAGATCTATGCCATGGGCCTGCGCAACCCCTTCCGCTTCAGCGTCGACAAGGCCACCGGCATCCTCTACGTCGGCGACTACGGCCCCGACGCAGGCGCCGCCGACCCCCAGCGCGGCCCTGCCGGACAGGTCGAGTTCAACCGCATCACCGGCGCCGGCAACTTCGGCTGGCCGTACTGCACGGGCGCCAACGACGCCTACCGCGAGTACGACTTCGCCACCCGCACCTCGGGTGCCGCCTACGACTGCGACGCCCCGAAGAACACCTCGCCGCACAACACCGGACTGACCGATCTGCCCCCGGCCCAGCCCGCCTGGATCCCCTACGACGGCCCGTCCGTACCCGAGTTCGGCGACGGCTCCGAGTCCCCGATGGGCGGACCGGTCTACCACTACGACCCGACCCTCGACTCGGCGGTGAAGTTCCCCGAGGAGTACGACGGCAACTTCTTCGCCGGGGAGTTCGGCCGGCGCTGGATCAAGCGGATCGTCACCGACGACGACGGCACCGTCCGGTCCATCAACCCCTTCCCCTGGAGCGGCACCCAGGTGATGGACATGGCCTTCGGCCCCGACGGCGCCCTCTACGTCCTGGACTACGGCACCTCCTGGTTCGGCGGCGACGACAACTCGGGCCTCTACCGCATCGAGAACGTCACCGACGGCCACGCACCGGTGGCCCGGGCCGCGGCCGACCGCACCTCAGGAAAGGCCCCGCTCAAGGTGACCTTCTCCTCCGCGGGCACCGGCGACCAGGACGGCGACGCGCTCACCTACCACTGGGACTTCGGTGACGGCGGCACCTCCACCGCCCTCAACCCGACGCACAAATACAACAAGAACGGGACCTACACGGCGACCCTGACCGTCAAGGACCCCACCGGGTTCAGCGGCAACGCGAGCGTGCAGATCGTGGTCGGCAACACCGCGCCCACCGTGACCCTGCAACTCCCGCAGGACGGGCAGCTGTTCTCCTTCGGTGACGCGATTCCGTTCAAGGTGAAGGTCACCGACCCCGAGGACAAGAAGATCGACTGCACCAAGGTCAAGGTCACCTTCATCCTCGGCCACGACACCCACGGCCACCCGCTGACCTCAGCCGACGGCTGCTCCGGCACCATCCGGACCAGCGCCGACGGCGGCCATGACGAGAACGCCAACATCTTCGGTGTCTTCGACGCCGAATACACCGACGGCGGGGGCGGCGGCCAGGCCCCGCTTACCACCCACGCCCGCAATGTCACCCAGCCCCGCCACCGCCAGGCCGAGCACTTCGGTGACTCCTCCGGCATCTCCGTGATCGCCAAGGACGCCGCGCACGGCGCCAAGACGGTCGGCGACATCCATGACGGCGACTGGATCTCCTTCACCCCCTACGCCCTGAGCGACGCCAGGACGTTCACGGCGCGCATCTCCTCCGGCGGCGCGGGCGGCACCCTGGAGATCCGCACCGGCTCCCCGAAGGGCACCCTGCTCGGCAAGGCCACCGTGCCGGTGACCGGCGGCTGGGAGACCTTCCAGGACGTCAGCGCGAAACTGTCCAAGGCACCGAAGGCCACCACCACGCTCTATCTGGTCTTCAGAGGCGGCTCCGGGGCCCTCTTCGACGTGGACGACTTCACCTTCACCACCGGCTGAGGGGAGGACGCCATGCGGATCACCGGCCGACTGACGACCGCCGTCGTGGGAGCCGCGCTGGTACTGGGCTGCGTCTCACAACCGGCCCTGTCCCAGGCCTCGGGCAAGCCGGACAGGACGGGGAAGCGGGTGCTGGTCTTCTCCAGGACCGCCGGCTTCCGCCACGACTCCATCCCGGAGGGCATCGAGGCGGTGAAGCGGCTCGGCGAGCAGGGCG
The DNA here is from genome assembly GCF_008704995.1 of Streptomyces nodosus. Classification (NCBI taxonomy): domain Bacteria; kingdom Bacillati; phylum Actinomycetota; class Actinomycetes; order Kitasatosporales; family Streptomycetaceae; genus Streptomyces; species Streptomyces nodosus. Next base: position 6,150,448 of record NZ_CP023747.1, read on the forward strand.
GCTTCACCGTCGACGCCACGGAGGACGCGAAGGCCTTCACCCCGGGGCACCTGAAGCGCTATGACGCGGTGGTGTTCCTGTCGACGACGGGAGATGTGCTCGACCCCGCGCAGCAGCGGGCCTTCGAGGACTACATCCACAAGGGCGGCGGCTATGTGGGCGTGCACGCCGCCGCCGACACCGAGTACGACTGGGAGTTCTACGGCGGCCTCGCCGGGGCCTACTTCGAGTCGCACCCGGAGATCCAGAGCGCCCGGGTGGACGTGGAGGACCGCGCCCACCCGGCGACCTCGGAACTGGCACGGACCTGGGAACGCACCGACGAGTGGTACAACTACCGCTCCGATCCACGGGACCGGGCCCATGTCCTCGCCTCGCTCGACGAGTCCTCGTACACCGGCGGCACCATGCACGGGGACCATCCGATCGCCTGGTGCCAGAACTACCGGGGCGGCCGGGCCTTCTACACCGGCGGCGGCCACACCAAGGAGTCCTACGCCGAACCGGCCTTCCTCCGGCACCTGCTGGGCGGAATCCGCTGGACCATCGGCGACGCACAGGCGGACTGCCGCCCGGAGAACGGCTACCGGCCGCTCTTCGACGGCACGGCCGGCTCGCTGTCCGGCTGGAAGCAGGCGGGCCCGGGCTCCTTCACCCTGGACGAGGACGGCACCCTGACCTCGACGGGCGGCATGGGCCTGCTCTGGTACGCCGAGCGTACGTACCAGGCGTACTCGCTCAAGCTCGACTGGAAGATGGCCGGCGACGACAACTCCGGTGTGTTCGTGGGCTTCCCGCCCTCGGACGACCCCTGGTCGGCCGTGGACAACGGATATGAGATCCAGATCGACGCCACCGACGAACCCGACCGGACCACCGGGGCCGTCTACGGCTTCCAGTCCGCCGACCTGAAGAAGCGCGACCGCGCGCTGAACCCGCCGGGGGAGTGGAACACGTACGAGATCCGTGTGGAGGGCGAGCGCCTCCGCATCTGGCTCAACGGCGTGCAGATCAACGATTTCACCAACACCGATCCGGCCCGGAGCCTGCGCGACGGACACCTCGGCATCCAGAACCACGGAGCCGACGACCAGGTGTCCTTCCGCGACATCCGGATCAAGGAACTGCCCGTCGAGGGCCACTGAGCGGCGGCGGGCGGGAGACGCCGGACTCCCGCCCGCCGCCTTCCCCTCCGTCTCCGTCGGGTTCTTCGTCTCTGTTGGGTTCTTCTCGCACGACAAGGAGGCTGCCCATGTCCGCGTCCCCCTCCCGAAGCCGCCACGGGGTGTGGCTGATCGGTGCCCGGGGCTCCGTCGCCACCACCGTCGTCGCGGGCTGCGGCGCCCTGACCGGGGGCCTGCACCCGCCCACGGGCCTGGTCACCGAGACACCGGTGTTCGCCGGCTGTGGCCTCCCGGCCCTGTCCTCCCTCGTCTTCGGCGGCCATGACACCGTGGACTGCCCCCTGCCCAAGCGGGCCGAGGCGCTGGCCGCGGGCGGGGTGCTGCCGCGCGGACTGCCCTCCGCCGTCGCCGCCGAACTCGCCGCCGCCGAAGCCGAGATCAGACCCGGCGGCCCCGCCCCGCACGACGAGCGGGACGAGCGGGAACTGATCTCCTCCTTCGCCACGGACGTCCGGGACTTCGTACGACGGCACGGGCTCGCGGGGGCGGTCGTCGTCAATGTGGCCTCCACCGAGCCCGCGGCGACCGGCGACCGGCTGCCGCCGAGCGCCCTGTACGCAGCCGCCGCCCTCGAGGCCGGCTGCCCCTATGTGAACTTCACCCCGTCGACGGGACTGCACCATCCGGCGCTGGCCGCGACGGCGGCGGCCAGCGGACTGCCCTACGCGGGACGGGACGGCAAGACCGGCCAGACACTGCTGCGATCGGTCCTCGGCCCGATGTTCGCGCAGCGCGCCCTGTCGGTACGGGCCTGGTCCGGCACCAATCTGCTGGGCGGCGGCGACGGCAGCTCCCTGGCCGACCCGGCCGCGGCGGCCGCCAAGAACGCCGGCAAGGAAAGAGTCCTCGCCGACACCCTCGGCACCACCCCGGAGGGCGAGGTGCACATCGACGACGTACCCGCACTCGGCGACTGGAAGACCGCCTGGGACCACATCGCCTTCGACGGCTTCCTCGGCGCCCGCATGGTGCTGCAGACCATCTGGCAGGGCTGCGACTCGGCGCTGGCCGCCCCGCTGGTCCTCGACCTCGCCCGGCTGACCCTGCGCGCCCACCGGGTCGGACTGTCCGGGCCCCTGGGCGAACTGGGCTTCTACTTCAAGGACCCGGTGGGGGAGGGACCCTCGGCGCTCGGGGAGCAGTACGCGGCACTGGCCGGGTTCGCGGCACGGCTGCGCGCGGCGGCCGAGGCGCCCACCGGGGAGCCGCGATGAGCCACGACGAGCCGGGCGCCGGTCCGTCCGGAACCGCCGTCACACCCCCATCGGCCCTGCGCACCCGGAGCGACGGCCGCCGCGGCACACTCCACGCCTGGGCCGAACTCCTCCGCGTACCCGCCCTGTTCACCGTCCCCGGCGACGCACTGGCGGGCGCCGCCGCCGTCTCCGCCCGCCCCACCCCCCGAACCCTGCTGGCCATCGGCTCCTCCCTGTGCCTGTACGAGGCGGGCATGGCCCTCAACGACTGGGCCGACCGTGACGAGGACGCCCGGGAACGCCCGCACCGCCCCCTCCCCTCCGGCCGGGTGCACCCCACCGCGGCCCTGGCCGCGGCCTGCGCCCTCACCGCGGCCGGTCTCACCCTGGCGGCCCGCGCGGGCCGCCCCGCACTCGCCGTCGCGGCCCCCCTGGCGGCGACCGTGTGGGCGTACGACCTGACGCTGAAACACACCCCGGCGGGACCGGCCGCGATGGCGGCGGCCCGGGGCCTCGACCTGCTGCTCGGCGCCGCGGCAGGCGCCGGCCGGGTCCGCCCGGCCCTGCGCCCGGCGGCCCTGCTCTCCACCCACACCCTCGCGGTCACCGCGGTCTCCCGCCATGAGACCCGCGGCGGCGCGCCCCTGACCGCCCTGGCCGCGCTCGCCACGACCGGCGCGCTCACCACGATGCTGACCCGCCGGCGCACCCCCGGAGCCGGACGCCTCGGCCCGGGGGCCGGGCGCGGCCGACGGCTCCCGCCGGGCCGAGGGGACACGGCCGGGCCGGAGCCGTCGGACGGGGGCGCACAGCCGTCCGGGGGCGGCCTCCCGCGGACCGGCCGCACCGCCGGGGACGCGGGGGGCGGCCCTCCGCACGCCGGCCGCACCGCCGGGGACGCCCTGAGCGGCCTCCTCGCCGCCGCCTACGCCACGACCGCAGCCCGCCCCTGCGCCCATGCCGTTCTCAACCCGTCACCCCCGCTCACCCAACGCGCCGTCGGCGGCGGCATCCGCGCCATGATCCCGCTCCAGGCGGCGCTCACCGCCCGCTCCGGCGCCCCGGTCAGCGCGCTGTTCACCGCCGCCCTGGCCCCGATCGCCGCGAGGTTCGCGAGAAAGGTGAGCGTGACATGACCCCTCAGCCCTCCCGCTCCCCGGCGACCGGACGGGCGGCCCCCCGAAGCCCCCTGCGGTTCGGCTACGGCACCAACGGGCTCGCCGACCTCCGTCTGGACGACGCCCTCGGCCTCCTCGCCGACCTCGGCTACGACGGCGTCGGACTGACCCTCGACCATATGCACCTCGACCCGCTCGCCCCCGACCTCGCCGCCCGCACCCGCCGGGTCGCGCACCGCCTGGCGGCGCTCGGCCTGGAGGTCACCGTGGAGACGGGCGCCCGCTATGTGCTCGACCCGCGCCGCAAACACGGCCCCTCCCTCCTCGACCCGGACCCCGACGACCGCGCCCGCCGCACCGCCCTGCTCACCGACGCCGTCCGGGTCGCCGCCGAACTCGGCGCCCATGCGGTGCACTGCTTCAGCGGGGTGACCCCGGCCGGAACCGACGAGGACACCGCATGGAAGCGGCTCGCCGAGGGTCTCGCCCCTGTCCTGGCGGCGGCCGGCGCCTCGGGCGTCCCCCTCGCCGTGGAGCCCGAACCCGGACATCTGCTGGCGACCCTCGCCGACTTCCATCGGCTCCGGCGCACCCTCGACGACCCCGGACACCTCGGTCTCACCCTGGACATCGGCCACTGCCAGTGCCTCGAACCGCTGCCGCCCGCCGACTGTGTGCGCGCCGCCGCCCCCTGGCTGCGGCACGTCCAGATCGAGGACATGCGGCGCGGCGTCCATGAACACCTTCCCCTCGGGGAGGGCGAGATCGACTTCCCGACCGTCCTCGCGGCCCTGTCCGCCACCGGCTACCGGGGCCTGACCGTCGTCGAACTCCCCCGCCACTCCCACGCCGGACCTCACTACGCGGAACGCTCCCTCCCGTTCCTCCGCACGGCATTCGCCGGGTCCGGACCCGCCACGGAGCCGGCGGCCGTACCTCCCCATGGCGAGCCCTCCGCCACCCCCGAAGGGAGCACCGGATGAGCCAGACCCACCCCACCCCGGCCGGCCCGGAGACGGGCACCACCCCCGCCCTCGCCTCCCCGGACGAGCTGCGCGCCCGCCTCGACCGCCGTCTCGACCCCGCCGCCCGCGCCTGGCTCGACCGGGCCCTCGACGAAGCCGCCGGCCACCCGGACACCCATGGGCCCGTCTCCGCCTGGGAGTTGCGGCTCGCCGAGGCCGGCCGCCGCTGCGGCCCCGCGCACGCCGACGCCGTCCGGGTCCTCATCCTCAGCGCCGCACACCCCGGCACCGACGCCCTCACCCGCGTCTACCGGCAGGGCACCGCCGACGAACGCCGCGCCGTCCTGCACGCCCTGGCCCACCTGCTGCCCGGCCCCGAAGCCGTCCCGCTGGTCGAGGACGCGCTGCGGACCAACGACACCCGGCTCCTCGCCGCGGCCGTCGGCCCCTACGCCGCCCGGCATCTGGACGCCCACTCCTGGCGGCACGCCGTCCTGAAGTGCCTGTTCACCGGCGTCCCCGTCGAGGAGGTCGCCGACCTGGCCGGGCGCGCCGCCGGGGACGCCGAACTCGCCCGCATGCTCGGCGACTACGCCGCCGAACGCACCGCCGCGGGCCGTCCCGTGCCCCAAGGACTGCACCATGTGCTCGCCCTGACCGGGTCCGCGCCCGCCCTGCACACCACGGACGACCCCCACGGCAAGGAGTCCTGATGCGCATCTTCGACCCCCATATCCATATGACCTCCCGCACCACCGACGACTACGAGGCCATGCACGCCGCGGGCGTCCGCGCCCTCGTCGAGCCCTCCTTCTGGCTCGGCCAGCCCCGCACCTCGCCCGCCTCCTTCCTGGACTACTTCGACTCCCTGCTCGGCTGGGAACCCTTCCGCGCCGCCCAGTACGGCATCGCCCACCACTGCACCCTCGCCCTCAACCCCAAGGAGGCGGGCGACCCCCGCTGCACCCCCGTCCTCGACGAACTGCCCCGGTATCTGGTCAAGGACCGAGTGGTCGCCGTCGGCGAGATCGGCTACGACTCCATGACCCCCGCCGAGGACCACGCCCTCGCCGCCCAGCTCCAGCTCGCCGCCGACCACGGGCTGCCCGCGCTCGTCCACACCCCGCACCGGGACAAGCTCGCCGGTCTGCGCCGCACCCTCGACGTGGTCCGGGAGTCAGCGCTGCCCCCCGAACGCGTCCTGGTCGACCACCTCAACGAGACCACCCTGAAGGAGGCCGACAACAGCGGCTGCTGGCTGGGCTTCTCCGTCTACCCCGACACCAAGATGGACGAGGAGCGGATGGTCGCGATCCTCCGCGCCCACGGACCCGAACGGGTCCTGGTCAACTCCGCCGCGGACTGGGGCAGAAGCGACCCGCTCAAGACCCGCGCGGTGGGCGACCTGATGCTCGCCCGGGGCTTCACCGAGGACGACGTCGACCGGGTGCTGTGGCGCAACCCCGTCGCCTTCTACGGACTCAGCGGCCGACTGAGCCTCGACCTCACCGACACCGACACCGGCGCGACCGGGACCGGGGCCACCCACGAGGGCAACTCCATCCTCCGCGGCGGGGAGTGAGCCATGCGCTTCCGCCACCCCGACGGCTCCACCGTCCATCTGGCCTACTGCACCAACGTCCACCCGGCCGAGACACTGGACGGTGTCCTCGCCCAACTCCGCGACCACTGCGAACCGGTGCGCCGCCGACTGGGCCGCGACCGCCTCGGCATCGGACTGTGGCTCGCCAAGGACGCCGCCCGCGCCCTCGTCACCGAACCCGCCGCGCTGCGCGGCCTGCGCACCGAACTCGACCGACGCGGCCTCGAGGTCGTCACCCTCAACGGCTTCCCCTACGAGGGCTTCGGCGCCCAGGAGGTCAAGTACCGCGTCTACAGCCCCGACTGGGCCGACCCCGCACGCCTGGAGCACACCACCGCCCTCGCCCGGCTGCTCGCCGGACTGCTGCCCGACGACATCACCGAGGGCAGCATCTCCACCCTGCCGCTGTACTGGCGCACCGCCGCCGACGAACAGCGCGCCACAGCCGCCCGCGCCGCCCTGCGCACCCTCGGCGAACGCCTCGACGCCCTGGCCGAGTTGACCGGACGCTCGATCCGTATCGGACTGGAGCCGGAACCCGGCTGCACCATCGAGACCACCGCCGACGCCATCGCCCCGCTGTCCGCCGTAGCCCACCCCCGCATCGGCATCTGCGTCGATACCTGCCATCTCGCCACCTCCTTCGAGGACCCGGGCACCGCCCTGGATGCCCTCACCCGGGCCGGCGTCCCCCTCGTCAAGTCCCAGCTCTCCGCGGCCCTGCACGCCGAACACCCCCATCTCCCCGAGGTCCGCGAGGCCCTGGCCGCCTTCGCTGAACCCCGCTTCCTGCACCAGACCCGCACCGTCCTGGCTCCCGACCCCGGGCAGGCGGCAGGAACCCCCCTCGCCGCCGGGCTGTACGGCACCGACGACCTCCGGCAGGCCCTCGACGACGGCGCCCTCCCCGACACCGCACCCTGGCGCGCCCACTTCCATGTCCCGCTGCACGCGCCACCCGCGGCCCCCCTCACCTCCACCCTCCCCGTCCTCGAGGCCGCCCTGACCCGGCTCGTCGGCGGACCCGCCCCGCTCACCCGGCACCTCGAAGTGGAGACCTACACCTGGGCGGCCCTTCCGCCCGAGCTGCGGCCCCGCGACCGCAGCCGCCTCGCCGACGGCATCGCCGCCGAACTCTCCCTCGCCCGCGACCTGCTGACCGATCTCGGCCTGAAGGAACTGCCATGAGCACCCCGCGGAGCGACGGGCGCCCCACCCCGCTGCTCGTCCTGGACGTCGTCGGCCTCACCCCCCGCCTGCTCGACCATATGCCGCACCTCCGGGCACTCGGCCGGTCCGGCTCCCGCGCGGCGCTCGGCACCGTGCTGCCCGCCGTCACCTGCGCCGCCCAGTCCACCTTCCTCACCGGCACCATGCCCTCCGAGCACGGCATCGTCGGCAACGGCTGGTACTTCCGCGAGCTGGGCGACGTACTGCTGTGGCGCCAGCACAACGGCCTGGTCTCCGGGGACAAACTGTGGGACGCCGCCCGCCGCGCGTACCCCGGCTACACCGTCGCCAACATCTGCTGGTGGTACGCCATGGGCGCCGACACCGACATCACCGTCACCCCGCGCCCGGTCTACTACGCCGACGGCCGCAAGGAACCCGACTGCTACACCAGGCCCGCGGAACTGCACGACGAACTCACCGAGAGGCTCGGCACCTTCCCCCTCTTCCAGTTCTGGGGCCCCGGCGCCGGCCTGGCCTCCAGTGAATGGATCGTCGACGCCACCCGCCACATCATCCGCACCCGCCACCCCGACCTGGCGCTCTGCTACCTCCCCCACCTCGACTACGACCTCCAGCGCTACGGCCCCGACGACCCGCGCTCCCTCCAGGCCGCCGCCGACCTGGACGCCACCGTCGCGCCGCTCCTGGACGACGCCCGCGCCGAGGGCCGTACCGTCGTCGCGCTGTCCGAGTACGGCATCACCCCGGTCAGCCGCCCGGTCGACATCAACCGCGCCCTGCGCCGCGCCGGCCTGCTGGAGGTCCACACCCAGGACGGCATGGAGTACCTCGACCCGATGGCCTCCCGCGCCTTCGCGGTCGCCGACCACCAGATCGCCCATGTCTATGTGCGCCGCCCCGAGGACCTGGACGCCACCCGGGCCGCACTCGACGGTCTGCCCGGCATCGAGCAACTCCTCGACGACGAGGGCAAGAAGGCCCATCAGCTCGACCATCCGCGCGCCGGTGAACTGGTCGCCGTCGCCGAGCCGGACGCCTGGTTCACGTACTACTACTGGCTCGACGACGCCCGCGCGCCCGACTTCGCGCAACTCGTCGAGATCCACCGCAAACCCGGCTACGACCCGGTCGAGCTGTTCATGGATCCCCTCGACCCCTATGTCAAGGTCAAGGCCGCCACCGCCCTGGCCCGCAAGAAACTCGGCATGCGCTACCGCATGGCGGTCGTGCCCCTCGACCCGTCCCCCGTCCGCGGCAGCCACGGCCGGCTTCCCACCCGCGACGAGGACGGTCCGCTCCTCCTGTGCTCCACCCCCCGCGCCGTCGACGGCCGTCTCGCGGCCACCGACGTGAAGTCACTGCTGCTCACCCTGGCGGGACTCCCCGACCACCGGTCCAGAGAGAGGCATCCGTGAACCACATCCACCCGACAGACAACGGCACCGCCGGCCCCGACGAACTCCTGCGCCGCAGCCTCGGCGTCGGCCGCCGCCGCTTTCTGAGCACCTGCACCGCCGTCGCGGCGGGCGCGGTCGCCGCCCCCGTCCTCGGCGCGGCCCCCTCCTTCGCCGCGCCCGCGACCCCCGCGTCGAAGGGCAAGGGCAAGGCCAAGGGCCATGAACTCGTCCCCGCGGACAAGCGCGGCATCATCCTCTACACCGTCCGCGACGCCACCGGCCGCGACCCCCTCTCCACCACCCTGCCCTCCGGCTTCCGCGCCGTGTTCCAGCAGCTCGCCCGCTTCGGCTACCGCCAGGTGGAGTTCGCCGGCTACGGCCAGCACGCCAACGCGCCCGGCGGAGCCGACCTGGAAACCGTCCAGGGCGCCCAGCTGCTGCGCCGCTGGCTGGACGAGTACGGACTGCGCGCCCAGGGCAACCACGGCTTCATCCCGGGATCCTGGCCCCTGACCACCGCGGACCTGGACACCTTCAAGAAGCACCTGGAGATCGCCAACATCCTCGGCATGGACCACATGGGCACCGGCAACGACCCCACCGGCAGCGCCTACCGGGCCGACTGGGACGTGGCCGCCGAGAAGTGGAACACACTCGGACGGATCGCCCGCAGCGCCGGGATCAAGCTCTACACCCACAACCACGACGCGGCATACGACTTCCTGCTCGACGGCGGCCCGCTCGACGCCCAGGGCCGCCCGACCCGCAGCTCCGGCATCCGTAAGCTGGAGTACTTCCTCTCGGTCACCGACCCCAAGCTGGTCTGGCTGGAGATGGACATCTACTGGGCGCATGTGGCCCAGTACAAGTTCCACACCTACACCGCCCACGACGGCTCCGGGCGGGAGAAGGTCTTCGACCCGGCCGGCCTGGTCACCCGCCACAACAAGCGCTACCCCCTGTTCCACGCCAAGGACGGCGTCGTCAACACCACCAACGGCCAGGGCTATGACATGGTCCCGTTCGGCACCGGTGTCATCGACTACACGACGTTCTTCTCCCGGGTCGGCGACCGCAACTACCACAACCCGATGGTCGAGCAGGACAACGCGCCCAGCTCCACCGACCCCGCCCAGTCCCTGACCCACGCCCGCATCGGCTACCAGAACCTCGCCGCCCTTCGCTGCAAGTAGCGGCGCCACGACAGTGAGCATGTGAGGAAGAAGGGGCGAAGTTGCAGGAAGGGGGTAGAAGGGGAGGTGGGCGGTATGGGCGTCATGCCCACCTTTCGCCACCCATCTCCCACCTGCCACTTTCCTCATTCCCTCACCTCCGACTGTGCGCCGAGAGCGGAGCAATCCGATGGCACCACCCACCCTCACCCTCAAATCCGGTACCGCGTGGACCGACGCCTGGCAGCGCTGCCTCGCCGCCGCCCCCGAGGCCTTCCGGGACGACCGTGTCCTCAACCTCTGGGGTTCCTCCTGGCGGCTCGACGGCCGGGCCCTGCCCGCCACCAGCCCGGTCGACGGCCGCCCCGTCGCGGGCCCGCCGCGCCTCGGCCCGGACACCGCCCGCCGCGCCGTGCACGCGGCCCTTGACCAGCACCGCGCCTGGCGCGAGGTACCCGTGACCGAACGCCGGGCCCGGGTCTCCGCGACCCTGGACGCGCTCACCGACCACCGCGAGCTGCTCGCCCTTCTGCTGGTCTGGGAGATCGGCAAGCCCTGGAAGCTCGCCCGGGCCGATGTGGACCGGGCCATCGACGGCGTACGCTGGTACGTCGAAGAAATCGAACGAATGCTCGACAATCGGCCCCCGCTGGACGGCCCCGTCTCCAACATCGCGAGCTGGAACTACCCGATGAGCGTCCTGGTCCACGCGATGCTGGTCCAGGCCCTCGCGGGCAACGCGGTGATCGCCAAGACCCCGACCGACGGCGGCGTCGCCTGCCTCACCCTGGCCTGCGCGCTCGCCGCGCGCGAGGGGATCCCCGTCACCCTGGTCAGCGGCAGCGGGGGCGAGCTGTCGGAGGAGCTGGTGCGGGCGCCCGAGATCGGCTGTGTCTCCTTCGTCGGCGGCCGCGACACCGGCGCCGCGGTGGCCACGGCCGTCGCCGACCTGGGCAAGCCGCACATCCTGGAACAGGAGGGCCTGAACACCTGGGGCATCTGGAACCACTCGGACTGGGAGTCACTCACCGCCGTCATCCCGAAACTCTTCGACTACGGCAAACAGCGCTGCACCGCCTACCCCCGCTTCGTCGTACAGCGCTCCCTCTTCGACGCGTTCCTGGCGGCCTATCTGCCGGCGGTCCGCACGCTCAGGGTCGGCCACCCCCTGGCGGTGGAGCACGGCGACGACCCCTACCCGGAACTGGACTTCGGCCCGGTGATCAACGCGGCCAAGGCGAAGGAGCTCACCGACCAGATCGCCGAGGCCATCGACCGCGGCGCCGTCCCCCTGCACCGCGGCAGCGCGGCCGACGCCCGCTTCCTGCCGGGCCAGGACACCTCGGCGTACGTCCACCCGGTCACGCTCCTCAACCCGCCCCCGTCCTCCCCCCTCCACCACTCCGAGCCGTTCGGCCCGGTCGACACGATCGTCCTGGTCGACACGGAGGCCGAGCTGCTGGCGGCGATGAACGCCTCCAACGGCGCCCTGGTCGCCACCCTCTCCACCGACGACCAGGCCACCTACGACCGCCTGGCCCCCCAGATCCGCGCCTTCAAGATCGGCCACGGCACCCCACGCTCACGCGGCGACCGCGACGAACTCTTCGGCGGCTTCGGCGCCTCCTGGCGCGGCGCCTTCGTCGGCGGCGAACTCCTGGTACACGCGGTGACCCGGGGTCCGGCGGGGGAGAGACTCCCGGGCAACTTCCCCGACTACCAGCTGATGCCCTGATGGCCCGCTGCCCCTGATGCTCAGGGCACCCGCCCACCCCACCTGACCTGAGCTTTCTCGCATCTCCGTAGCGCCCATGCCACTGTCCGTGAGGTCGCTGCACGGCCTGTCCCGGCCCCGGATATGCGGGTGAATGCCACCGCGAAACCTTGGTATTGTTGTCCCTGTCGCCACGGGGAGGCCCCTCGGCAAGGCGACAGACACCTGGTCCGGGTGGCGGAATGGCAGACGCGCTAGCTTGAGGTGCTAGTGCCCTTTATCGGGCGTGGGGGTTCAAGTCCCCCCTCGGACACAATCACTGGGACGTTCACGAGATCGTCCCGAAGCGTTCACGAATTACCGGTCGAGTCATGTGACTCACCGGCATTTCGTCGTTTCTGGGGCCTTGAGCCTCGTGCTCGGCTCGATGAGGGGGTGAGGCGGTGGCGGTTCAGGTACTGCGCCTCTCACCTGCGGAAACAGGACATGCCTGCGCGACGGCTGGTAGCCGTGGCGCAGGCATGTGGGGTTTTCCGGGGGCGGAGCGCGGCGGGGGTGTGTCACTCGCGTGGCGGAGGCTCGGCCTGCTCGGTCGGAAGCGGCGCCGGGGGCGGGTCGGAGGGTTCACCGGCTTGGGTTGCGGCGCTCTGCGTGCTGGCTTTGCGGGGCTGGATGCCCTGGTCGCGGAGGAACCGTCGGATGGCCCTGAGGTTCGCCACGAAGATGATGACGGCATTGAGCAGGGTCTGCGCGACGCGTCCGTGCGGCAGGCGGAGCTGGGGATTGTCGATGCTGTCGAGGGCGGACTTCTTGAGGTTGCCGTTGCCGCCCTCGTTCTGGCTGCGCAGTCCGGACCAGGCTTCCTGCCACAGAGGGGTGAACAGGGGGTATTTCTGCCGCCACTTGGCCAACACGGTGCCCGGGACGGTGATGCTCTTCCCTCTGCAGATGTCTGGGTAGACAGGGGTGTCCCTCTTGGGCCTGGGGATGGTGGGCAGGGCTGCCGGGGTACGGACAGTGGGGGCGTCCAGGTCGACAACGGTGGACGGGCGGGGCTGGGGCCGGCGGTAGCAGGTGACCGTGGCGTGGGACCCGAGGGCGGGGCAATGTCGACGCTGGTCCCCTGCGGGCCCGTATTCCTTGATCTTGGTCTGGTAGTCCTTCCGGGACTGGATCAGGTTGAGTGCGTGGGCGCGGTCCTCGTCCGTGCGGCTGTTGATGTATGTGGCGCCCGCAGTGACGAGCGGGGTGGGCAACAGCGGGCAGTAGAACTCGCCGCCGACCAGCTGCATGCCGCGGAACTCTCCCTGCCGGTCGACCTTGTCGTCGTTGTAGTGCTTCACCGCGTTGAGCCCGAGTTTCAGCAGCTGCAGATGCAGGTTGTGAGGCTTGGCCTGGGTGATGCCCCGGTCGGCGCAGAACAGGTCTTTGACCAGGCCTCGTTCGAAGGCCGGCTGGATGGCGCGCAGGGCGGCCGGGCCGGGTTCGGTGCCCGGGGTGTGGAGGATCATGCCGAGGCAGACCGCGGGGTAGGCGCCGGCGAGGTCGCCATGGCCATGGCCTGGGAACGCGGCCATCATGGCGTAGCGGAACTCTCTCTTCTCCGGCGCCTTGGCCTTCTTCTCCCGTGCCGACTTGGTCTTGCGAGTTGCTGGCTTGTTTGCCGTGCCGCGCCGGGTGCCAGTGTTTGTGGAGGCCGCAGCTTTGCCGCTGGGCGACTTCTTCTGTGTTCCTCCCTTCACGTACATCCCGGCGGTGATCTCGAGCGAGGCCCGGTCCTGGTGGTAGTCCGGCTCTTTGCCCCAGACCGGAACCGGAGTGTCGTCGACCGCGATGTGGCCAGGCCACTGAGCGAAGTCGCCGCGCCGGTAGGAAGCCATCACCGGAGCGAGGATCAGATTCTGGGCGATGGCCTCCAGGTTGCGCACGGTGTCCTGGTTGTCGCGGGCATTCCACTTCCGGCGGATCTTCTTGGCCTCGCTGAGCGACAGCCTCTTGCGGCGGTCGTGCGGTGCAGGGTCGAGGCGCCGGGTCATCGAGGCCCAGGACCGGTAGACGCGCTTCGACGTGGCGTATTGGTGGTGCGCGACGCTGTCGTTTTCTTCTCGGGTTGCGCCCTCGCGGATGTGCAGGTCGACGTCGGGGACGTCAAGGAGGGCTTTGGACCCTGGAGACAAGGCGAAGAAGAGCGTCTCCCATGCGTCGTTGATGTTCGCGCTCTTGCCCATGTACTGCGACAGGATCAGGCCGATCAGCACTGTGCGGAACGGCAAGCCCTTCGGGCCTGGCCGGTGCTCGTTGGAGGGAAGGCGTTCCAGTGCTCCGCTGTGGCGCACGAGGTCGAAGACCTGCCTCACGACGCGGTCGCTGAGGGTACGGCCGGGGGCCTGCGGTGCAGGGCGTAAGGCGAGGCCGGTACGCCGGCAGGGTTTGTCCTCCGGGTTCTTCCTGCTCATGCCGCCGCCCCCCGCAACAGATCGGATGCCTCCGCTTCGGGCACGTCGTGGAGGAAGACGAGGTAGCGCGAGAGGCTGTGCAGGGTCCCGAGCCCCGACGCTTTGAGGATCACCTTCAGCGGAATACCTGCATTCAGCAGATCGACGAGCCAGGTCGTGCGCAGCCGCTGGGGCTGCAGCACTGCACCGTCACAACGGCCGATGATCCGCGGGTACCTGGCCAGCCAGTCCGATGCGATGTGCTTGCTGGTGCGGTCCTGCCAGTCCGGCCGGAAGGCGTACGCGTCTGCCGGGATGTGGGCGGCTTCCGCCAGCAGCAGTTCCTCGTAGGCGTACCGGCATACGACAGTGCGCGGACGGCGCCCGTGCACCTTCACCAGTGCCCGGCCGGTGGGGCCCGCCAGGATGTCCCGCCCCCGAACGTACACAAGATCCTCAACGGCGAGCCCGCAACCAACACCGAGACAGAACAGAAGACAGGCGTTGCGCCGCTGGGCGGGGGTGGGCAGGCTCTGCGCCCAGATCAGCCAGTAGGCGATTTCCGCCGGCGGGTAGGGGGCCACTGGGGCGGCGGTGGCCTTCAGCCGGATCGGCGGATGCTGTCCGAGCTGGTCCAACAAGAGCGCTTCGGAAGCCCGGCGCAGCTGGCTGCTGCAGGTTCGGCGGCTGTTGGCGGCCATGTCGCGGCAGCCGACGAGGATGAACCGTTCGACGGTGCTCTGGTCAAGGATCACCGAGGGTTCGAGCGGGAGGCCCTGGGCCTCGACCCAGGCGACCAGCCGTGCGAGCGGTGTCATGACCACGTCTGGTCCGTAGGGTCCCGCTGCGACGGCCATGAATCCCAGCGAACGGACGACCGGAGCGATGCGGCGCCACTGGGCGGGAGGCACCGTCTCCGCCTTCGGTGCGTAGGCCAGCAGGCGATTCGACACAGCGACCTCCAGGCGCAAGGCCCATGACAGGTGGCCGGTTAACCGGCCACTCGTGTCAGTGTCGATCACGATCTGAAGGAACGCATCTTTATGACCGGAGGCCGAGCGCGCACGGCGCCGCCATGGAGCTACGCCGTCGATCCGGAGGAGTGGCCGGATGCCCGGATCGCCGGGGAGCCCGCCGCGGCGGTGGTCCAGACGATTGCCCGCCGCCTCGCCGCCGCCCTGCGTGAGAGGCCGGAGCTCTCGCTGCGTGCCCTGGCCGCCCAGAGCAACGTCGGCAGACAGACCATCGGGGATCTGCTGGCGGGCGCCACCTGGCCGGATGTACTGACGGTCTGCCGACTGGAGCGTGCCCTGGGCTTGGCGCTCTGGCCCGGATCGAATACGACCCAATGTGCTCATGACTGATCCCCAATTGCCTCTTTGAGGTCAGTCGTGCACGCTCAGGTACGGAATGGCGCAGACGCCCTATAGCGCCACCCGTGGGGGCGCTAGAGTGAACGTGCGCGACGGACCGGAACCCTGCTAGGAGAAGCGTCCGTTCGCGTGTTTGGCGGCCTCCCTCGACCGCTAATCGAGGGAGGCCTGCTTGTTGGGTTAGGGTCGTTCTCGGGTGGATCAAGCGGCCCGGGATGACAGCACGGCCCGGAACATTCCCGGTGCTACGTTTTCCACCTCGCCAAGTTGCTTCATGCGGTTGAGGGTTTTTCCTACGGATGAGCGGACCGTCGCGTCCGCTCCCGGGCGCACCGCCGCCGCGATATCGGTGATGGACATTGCCTCTTGAGCGGCGCACAGGAGTGTGAGGATCGCATCGCGCATGCTTCCGTTACGCGGTGGCCCTAGGGTCCGAGTGCCAATGCCCGGGCGCGCATCTTCGGACGAAAGATCCTCGTCGGCGACAGAAACTTCAGACGGACCCTCCCGGGAAGGCTGGGCGATTTCCGCGTCCTCGCCAGTGTCCGGAGGCTCTTCGCGGACATCGGTGGATTCGACGCCCTGGCACATCATCGCGTACACAGCTTCCAATGTCGCCAACTCGCCGCGCAGTGAAGTGATCAGCTCCTTCACGGCATGCCGGGCCTGGCCGATGTAGACACCCTTGTCTGACGCAGGTGCGCTGGTCCGGTATCCCGCCATAGCGAACTCCTAAGGAAGGCCGCTGCCAGTGTAGGGACGGCACACTGTGGCACGCACGCAGTTCCTGTTAGGCGCTATCAAACGGTCAGCAATGCGCTCAAGCACGGCAAGTCCGGTCGGGGTTATCGCAGGACTCGACCTGTCTTGGCGCAGAGTTGGCTCGCCGGGTTCGTGCGATGCCGCTCCGGAACTGTGAGACGTGCCACCACAGAATTCTGACGTGTGGATTCTGTCGAAGCTCCCGGTCTCCGGGAACGTTTGAGCGTTACGGTTCCTTCATGGTGGATGGCAAGCATCTGTCGGCGACAGAGGCCTTGGCGTCGGTGACGAAGGCCCTGGATGTTCTAGTCCTGGCGTATGACCGGGGGGAAATCGGTGTTACCGAAACCGCCCGGGAGCTCGGTATCTCACGTTCCACCGCACACCGCATCCTGGTCACCCTGCAGCGCACGGGTTTCCTGCGTCACGATCCTGGCCAGCACGGATACTCGGCGGGTCCGCAGCTCGTACGCATGGGACTGACCGCGATCGCCCAGCTGGACGTCCGACGACAGGCGCGCAGACCCCTGGAGGAGCTCTCCGAGAAGCTGCAGGAGACGGTGTGCCTGTACTCCCTGGATGCGGCCGTCGTCCGACTACTCGACGGAGTCGAGTGCCGGCATGTCCTGCGCGTCAGCGTTCCGCTCGGACAGGAGCTCCCCGCCCACGTCACAGCGGCGGGCAAGGCTTTGCTCGCACTGCGCGACCCGGCAGATGTACGCACGACACTCCCGGCCGCGCTCCCTGCCACAGCGGCAGGAAGCATCACTGAGTGGCCACTGCTTGAGGTGGAGTTGGAGGAAGTTAGAGCCCGAGGATGGGCGGCAGACCTCGAGGAAAGTGCACACGACCTGCACGGCGTAGGCGTGGCCATCCGCAACCGCATCGGGGAACCGCTCGCCGCGATCTCCGTGTACGCACCCGCCGTACGTCTGCGTGAACGGGACATGCCAGCGATTGCCACGGCCTTGCAGGAGACCGCCACCACGATCGCCAGGGCAGAGTGACAGCGGGCGCCGAGGTACCGGGGCTCAAGGCCCCAATGTGATCCGCCCGTCCGGGATCTACCCCTCCAGGTATCCCGTCAACAGCACATCTACATCTGGCAGATCACACCGTGTGCACAACTCCTGCCACTGCTCAGGCCCCGCCCAGCGTGTCGCTCCCCTCCAGGACAGAGGCTCCGGCGGATCGCCAGCTTCAGGGAGACGAAAGATGAACACGTGCGCCTCTCGACGGCTCCGGCCTACGGGCACAGGCACCTGAGCCCAGCGGCATCCTTCAACAGTGCCCCCGCGCACCGGCATCGCGCCGACCGCTTCGCGGAGAACGCGCACTGCCGCTTCACGGTAGGGTTCTGCGGCTCGGGCGGATCCTGAAGGGAGTACCCACCGGGGACCAGCTCCAGGCAGGTCGTCTGTCACCAGGGCAAGCCGCCCGTCCGAGCTCAGCAACGCGACGAACACCACCCGCCGCATCCTGGGAGGCGGCACGGCAGGGCGGCCCGAACTCTCGGCAGCGTCCAGGAAAACAGGCACGGTCCGATCCTGACATGTGGCCGCTTAACCGGCCACTCGTGTCCTGGATCGACGCGAGTTTCATTTCTGAGCTTAATGCGGTGAATGTGATCCGCGCCCGGGCAGCCCACAAGCCGCACGGACCCCGCAGTGACCGCTGCCTGAGAATTGTGCAGTCGGCCACTGCGGTGACGTCGCTGATCACCGAGCGCAGCTTCACTGCGGTGTCCTCCAAATTCTTCTCCAGTCGCTGGGTTTGCTGTCCGCCGCACATTCGTGCCTGAACCGAACGACGACGTCATGGCCACGCAGACCTCCAGCGCGCCACCGTTGAACTTCTCCGTGATGATGTTCTTCTTGTCGAAGAGGAGGTAGCCCTTCTGGCCGGCTGTGCACTAGAGGGGCACGGCGCTCAGCAGCCCATGCGTCAGCGGCTCGCAGCGGGTCTGCCTCTACCTCGGGTGGCGGCAGATCTCGGGGAGCCGTGACGACTTCAGGAGTCGCTCAGGCGCCGGGACCGCGTCGTGGTAAAGGGCTGGTCCTGACGCACCTGGCATGAGTCGGCGCAGGGCACGCGTCGCGATGCCAGCGAGCGTCGCACCGATGTCGCCGCCTATTGCGATATCCAGAGTGCCGACGAGGTTCACTTCGCGATCATCCCACTCGTCGATGTGCTCTGTGACGAAGTCCACCGCCACGGACTGTCGGCGGGCAAGAAGTAGCAGCTCGCAGGCGTGCACGGCGTCGCGGAGGTCGAAGCGGAGGCGGGCGGAGAGCCCCGACGGCCCGAGTCCCGGCTCCTGGCAGGTGATGATGAGCTCGTCAGCATCGTGGGTCTTGGCGTTGACGCTCAGCTGCATGCCGCCGCGCACAAGCAGCCCCTCCGCCGCCTGCCGTTCGCGTTCGCCGTGAAGGGCGATCGACCACCAGGGAAGTGGGCCCCATGTGCCGTGTGTCGTTTCGTGCTCAAGGAAGGGGGAGAAGATCTGGTACCGCTCCAGCAGATGCTTCTGGAACGTGGCGAGGCAGCCGTCCTGGAAGTGCTCATCCTTGCTGCGCTCACGCAGCAGCTCGTACTCGATGGCGCTCATGCCCTCCACGGCCAGCGCGATGCGTTCAAGCTGCTCCTGGATGATCTCCGCAGCCCGCACGAGAACCCCGCGGAACTCATCGTCCGACGGAGCCTGATCGAGGAGACGGCCCAGAGCGCGCTGCGCGGCTTGGCAGCGTACGAGATCGCCGCCAAGGCTCACCAAGTGGCGGGCCTTGAGAGTGCTCCAGGGGCGGGTGGACATCCAGCGCTCCCAGGCCTGGTCGCCGCCACCACGCTGGGTCAGCGTCATAGCTCCGGCATTGCCGACCCGGAAATCCGGCTCGGCCTTCAGCCTCTCCCACAGGTCGGGGTACCCCTCCAGCGGGAAAGCGGGCAGCGAGGAGTGTGCCGCGAGGACACGTGAGTCCGCTGTGTCCCACAGTTCGCTCAGCTCCCGTTCCACACGCGAACGAGGCACAGTACGGCCCCGCTGGGCAGCCCAGTATTCGATTAGCAGCATGTAGGTGCTCTCCGGACTCCAGGGGAGCAGGCCCAGACCGTCGAGTACCACAACGGTGTTGGCCAGTCCGTCGTGCTCGAACCCGAACTGGATCTTGCCGATGAGTTTGGTGAGTTCTTCGGTATCAGGGCCGGGCGCCGCGAATAGCGGGCTGGCGGCGAGCATTCCACGGATGTTCGATGTGCTTTGGCCCTGGGCGAGCTGGACGGCGACCCGCGCGACCAGCATGGAGCCGATGAGCCTGGGCTCGCCGAGGTCGTCGCGCAGGCGGTCCATGCCCAGGGCCGGGACATCCCTCACGTGCCACAGCAGCCCCTCTTGGATCTCACGGAACCACTCTTCCCGCTGCGCCGTGAGCTCTCCGGACGTGCTGCGCGACATGCTTCTCCCCTGTTGGATGCGGCTGCTGAAATGCGGTGCTTCGGCTAAATGCCCATGACCGAGGCCCGGCCTACTGTCCTCCGCCAGCCGTCTTGGTGGCCCCACCGTGCTTGGTCACGCGCGGGCGGCATCGGATGCGTACGGCCCCGTGAGTGAACGCCGGGTCCGTGGCCTTGCTCGCCCACACGTATGCCTCGCCAGGCTGCAGTCGCGACATCTGGTCGGAACTGAGTGTGGAGAGTGCGGCGTTGGCCTTCTGCAGGTGCTTGAGCCACGCGGGGGAGGTGAACTTGTGCAGGATGACATGGTCGGAGAGTTCGATCAGGGAGATCGGGACCGAGGGTGGGTCCTGGCTGGCGACCAGGATGCTCATGCCCTTGTGGCGCATCTCTCGGACGGTCTCAACCAGCCCTGACACCAGGTCCGGGCTGTCGATGTACTTGTGAGCCTCGTCGAACACCACGAGCTTGTTGAAGTGCTCGTCGCCGTCGCGGGCTTCCGCGAACAGCTGCATCAGGACGACGAACAGGCCGAGTGCTTCGTCCTTCTCGATGAACTCGTCGCGCAGGTCGACGATGATCAGCCGACCTGGCCGGACCAGGCTGGTCAGGCGTGTTGTGTCGTCGATGTACTCGGCGGCGAGGTTGAGCCGTTCCTGCGCCAGCCGCTTCAGGTGATCGGGTAGTTCGGACTCCTCCACGCCCTGGCGGATGGCCGCCAGGTTCAGGTTGTCCCGGTGGGCTCGCATGATGCGAGTGAGCTGGCGGATGTAGACGGACTGGTTGCCGACCGCGCCCATAAGGAAGCGCCAGTGCGCGGCCTGCAGTTCGTTCGACGCGAAGGTGAGGGGCTGCACCTCGATACCTGGGTACTCGGAGCGCCGCTCTGCGAGCTGGGCCGCCGGCACGAGGAGCAGGACGTCCTGGAGGGCTTTGGGCTGTGCTCCGTAGCGCTCCTTGAGCGTTCGGAGCTGCGTCTCGTCGTCGTTCGGATGCGCCATGGACGTGAACTCGGGCGCGTAATCCTGCGTCTGGCTGTAGTGGAAGACCACTGTCGCCAGCGGATGCGGTAGCTCGTTCACGGGGGGTGCCGGGAGGGAGGCCATTTCCATGATGCTGCCCAGGGTGTAGCTTTTGCCGCCGCCCTGGACGCCGAACAGGCTGATGGTGTGCGTCTCATAGAGGTCGAGGGCGATGGTGCGGCCGGCGATGTCACCGAGTACGCCGTACTGAGGGGACGGGCGCATGACGCCGAGGAACGCGTCCGGAACGAGTGAGGGAACTACGCGGGGCACGTCGGTAGCCGGTGCGTCATTGGACGCCGTAGAACTGACGGCTGGCCGCGATGGCGCAGGCTCCGGCCTTGCCTGTGTCTGTGGCGACTCACTCAGCGTGGTCGACAGGGACGGCTGCTGAGGGCCAGGAGCGGTGTTCGTGAGGGCCGCTCCTGATGTCGCCTCCACAGCTTCTGGGGAGGCAGGGGTCTCTCGGTCCGCTGCCGGCGGGGCTGGTACGACTTCGACCTCTGGCGCGCGGAACGCGGCGTCGGCAATCCGGGGCACCGTCAGATCGAGCCGAGACAGGGTGGCAGCTGGATCACCGCCGCTGCCATCGGGAACGTCATCAGACGGTTCGAGGTCCTGAGGCTGCGGCTGGACCTTGTTCTGGACAGTCGGGATCGCGTCGATCAGTTCCTTGATCAGATCGCGGCCGATGCGGTGGAACTCTATGGCGTGGTCGAGTTCCCGGTCGGTGCCCGATCGGGCGAGGTCGAAGACCAGTCCACTGCGGGTGAACTGCAGCGTATAGCCGTCGTCGAGGCGGTCCAGAAGGCGGTGTGCTGCTTCGTACGGGGCCTTGCCCATCGTGCCGTGGCGGAAGGCACGTGTCAGGTAGAAGCGGAGCAAGGAGCTGAGCGCGAGGTTCTTCACACCGCGGTCGACACGGTCCGGAGTGCTGCGATGAGGGTCGAAGGCGGTCGCGAGAACATCCTGGCTGCGCTCGAGCTGCTCGGCGACCTTCGCCTTGAGCTGCTGGTAGGCGCCGATGTTGTTCAAGGCTGTGTAGCACTTGACCTCGACCAGGCGGCAGGTGATCGTCCTGCGCCGGTCGTCGAGGTGGAACAGGGCCAGATCGCTGCGGTGGAAGGAGAGGGAGTCCCCCAGTTCTCGCACCTGGCGGCGTGCTTCGCGATACAGCTCTGGATGTGCGTCCAATGGGACGATGATCTGGTTGGTGAGGACCCCCTGGTAGTCGAGGTAGAGCCGGGCGAGCGAGAGGCCGAGGACTTCCGTGCGCTGGGTGGGAGCGGCGGACGCCAGCTTGAAGGCCAGGTTCCCCGACAGCAGCCGCAACTGATCGAAGAATGTGTGAAGGTGCCGCTGGTCGACATTCAGGTCGTGGTCTGCGGCGACCGGACCGAGCAGGGCGCGCAGTTCGTCCACGGACTTGGAGCTGACCATGATCTGGTGGCCCAGAGTTCCGCCTGCCTGCGGCACGTAGTCGATGACGTACTCGGGGCGTCCGTCATCGCCGGAGTGGTCGAAGTACTCCAGCCCCAAGGTCCGGTCGATGGTGACGACCCAGTCGCTGACTTGATGGGCCTGGTACAGCAGAGCGCGGTCCGCGGTTTCCAGGGCGAGCACGGTGCAGGGGACGTGCCGCAGTGCGCGGCCTGCGGTGGCGACACTCGCGGCGGCCGAGGCCATGAGCGCGGGGAGGTGGCCAAGAAGCGTGGTGAGGTCCTCGGCATCGTCCAGAACCGGTGCTTCGCCGTGCCGGGGGAACTTGCGCCACGCGACCTGCTGTTCGTTCTCTACGTACCGCGATGCCATCGCCTGCACTAGTCCGTGGACCGGCGCGTGCGCGATGTCCTCGTGCTGGGTTGAGCCGAGTTGTTCCCCGCCGAAGGCGTCGATGAGAACGGTGAGGTGCGCGTCGAATTCGCCAGGGTTGGCAGTGAACTCGTCCACCGACCGGACGGAGAAGGCCAGCTTCGCCTGGAACGCGCCCCCCGAAGGGTTGAGGAACGCCTCCGCCTCGGCGGCTGAGACCTGGGCCTCCGCGCGCAGCAGCTCAGCGAGCGCCTCTCCCGCCTCCGGCGCCTCCGGATCGCCAACACACAGACGCAGGTCGAAGCGCAGAGACCGCGTCACCTCCCGCCGTTGGAGCTCCAGCAGCATGTCGGCAAGCAGCTCACCGCGCCCCGCGTTCACGACGTTCATCACGAGGGTGTGGACATACGGATGCAGGCGCACATAGCGCTCCACGCGGTCTGCGAGATGCGTGCCCGACAGACCGGTGGACCCGGCACCGGTACCGGATGTAGCAGTCGGCAGTCGCAGTACTGAGGCCAGTTGGCCGAGCAGCCCGCGCGGGTCTTCCACCTCACTGGGCAGATAGGCCCCCCAGTACGGAGTGAGGTTCTCCGCAGCCACCAGGAGGCGTCCGTCCCGCCGCGGCACCGCGAAGGGAAACCCCAGCGAGGACAGCTCGTCCATCAGCGAGCCGCGAGCGGCGACGACCTGGCGCCGGTCGGCGCCCGTCAGCCGCGTGATCCAGTCGGCGCCCAGGGCCGACCAGGTTGCCAGCCACAGGGCGCGTAGCGGGTGCGTAGGAGCCACGAGCAGGACGTGGTGGCGTTGTCCAAGCCCATCGGTGAGCGTCGCGGCCACGCAGTCGAACTGCAGGATCTGGGCGAGACGGACGAGAACTGACGCCCGCTCCGTGTCCCCGGCCCGCTCCAGGTGGTGCAGCTGCGCCGCGATGAGCTCGGTGTACGCCTGCGCGTACGCGGCGAGCTCTATGCGCACCGCCGAGAAGTCGACGGCCTCGGTGACCAGGAGACTCTCTTCTTCTGCCGCGTCGCCGGCGCCGCGGAGTGCGGAGAAATAATCCCGCCTCGCCGCGAGGAAAGCGTCGAAGGCTTCGGCCGTCCGACCGGTCAGCGAGGCCACCAACCCGTCATCGGCATCGAGCACAGGGTCTCCGGCACTCCCCGGTCCCAGGCTGAGCTGCCACAGCCCCGGCCGGTCTGCCGCTGCGAGGATGCGCTGCTGAAGCACAGTGAGGGTGGGGGAGAGGCGGATGTCCACCGTCCCGGCGGCGCTGACCCGGGCGCTCAGCGTCCGTTGCTGGGCGCGGGCGGTGCCTGCCTTCCACCGGACTTCGCCGAGCGCGACACGTGCCGGGTCGTCACTGTTCGCTAGCGCCTGGAACTGAAGGTCGCGCAGGGCCTGTACGACACCCTCGTACCGGCCCGCACTGCGCTCTGGTGGCTCCTCCGTCTCCGCATCGGGCACGACGTAGAACCGCTCGCTCTGCCCCCCTGGCAGACCGTCGCCGGCCGACTCGACATCGAGAGGCTGCTCCTGGTCGTCGAGCGGTGTGACGGTGAGGTAGTGCCATCCTTCGTCCCAGTCGATCTTCGTGAGTTTGGGCAGCTTCGCTTTGTGTTCGGCCTTGGCAGCCTTCTTCACTGAGGTGCTGCGGCCGATCGGCCCGGACTTCTCCGACGCGATCTCCACACGGAATCGGGCGAGCCCCTCCACCTTGCGAGGGAGGGGGTCGACCGTGAAGTGGGCGAGGAGCTCGCTGACGCCCTTCGGACCGGCCAGCAGATAGGGCTGGCCAGCTATGGCGGACAACGCGGGGTACGCGGCCAGATCGTCGGGCACGTCACCCGCGCGGGGCAGTCCGAGTTCCTGCACCTCGATGGAGATCGAGGCACGCTGGCGGTCGTCGAGGCGCCAGTTCCCGAAAGAAAGCGCCCAGTTCTCCCGGTCGACGACGATACGCCGCGTCCACGCGACGCGGTCCTCCAGCCCGCAGCGGGCCACGAATCCGGCAAGGCGGCCGGCGAATTCCGAGTCAGTGAGCCCGAGTTCCAGCACCCGCTGTCGCTCCGAGCGGGCGGACTCGGTCAGCTTGTCGACGAGGTCGCGATTACGGTCGGCTCGCTCCCGCACCTCGCTCGGTTGGGCAAACAGCTCGAAGTCCGGAACCAGGCCGAAATGGAAGACCGCGGCCCCGGCGGCCTGTTCTCCGTAGCCGTTGGCCTTGAGAGCGAGCAGGTACGCGGCACGGGCCCGTGCACTCGCGCGCTGGTCGGGGACCTCGCCCAGGAGCGCGAGCAGCTCCTCCACACTTGGTCGCAGCGTGGCCGGCACCTCGTCCAGCAGCTGGGCGGCGAGGAGGTCGTAGCTGTCTCCGAGAGAGATCTCCTCGAAGGTCGCGACACCGAAAGAGTCCTCTGCGCTGGCCCTGAGCCCCGGCGGCACGAAGACGAGCAGGGGTCCGGCAGCGCCGTCCGGCTGAGGCTGCTCCGTGCGGTTGCGCAACTCGACCAGCTTGGTGCTGGTCACTGTGACATCCCGCAGCTCGCTGCCTTCCTCGGTGTCCCGTGCAGGCCCCAGCAGACACACCTCGGCCCCCGAGCCGTTGGCGCTCCTGAGCCTGCGCACCAGACGCGCCGCGAGGGCGGCGTCCACTTCGGTCACCCGCATGCAGTGGCCCGCGTCGCGCGAGGCGAGCAGAGACGTGAGCCGGGGTACCAGCACGCCCTCCAGCGCATCGCGCAGATCTGCGGTGCTCGGCTCGGTCAGGCCCACAGTGCTCACCGGACCACCTCCGCGCCGAGCGTCGTACCCATGGAGTAGCGAGGAGTGATGGTCTGCGTCAGATAGGCGTCCGACATGTCCTGGTAGTAGCCGATCTCGCGGAGGCGATGGGTGAAAGCGGTGGAGTTCGCTCGCAGCGCGGACTGGTCGTCGAGGTCGGCGCCCGTGAAGCCGTCCGAGTCGGGCAGCTGGTCGACGTACAGGCCGTAGCGCTCGCGCAGCACGGCGAGGAACTCGTCGATACGCATGGGTGAGGTCGACAGATTCCCGTCAGGCCCAGGGCGCAGCAGCGAAATCTGCAGCAGAATCTCCAGCAGCCGTGCGTCGAGGACGAAGCGGCGCTCCCCCCGGGTGCCACGCGGCTGGGCCAGCAATGCGCCGGGCCGGTTCTTCAGTAGCAGGGAGTCCAGGCAGTCGACGATGTATCCGCGGTGGTATCGGCCCTTGTAGTGCAGCAGCATCTCGATGTATTCGTCGAACGGGCTCAGGCCCAGGTCCGCGATCTGCCGTACCTCGGAGGGCGGGTCGGTCTCGTCGTCCAGCACCCCGTTCACGCGCTGGTCGAAGAAGTTGTCCCGCTCACTCTTGTACCCCTTGCCGAGCAAGGTCAGGACTTCGGCGGCCGAGAAGTAGGGACGGTCCTGGGGAGCGGTGAGCTTGCGACGCTTGGTCATCAGGTGCTCGGCGAACTCGTCCAGCTTCTTCACCTCGAACGTGGCTTTGACGAACCGCTGGATGCGGCCATACCACACGCTGGCGCTGTGCTCTGCGAGAAGGGCAGCCGAGGTGCCGGGGACACCCTCGACGTCCACGAAGAGGTGGACGCGGTAGGGGCATTGATGGGCCGCATCCGCTCCCTTGTGCCCACTCGCACACGAGGTGTCCACGGCGCCGGCGGCCACCGCTCTGGGCAGCAGTTTGATCATCCGCAAGTGGTAAAGCGCCAGATGGAAGGCGAAGAGGATCTTCAAGTACTCTACAAGGACCGTGCGCGGCATGTGCTCCTGGTGGTAGAGCAGCCGCATGACGTCCTCCGCGAGCAGCCGCGCGGGCTCCCGGCACAGCAGCGGATAGGGCCTGCGGGGCTTGCTCGTGTCCGGCCGGTCCTCGACCTTGCCGTACGCCTTGCTCACCAGGTGCAGCAGCGCCTGCGTCTCCACGTCGGTGTCAGGACCCGGTTTGATCGCACCGGTGGTCCGGTCCACGTCAGAGAAGAAGAACGACCGCAGCTCCTGCAGCGCACTGGGCGTCTCGGCGAGCATCTCGTAGAGCTGCTCATCGGCCCCGTACGGACGGGACTTGCGACTGTTGCGGAAGCGGTAGGTGAAGCCGTGAAGAGGGCGGGGGCCCGCCACGGCCTCGTTCACCCGGCCCCGGTTGACCAGATCCATCAGGTGTGTGTTCACCCAGCGGGTCGTCGTGTCCCGGTCGAAGCCCTCGAAGACATCAGGGTTGGCCAGGAAGAGGTCCACGAAGTCGTCGACGGTGAGATCTCCGGCGCGACTGAGCTTGCTCGGCAGACCGCGATGCCACAAGCGAGCCAGGAAAGCGGTCAGAACCCGGTCCATGTGGAGCGTCTTGTAGTCGACACGGCTCACCCCGGGATGGTGGAACTTGCTGTGCACACTGGTCAGCGCCATGTCTCCTCCTCATCCCCGTCACCGGACACGGCGGACAGGTCCTCCATGTGCAGCGCATGATCCGGTGTGCGGTGGACCCGGCGCAGATCGTGTCCGTGGGCGGTGAGCAACACTTCCTGGTACGGCACCGAGGCGAGCCGATTCTTGAACACGGAGAGGGCGAGCTGCTGCCCCTGCACGTCGGCGACGCCCGGCCGGTACCCCTGGGCGAAGCGCTGCAGCAGTTCGAACAGGTCGAGCCCGATGGCCAGTTCAGCCTCCGCTCCCTGACGTCCGTCAGGATCCTGGAAGCGCAGTCGCAGTGCCGTCCGGCTGCCTTCGACGTATATCGAGGCCGGGGCGTCCCCGGGCTCCAGCGTGAAGCCAGCCGCAGGGAACAGCCGGAAGCTGCGTACCGTGCCGTGCGGCACGGTACGCAGCTTCAACGCCATGGCCTCACCGATCCGGTCCGGCGCTGCCAGCCCCTCTCCCCGGTTGAGCGCGTACAGCAGCTCGTCCCGGGCCGCCGCAGCAGCCGTCGGTGAGGCGAGCAGAGAAAGAAATCGCAGCGCGGACGGGTAGGGCAGCATGCGCTCGGCACGCGCGTCGTCCCGGAGCTCGAAGTAGAGCAGCCGCCGCGCCGCGCCCAGATGGCGGCGGTGCGCGAGGATGTCCTCCGACAGCGCGGAGGTGGACCGCGCCAGCATGGCGAACTGCGCCGCGATCAGCTGCCTGTCCCGATCGGAGCGTCCGTCGATGGCGACCAAGGCGCGGTCGTCGATGAGCCCGGTGTAGTCGAGCCGCCGGTCCAGCTGCGGCTGGGGCGAAGCGGCAACGTCCGTCTCCCGAAGCAGCCTCAGTAGTCGGTCCCGCTCTCTGGGCAGTCCGTTCGGAGCCGGTGGGGTGCCCAGGTAGGCGGAGAAGTAGTAGCTGTCGAGCAGGGGTTGCGCCTCGTCTGCCGCGTGCACTGCGTGAATCTCCGCGCAGTCTCGTCCCGAGGTGAGCGTGTAGGCGAGAGCGGAACGCAGATCGCGCAGGGTGATGTGGAGCCGGCCGCGCAGTTGGGTGAGCTCGTAGACCCTGCGCAGCCGACGCTTGACCTGTGGACCCGCGTCGGGGTGGCGGAACGTCTGGGCGTTGTGCCGCGCGTAGCAGGTGTCGGCGATGTCGCAGGACGCGCACACCTCCCAGAAGCGCTCATGCGTCATGCGGTCCAGCATCCG
The DNA here is from genome assembly GCF_008704995.1 of Streptomyces nodosus. NCBI lineage: Bacteria > Bacillati > Actinomycetota > Actinomycetes > Kitasatosporales > Streptomycetaceae > Streptomyces > Streptomyces nodosus. The sequence continues at coordinate 6,178,471 of NZ_CP023747.1, forward strand.
CTCCAGAATCGACTCGTCGTCGACAGGGTTGCCTTCCTCGTCGGCCGGGCGGGCGGTCACATCACGTGTGTTGAGGTTGACCACGGCGACCGCGTCACCGGTTTCCCCGCCCGCCAGGCCGATGTTGACCAGCTTGGACAGGAGCGGGAAGCGCTCGTGGTGGTGGCTGAGAAAGTCCACCAGGCGTCCCTCGTTCACCGCGATCAGGCGAGTTTCCCTTTGCCCCGCCCAGCCGGTGGCGTCTTCGCCGGCGTACGGTGCGAAGAAGTCCTCCAGTACGTGGTCGCTGGCGGCGTCGGCCTCGTCCTGGCTGCCGTCGTGGTTGGTTCGGAAGCGATGTCCGTCGAGCGTGAAATCACTGCCGTTGAGGCGATCGGGTCCGAACTGGGCATCGAGTTTGCGCGCCTGGGCCTCGAAGCTCTCCAGGAACGCGGTTTTCCCATCACCCGCGTTACCGGTGACGATGACCAGCGCGTGCTTTCCCGCGCGCAGAGCAGGGACCAACGCGCGGTCCAGGGCCGTCTCGACGTACACCTGCATGCCCTGAGGGTCGAGACCGCGGGTGCCGCGGTTGCTGCGGTGGCTCTGGCTGTAGAGCGTCTGCAAGTGGGCTACGTACGGGTTGGTGTTGGGCGCCGGTTCGGCAGCCGGGGCGGCCGGGGACACACTGGCAGGGTCGGCATCCTCTGGCTGGGCGGACCGAGGCACAGGCACACGGGCGGCTCCCAGAGTCTCCAGCGCGGAGAGTAGTTCCTCGGCCGAGCTGAAGCGCTCCGCACGGTACGGCGAGGCGGCCCTCAGCAGGATTTCCACCAGCCCAGGCGAGAGATCGCCGAAGCCGCTGAAGATGGTGCGCGGATCAAGGGCCTGCATGCCGGGCGGCGGCTGACCGGCGTCTCCCCACGGGTACTGTCCGCCCGTGAGAGCCTCGTACATCGTGACGCCCAGGGCGAACAGATCACGGTCGGCGAAACCGCTGCCGTCGGCAGGCACCTCATCCAGATCGGGCGGGGTATAGCGGGGACTGGTGTGGGTGTGCCCCTCGGAGGAGTCCGCGGTCTTGGCGATTCCGAAGTCGATGAGCTTGACGCCGTCGTCGGTCCACAGCAGGTTGCTGGGCTTGATGTCGCAGTGCCACACACCGAGCCGGTGGATATGCGCGAGCCCCCGGGCCGTGTCGGTTCCGAGGCGCAGTACATCGGCCGGGCCGAGCCGACCGTCGCGGATCACCTCGCTGACGTCCCTGCCCTCGACGAACGCGAACACGAGATAGGGATAGTTGTCCGGAGGCAGCAACCGGTCAGCGTCCACCATCGCCACCACATTGGGGTGCGGAGCGCTGGTCAGACGCTCCAGAACGCTCGCCTCGCGGCGCAGCCGCTCCAGCGGCGAGTCGCGGTCGTGCAGGACGAGCTTCACTGCCCGGTCGACGTTCCTTATCGTGTCGTACACCCGGTAGGCGACACCGAAGGAACCGGGGCGGCCCAGCCGGTTGCGCACGATGTACTTCGTGCCGAGCTGGAAGTCGGCGGCCAGGTTCTTGAAGAACGAGGGGTCGCGGGGCCCGTCGGCAGCTGCCGCAGGTGCCGGTGGCGGAGTGCCGGGCGGCGTGGGGGGAGCCGCGGAACTCAGACGTTTCCGCGGGGCACGCTGCGCGCCCACCGCGAGATTCAGTCTGCGCAGAGCTTCGACAGCTGTCGGGCGCTCGTTCGGATCCGTGGCGCACAACGTCTGCAGCCAGTGCGCCAGCTCGGTGCGAACACCGGCGGCTTCGAGCTCACTGGCGGGCAGCCGGCCGTCTGCACTGGCCTGCTTCGTGGCGGAGGAGAACGGCACATGCCCGGTGAGCAACTCGAAGCCGATGACGCCTACGGCGTAGATGTCCGCGGGTTCGAGCATCCGTCTCGGATCGGCATGGCACTCAGGCGCCAGGTATGCCGTCTCGGCCGCGGCACGGGCCTGGTGCATCACGGTGTGGCCGCGCTGCTGCGCCGTCTTCGCGTAGTCGAAGCCCGTGAGCACGGCCCGGCCGTCCTGCGTGATCAGGACGGTGGACGGGCTGAGCTCGCGGTGCGCGATGCGGCGGCTGTGCGCGTGGGCCAGGCCGAGCAGGATGTGACGGATGGTCCGCAACTTCGCGTCCGCCGTGAGAGGATCGTCGGCGCCCTCACCCAGATGAAGCCGCAGGGCATGGCCCGGAACGTCGTCGTAGACGGTGACGTACGCGCTCTCGTCATCCAGCGCGAAGAAGTCCCGCACCCCGACGATATGCGGGTGGGGAGGCAGCTTGCCGAGTGCCTCGTACGCGATCCCGATCTGCTTCTGCCGCATCAACCGGTCCGCGGCGGGAGCGTACGGGTCGGCGGCGCGTACCGAGAGCCGTACCGTGCCCGAACCCTGCACAGCGAGGGCGTTCTTCGCCCGGTACTCGTCCAGTACGTCGATGCCGGGAGCGCGCTGGGACTCGCTGAGCCGCTCGATCACCTCCCAGCTCCCGAAGCGGAGCGGGCCGGACGGGGCACGGGAGCTGCCCTGGACAGTGCCGACGATAGTCGCGTGGTGCGCCGAGATGTCGGCATCCACAGGACGGGTCGCTACAGGAACGCGGCCGGCGTCGGCGAGACGACCGATCAGCTCGGGCAGCGTCACGGTCGCCTTGAGGTCCCGTTGGTCCGGCGTGTGATCGACCAGTACTGCGTCAGGGGCCGGCAGCACGACGAGCGCATCCGTGTAGACACGGGCCAGTTGCGGGTGCGCGTTTTCCAGGATGCTCTTCAGCTTCTTGGCGTGGCCGCGCAGCTTTGGCAACGGGCTCCTGAACGGCGCGCGCCTCGCCGGATGCCACCGGCTTCCCTCGACCTCGATGCGGCCCCGGGTGCCCTTGACGTCGATGACGTACACGGCATGCCCGGTGACCACAACGAGGTCGACCTCAAACAGCTCGTCTCGCTGCGGTATTTCGACAGAGTGCAGGACCGTCCAGTCGTCCGGGCCCTGATCGCGCAGATGCGCGATCACCCGCCGCTCGGCATCGTTGACGGCCTCCCCAACAGCAACGATCCTGGCTCCCATCAGGCAGCGGCCTCCTCGATGGCTTCGGTCAGCAGGGCGAGCGCCTGGTCTTCGAGGACATCGGCGCGGTCGCGGTTGCGGTAGGCGCGGCGGACTGTTTCGGCGATGCGGTGGCGGTCTTCGGGGGCGGCGATGGGGATGGGAATCTCGGCTCGCAGAGCTTCGTGGATGTCCTGCTGCTTGCCTCCGGTGCTCATGGAGCGAAGGAGACGAAAGGCGGCCTCGGAGCGGAAGAAGGCGAAGAGATAGGCGCCGGGGATATCTGGGTCGCCGCTGAGGATGCGGAGGAAGTCCTCCGAAAAGGCGTACTGGGTCCAGGAACCTGCCGCCAGGATCGGGCGGCAGTAGACTTCGTTCTCGCCCAGCGTGCCGCGAGCGGCGACGAGGATCGTCTCGTCCTCCGCGAACACTTCCTCTGGGGTCGCTGCTGTACTGATCCACCGACCTTCCGGCCGGAGCCAGAATGCCTGCCGTTGACCGACAAGTTGCACACCGTGCTCAGGATCGCTGTCGATGCGCTTGAAGCGAACTCCACGGCTCAGTTGGCCACCCGAGCAGATCTCGCCCAGTGTTTTGTTGGGCGCTGTGTCGAGCTTTTCGATGAGACGCCGGGCCCTTGGGGCGAAGTTGAGCGCACGCAAGGTGGTCGGTCCGACTTCCCCCACCTCGAATCCGAGGTCCCGCTCCTGCTGGTGCCAGCAAATGTCGATCAACTCAGGCAGGTCGACGCTCCTGAAGAAGTCCTCCGTCGCGGTCACCAGCCCGGTCTGGAAGCGTGCGCGCAGGCGGGCGCTGAGCTCCACCATGCGGTGGATCCGCTCTTCCAAGTTCTCTTCGAACCGAGGTACGGGCAGGTCGGCGATGTGGTGCGGCTCGATGTGCTGGATGATCGCGCCGTACGCCGAACTCGCGATCATCGGGACGCCGAACTTGCTGCGCAGGAAGGTGTACAGGTAGCCGGACGGGATCCGTTCTGTGTTCGCTGCCACCTTCATGACGTGCTGGGAAGACCAGATGCCAGCCATGTCTGGGCGTACGTAGGCCATCCGCCCAACCGTTCCTGAGCACGAGATGAGCGTCATGCCCGGCTCGACTTCGAGGTACGGAAACTTGTCCGCGACCTTCGTGCTCAGCTGGGGCAGAAAGCTGAAGTCTGCCTCCATCATGTCGGTGCTACCCAAGAAGGGCACGGTGTGGTTCAGGTCATCCAGGTAAACCCTGCTGAACTTCGGTCCGTTGAAAATTCCCCCATTGTGTCCCGCGGTCATGTTGTTCAGACGCACGGTATTCGGCAACCGCTCCAACAGCTTCCGAGCCTCCAACGCCCCCGACAAATAGGGCGAAGGATCCAGCCGGAACCCCTGGTCGGCGAGCCAATCCGACGTGACCGGGTGGGACAGGCTGACAAGCTTCACGAGGCGTACTCCGGGGGGAACCAGGTGCGGAGGATGGACTGTAGGCGCTGGAACGCGGGATCGGTGCAGCCGTTGGTGGACAGCGCGGCAACCCGCTTGAAGACGGCGTTGGACTTGTCCGCGCGATACTGCTTGCTCTTCCGCAGGAATTGCAACGCTTCTTTGGGGTCGGTCGGTTTTGCCTTACCAGGTGGCCAGGAAGCGGGCCCCATGGCGGGCAACAGCTCCCGGACCGGCGTGCCGCGGTGCTGCCGGGGGAGATTCAGTACCGTTCCGAGCTCGGGGTGATCGCGCCAGAACCACACCTCTAGCTCGGGGTCAAGAACGATCACGGCGGAGCTCTTCCATACCCCGTCGAGCTGTTCTTCGACCCGCGCTCGGATCGCGGCTGCGCCGGGGCTGCCCTCCCACTGGGCGTCGACGAGTACGACGGCGTAGGACTCGTCGCGCTCGTACGGTCGGAGCAGTTCACGTGCTGTGTTGTAGACGCCCGGATCCTTAGTGGGGGCCACGACCGTCTCGTACGTGAACGAGGCACAACCGAGCCGCTTGTGGAATTGGTCCCGGCCGAAGAAGCCGAGCAGCATCTGTTCCATCGCCCCGTCGGCCAGCAGGAAGATGACCCGTCGTTCCGTCGTCAACTCAGTACCCCCGCCGCGAACAGCGTGCCGATGTCGAGTGCCCCTTGCCAGTCCTTGAGCCGCGGATGCTGGTCGCCCGGGACAACGGTGACCTGTCCGTCACCGTTGAGGCGGGCGGCCAGCACGTCACTCAGCTCTACGTGAGCCAGAACCAGCGGCGAATGGGTGGATACCCACACCTGGGTGTCGTACATCGATGCCAGCGACTGGACGACGGTCTCGATCGCCCGTGGATGGATGCCGTTCTCAGGTTCTTCGGTGACGAGTATCCGTGGAGGTTCCGGAAGATAGGGCAAAAGGGTCAGCGCCAGCACCCGTAGGGTGCCATCGGACAGGCCGCTGCTAGTAACGCGGTGGCCCCCCTGGTACTGGACGTCGAAGTAGGCGTAACGGTCCTCGTCCCGTACGCGCACATCCACCGTGTCGATCTGGGGCAGCGCGGTCTGGATGTGCTCCACCCACGCCTGGTAGCTGTCCGGATCCTGTTCCCGCAGGCCGAGCGCCAACCATGGGACGTTGCGGCCGTCACCACGCAGCGGCAACAGGCGGTCGCCGGGAGGGGATGCCTTGCGTAGTATCCCCCAGTCGGGGGCATACGAGACGGCGTTCTGCTGGACCAGCTCGATGAACCAGAGGGCCGCGGGGTACTGGTCGCGGTCCTGCGGGAGCGTCGCCAGTGCGAGCTGGTCCGCAGGGACGCGCCTGGTGGCACCGGGTGCCTTGCGTGGCAGCTCCGGGCGGAAGTACGGGTCGTCGCCGCGCTCGCGACGGACGACGTAACGCCATTCGCGGTGCGCCGGCATCCGGTTCGCGCCGGTAGGCCGTCCCTGCAGGGTGCTGCCGAGCAGCGGCCGGTTGCGATGTTCGTTGAACAGCAACAGATACTCTTCGGCGACCTGGAGCGTGTCGTTGAAGATTTCCAGGCTCACCTCGTACCGCAGGTGGGTTGGGGGGTGCGGCCCGGCCGTTTCCGCCGCGAACTCCCGGGCGAGCTCGTCGGGCAGCTGTGCTTCCACCGTGAGCGTGAAGGTATTGCCACGGTTGCAGTGCACCAGCTCCCGGAGCGTGTGTGTGCGGGGGACGGCCGCGTTGTCCTGCGGCACGAGGAACGCGTCGGCTACGGTCTGCCGCGGTCGTAGCAGATCACCCAGCAGCCCCGGGATGTCCAGCAGCGTCGTCTTGCCGGCGCCGTTGGGTCCGGCGAGCACTTGAAACTGGCCGAGGTCCACAGCTAGCGCACGGAAGCAGCGGTACTGGTACGCCTCGATTCTGGTGATCATGCCGGGCTGCCAGCGGATGCGGCACGGGGATCGGCCCCTGGCATGGGGTACTTCGCGCGGAACTCCCGGTACTTCTCAGCGATGACCGGCAGGTCGTTGTCGACGACCGGCCGGCTCCGCTTCAGCTCGCGGACCTCGTCTTTTCCGTTGATCCGGATCCGCTCACGCTCAACCGTCGCCTCCATTACCACGTCACCATTCGGGTGGCGCTTGTACAGCTCATTGCCGCGCCGGTCGAAGCCCACCTTTTCGGCGACGGCCATGAACACCGGGTAGGGCTTCTCGGTGCCGATTCGGTGGTTGCGCACCTCTTGGGCGGTCTTCTTCTTCAGGAAGAGCAGCGTAGTCAGGATGTTGACGTTGGCGTCGACGATGAAGGTCTCCACCGGCAGCTCGACGCTGGCAAGGACCCAGCACTGCTCCAGGATGTAGCGGCGGATCGCTTCGGCAGTGGGGCCGGGGTTGGACAGAACACCGTTGGGCAGGACGATGCCGATACGGCCTCCGGGTTTGACCCATTCAATGGCCCGCTGGATGAACAGCTCTTCGGGAGCCATGCTCGTCGGCTTGCTGATGCTCTCGACGAGCTCGCCGGTGTCCTTGTCTCGCCCCCAGGACTTGGCGACGCCGTCGCGGAACGACCCCAGCACCGATTCGTCGCTGATCGGGATGTCCGCGCCGAAGGGAGGGTTGGTGAGCAGCACATCCACGGTCTCGCCGAGCGGGATCTTCGCCTTTGCGGGCTCCACACCCGACAGATGCCCCCGCGGGAAGGCGAGGGAATCCATGTGGAAGACGTTCCCCGTGGTGTCCGCCAGGGTCATGATGTTCATGGTGGTGGCGCGCACCAGGAACGGGTCGAAGTCCGAACCGAACAGGTGCTTGTCGGCGTAGGCACGGAGCTTGTCCCGGTAGCGCTCCGTCTGCTCGGGGCTGTCCGGGAAGCCGTACGTCCCGTCTTCCTTCTGCCAGGTGTGGTGCAGGTGGTTGAGCGTGGCCTGAAGGAAGCCGCCGGTGCCGCAGGTCGGGTCTAGGACGGTCTCGTCCTCCTGCGGGTTGAGAATCTCCACCATCAGCCGAACAGCGCCACGGGGAGTGAAGTACTGGCCCCGGTCCCCGCGCAGGTTGGTGCCAACCAGCTCCTGGTAGGCGATGCCCTTGGCATCGACGTCGGTGCCGCCGAGGTCGTAGGGGGCAAGCTCGCTCACGATGAACGCCAGGGCCCGGTCGGAGAGTGTGATCTCGTCCGTCTGCTTGAAGACGTTCAGCGGCGCGTACTCGGCTTTGACCTCCTCGAAGAGACTCTCGATCCGTTTCCGGATGGCGGCCCGGCCCTCGTCGGAGAACGGCTCAGTCATGTCCGTCCGGAATCGGGCGCGGCCCGTTCCGCGGCTCTTGCGCTCGTCGTACATCTTGGCGAAGAGGAGGTAGAGGAACTGCCAGAACGCGGCGTCCTTCGGCATGCCTTCATTGCCGTGAATGTAGTTGTGGCAGCGGCGGAAGGTCGTCTTGAGCATCTCCGGCTCGGCTCGGCGTAGCCGCTGATGGGAGACGACCGTACGGCTGCCGACGCTCTCGGGCGCGACGTCCCAGTCGCTGCGGTCCTCATACGTTGCGCCGAACTTGTTGACGATCTTCTTGAGGAAGAAGAAGTCGACCCCATCGGTCCACATGCCGTCGGTACACTGCGGGCGATCCTCAGCGCCGAGCAGATCCTTAAGCTCCTGAAGATCCTTCTGCGCCTGAGCAGGCTCACGGAGCTTCACCACATTCTTGCCGCGCTTGGGCTCCGGCTTGCAGACGACGACCCGCCGGAGGTTCTCCTCGGAGCGCTCGGACGGCTTTGTGCCGTGCACGAAGATCGCGATGTCGGCCTTCTTCTTCCGGGCACGGGCACCGTCTGTACTGACCGTAATGGGAAAGTCCGCCGCCATGTCGCCCGGTGAGATGCCGTGCTCGTGGAACAGGGCACGGGCGATGCGCTGGCGGACCCTCTCCTTCGGGGTGTCCTTGACCGGAGTGTTGGTGATGTAGTCGACGATCTGGCCCTCGCCGAGCGTCGTGACCTGGGGCTGGGGCACCGCCTCCGGGGACACTTCCGGTTCCGTAGGACGCGGAATTTCCAGGTCCAAGGTCAACTCCTCCATCAAGGTCCACTCATCTCTGTGTATCCGGGCTCATGCGGCGCAGATGGGCCAGTGACCGATCCCGCTCCACCAGCGATTTTACGGCCGCGGAAGCGGACACTCCCCGCTCTTCAGCACGCGGGGTGAGCCTACTGGGCACCACTGACAATCGTCTGCTGAGCGTGAAGGACAGGACGGTGTGTGATACGCGGCGTGCAGGGTACCTGCGTCACAGCAGGTGGGAGATTTACCCTTCCTCGTCTGTCTCGCTCACCACCAGGCCTTGCTCGGCGCGCACCGCGTCGGCGAGGAAGCTGAGTGATCCCTCTTCGGGGACGTACCAGTGCTCGGGGCCCTGTGCGGCGATGTCCTTCCCTGACGCCATGCGGCGCATCTGCCGTACCAGACCGCTGGGCGAGTACCACTGCATATCGGCGTGCCACTGCAGCTGCTTCGAAGCGGAATTCCGCCACACGGCCAGACCCCGGGCGGGTTCCTCGGCCAGCCATTCCGTCATCTCGCGACGCTGCGGCCTGCTGCTCGGGCGGAACTCCAGCACCGTGCCGTCGGGTATGCGGTCGGCGGTCACCAGCGTTTTAACGGCATCCACCTGTCGGCCCTTCGGCTCGTCGCTGTCCGCGACCTGGTACTCCGCGTCCAACGGCGGGGCGGGGTGGCCGGCCAGCATGCCTCGTACGGCGGTGCGCGCCACCCTCTGCATGCGCTCGGTATTCCGTACAGCCGCGATCATGTGACTGGTGGGCCCGTACTCCTTATCGATGGCCTGCAGAGCCCAGCCGAGAGCGTCCTCGACGAGCGCGGGAACGCGAGCGAGCTGCACGTCCCAGTCGGTGTCCGGGTCCTGGATGGTGCTGGTGTCGAGCTGGCGGTACACGACATGAGCGATCAAGAGGTCACCGTAACTTGCCGCTGCCTCTGCCCGTCCGCGCAGCCCATCCCGCAGTTCGGTGAGTCGATCGCGGACAGCACGCAGCAGTTGAACGGAACGCCACACCTTGTGCACATTGAGCGAAGAGCCGAAAAGCTCCTTATATGTGTCGTCTCCCCAGAGTGCGGAGAGGTCGCGCTTGGCCAGTGCGGCAAACTCCGCGTTGGGATGAGCGGCCGCAAGTGCCTCGGCTGCCTCGGTGATCGAGCAGCCGTGCTCGCGGTCGGGTTTCGGCTCGCCACGCTTGATGACGTAACTGCGGTGCAGAATGAGCGCGAAGTCCTCGCGCAGCTTGATCTGGCCTGGATCGAGGGACTTGAAGTCGCGGTCCTCGATGGGGTTCTGCGTGTTCGTACTCATGGTGACCTGGTCGCCAAAGCCGGGCGGGCAATTCTCCAGGGAGATCAGGCGTACCAACACCCGCCCTCTGGAGGTCTTCTCGGCGTCGGTTGTGTAGGCCTTGTGGATCGCGCTAACGGTCTGGGCCCCGTTCACCACGCTGACGCCCTTGAGGTTGAAGTCACCCACGCCACCCGGCACTACCGAGGGCCCAGCTGGCTTGATGTTATCGCAGAGCATCGTGATGCCGTTGCTGAAGTACCAGAAGTGCTCGGGGTGTTCGAGCAGGGTGTTTCGGATCTTGATATTGACATCGGTCAGGTCCAGGGCGTCACGGATGTTCCTGGCGAACAGCCCCCGGCGGTGCTCGGTGAACAGGGCGGCGACTTCCGGTATGGACATCGTGCCGTACATGGCCTGGTACGGCATCGACTCGTATCCGAAGCCTTCGAGGCGCACACGGGTGTCGATCTTCGGTGCAGCGGCGTTGCCGAGGATCTCGCGGTGGAAGTCACGCAGATCGAGGATCTTGTAGTCGACCATGTCCACAATCCGGTTGTGCTTGTCTATGCCCTCCTGGAGGAGCTGGAGCACTTCGGAGTTGAGTGGCTCGGTGCGCACCAGCGCGAGCACGAGGGTGATCTTCGGAGTTCCGCCCTCGGTGTCGAAGGCCTGCTCAAGCTGTGGTACATGCCGCTGAAAGCGGCGATTGAACCGGTTGAAGTCGAGGTGCAGGATCAGATCCAGCCCGCGCAGCATCTTGTGGACTTCGTCCTCGCCGAACTTGGCTCTGCCCTGGTGGTTCCACTTGGCCTGGACGAGGGAGATCCGCGGTTGAGAGGACCGTAGTTCGACAGCGATGGCGTCCAAGCCGCGGTCGTCCTGCCCGTCGAAGACGGCCTGGGCGGCAATCCCGTCGCTGCACGGGTGCTCGATTTGGGTGGCTAGGGCGGCGAGGCTACGGCTGAGGAAGTCATCCTCGCGGTGCTTCTCTGTGGGCCACTTCTTGTCCGTCAGGTCGATCAGATCCGTGAAGCGCTCTTCGAGCACCTTACGGACGTATCGGACCTGCACCACGCTCATGCCATCGCTCCTCGTCAAGAGTGTCAGACAGATCACTCTATCGAGGGATCGTTGCGCGGCGCAGTGGGTTGCTGATCTTCCTCTGCTTTGAAGAAGATCACACTATGTGATCACCTGGGACCGGCCGGTAGTGCAGCACGCAGCAGATGACGGGCACTCGGTGCTCGAGACACAGCCGCCGCCGAGCTGGCCATCGAGCCTCGCCGCCAACGCCGTACGGCACGGCCACGCGCCCGGCTGGGACTTCCACCTCCTGCTGACGGCAATCTCCGACAACGGCGAAGCGCTGAGCCGGCGGGTGAACAGACCGACTTCTCCGGACGTGCGGTCCGAGGCCGATCAAGGGAACTCAGCCGCTCCACGGTCCATCGCCGGCGGCGTCACGGCACTGATCGCCTTCTTTCTCTGTCACGTGTCGAGTGTGAACAGGCGACTGACCAACTCCGGGTAGGTGAGGCCTGATTCGGCGAGAATCTTCATGAGCGCTTCCGGCGGGCCCTTCTGCAGCGGGGCCGAACTGACTCGGCCGGGCACTGCGGAAAGGTCGCCGCCACTGAACCGTGATTCCGGTGTGGCAGGGGGGCGTACCTGGTAGGTGAACCAGACGCGCGCCGGGGGATTCAGCAGGACCAAGTAGGGGTCCGCCCACGCCATGAAGGCCCAGCGGCTCTTGCTGCGGGCTCGTACAAGCACGCCGTCGGCCTGGTGCCGCCCGAGTCGTTCGGCGGCCTTGGCCACGACCGGAAGCGGATTGCCGAAGGAGCCCGTGATCTCCCAGAGCCCGTCCTCGCACACGACCGACCAGCCAGCCGCGGTGAGCCCGTCGATCACCTCCGCGTAGGGGTCGTCCTCCTGCGCCAGAGCGATGAGTCTGTCCACCTCGCTCCAGGGCGCGACGCGGGCGAGCGCCCGCTCCGGCGGGATCATCAGGTCCTCCGCCTCGGCGGGCTCGGCACGCGCGATCATCGCCTTGCTGCCGTGCCAGGCGCGGGCCGCGAGTACGTCGTGCTCGCCGCCGCCGGTGAACGTGGCGTCCTGGACGAGCAGTGTCATCACCACGGCCGCCACCGCGTCCAGCCGTCGCCGGGTCTCGGGCGGAGTCTCGTGATCCGCCTCGGCTGCTGGGTCTTCGGAACGGAGTGCTTCGAGGAGGCGGCTGAGACCGTCGCGCCAGCTCTGGTCCTGCTCGTCCCAGACTCCGGCGGCCAGCAGCTGGACATACAGGTTGGCCACGAGCAGCCGGACCGGAACCGGTGCCGCGGCTGAACCGGCAGGGCCCGTGAGCGCCCCGACCCAGCGCTGGGCCCAGGCGCGACAACGGGCACGCTGCTCTGGCGCGACGTACGGGGCGAGCGGCTCGCTCGTGGTGGGGAGGTCCACCTCCTCCGTCCCGTCCTCGTGCTCTTCGTCGTCCTCCTCCCGCACGCCAAGAGTGACCGCCGACACGATCCACCGCGACGAGGGTGCCTGCGGCAGGTCGAGCGGCGGGGTACCGAACGCCAGATCCGTCAACGGCGCCCCGATCATCCGGCGGCAGTCGGCGAGGTAGGCGTCCCAGCGGTCGACACCGCTGGATGTCACCGAGCCGGCTGTCGTTTCACCCGCCGGGCTCACCCGGGGAGCGGACGTTCCGGCGGTGAGTTCGCGCAGGCGCAGCAGATCGGTTTCGAAACGGCGTGCGGCACGCTCGTCGGCGAACAGGGTTTGCGCCGTGTAGTCGTATCTGAGCCGGGGACCGCTGTCGGCGCTGTGGCGCCGGGCGCAGTGCACGGGGCTGTAGACGAAGACGACGGCGGATTCGGCTGTGGTGCCGTCAGGGCGCGCGCACGTGGCGCGAACCGCCGCACCGGGAACCTCGGGCAGCGGGAAGGAACGGGCCGACGACCGCGCCGGAATGGTTCCGGTCTGCGTCCAGGAACCCGGTGAACCGTCCGGAGACGTGCTGATCACCACGGGCACGGGCTGCGGGTGCGCCAGAGAGACGTGCAGGCCTTCGCTGTCCGTCTTCGCACCCAACAGGACGAGCGTGTGACCGGTGGACAGGAAGGGCCGGATGGTGCGGCCCGTCAGGCTCGCGAGTTGGGTGATGCGCCCCTGTTCGGGAAGCAGCGGCGCGGTGTCGGCGGCGATTACGGCGAGCTCGCAGTTGCCGCCGTCCCGGGTGCTGGTACACAGCGCGGCGCGGGTGAGATTCGGGCTCCCGGTGAGAGCGTATCGGCGGCCGCCGACCTGCCATTCGACGAATTTGCCGTGCCGCATCCGAGTCTCCTCGAGGAAACGGATCTGCGCGTCGAAGCCGCCGAGTGCCCTCTTGATCGCTCCGGCGTCGTAGCTGGACCAGCGAGGCTGGAGCCCGAGGACGGTGCGGCGGGGTGTCAGACGGCCGACCAGCCCGCTGAGGGCATGACCGGCCTCGTCGACGAACGGGGCGTACGCGTGCAGTTCGTCGACAGGACCGAGAGGCAGTTGGTCCAACAGACTCTCCTGGAGGTTGTGCAGAAGCCGGGCACCTGATTCCGGTCCGGCCGGGGCGTTGACATGCCGTTCGGTCAGAAGGGCAGCCAGTTCCGTCAGATGACTCGCCGACCAAGGGGCCAGTTCCACGGCGGAGGGCAGTGCGTCCAACCAGTCGGCGAGGTCGGCCAGGAGCGCGTGGGAGTCGTCGTCCTCGGTTTCCACCACCGTCCACAGCTCGTCGTTGGCGCCCCAGCCGGACAGCGTCGGGTTCCCCGAACCCACTGCGAGCCGGCAGGCGTGTTCTCCGACCAGAAGGACGACCTTGGGGTGGAACGCACGCTGGCAGGAGGCCAGGCCGTGCAGATAGCTGCGGCCGGCCATGCGCACATCGACCGGGTCGTACAGCCCTTGGGCCGCATCACCGATCACCGCAGTGCGGGCACCAAGGCCACGGGCGACGGGTATGGCGACCTTCTCCAGGAAGGGAAGATCAACTGTGAAACCGAGGAAGAGCGCTTCGTGCAGCGCCTGCTGATCACTGCGTTCGCTCCACTCTCTCAGCAGCGTGACGGGAGATGCGAACCGGGTGTGCTGTGCCGCGCTCATGGGTTCGTCTCCAGGATGCGCCGTCCCTCCGCGGTGAGGGTGTGGCAGTTGTCGCGGACGGCGAAGAGCCCCAGCTGCGCCGCCAGGGAGCCCAGTTGGGGGATGCGGGTGCCGATGTCGGAGTCTCCTTCGTCACCGGTCTTGAAATAACGCTCGTTGCGAAGGTGTAGACGGGAGAAGATCTTCAGCCCGCCGGTCGCGGGGTCGGTGCGCAGCTTCGCGAGGGCGACTCTGCGGGACTGGGCGAGCATGTCGTCCACCAGCCGGGCGGCCAGGTCGCGGACCGGCCGGTCGGCGTAGTCGTCGATGAGGCCGTCGACCCACGTCGGGTCGAGGAACTCGGCCCAGCGCCGCTGACGGCCCAGGAAGACGGCCCGTACGTCGTCTGGCAGATGACCCTCTCGGGAGCGCAGCGCACCCACCATCAGGAGCAGCACATTGGTTATCGGGGCATCGGCACCCTGCGTCAGGAGTTGCCGTTCGACCGGCAGCAACTGACCTGCCGCGTTCTTGAGCGGAGGCAGGTCGTCCAGGACCCGCCGCACATTCGCATCCGGGGCCTGTTGTGCCAGCCAGTCGCGCAGTTCCTCAGCCGACCGGTCGGCCTCGCCGTCCTTGGAGCCGACACCGGCCACCAGTGCCGCCCACAGCCGACGCCAGGCGCCGACGGAGTAATGACGCAGCAGCACTCCCCGCCAACCGGCCGTCTCGGGAATCGCCGCCAGAGCGGGATCCGTTGTCGCCTCGCCACCGAAGGCCACCGCGGAGCGCAGCGTCTCCTGATACCCGTCGCCCTCATGACCGTGGAGATCGATCGCCCGACCGAGGATACGGAGGGTCGCACGCCGAGTGCGGTCGGACGCCTCCCAGTCCCCCTGCGCGTGGGTTCCTCCACCGCGAGTTGCGGCCAGCACGTCCGTCAGCCATGCCCGCTCGGCGGGACACGGGACACCAAGAGCCGCCTGCCCCGCTGTCTCCAGGTCGGCGAAGGACACGACATCCCGCTCCGCGAGAGACAGCAGAGGGGCGAAGAGCTCCTTGACCGCGGGAGGGCACGCGTGCCAGCCGGGTCTGAGCACTCCGTCCCGGGCGTGCACGGTGCCGAGCACCGTGGCGGGTCCGCCGTACTGGTCCCAAAAGCCCCAGCGGCGTGGTGAGTACGACTGGCTCAACTGCTCCTCGTCGGCGGCTCGCGCAAGTTCCAGTTCGCCCGTGCAGAAGCGCCGCACCCGGTCGACCCCGTGGGCCAGCCATGCTGGATCTGTCTCCGTGTGGTGCTGAAGCGCCGCCAGCAGGACCTCGCTGCGGCGGACCGCCCGGCGGCACGCGGTGATGTCCCACGCGTTCCGTTCCGCATGCGCCGCGATCGCCGCATACAGCGAGTGGTAACGGATGTAGCGGGTCACCGTGGACACTCCGGGAACCAACCGGTCCACCGCCCGCATCACCGGGCCCTCCACCGCCAGGGGATAGCGCCCGGACCGCACGCCCAATCCCTCGAGTGCCCATGCCGGCCCACGGACATCCGCTGTCACTTGCCACCCCTTGTCGGCTGCCGGAGCCTTGCATCGGCAGGAGCTGCCTGACTCTGCCTCAGGGTAGATGCTGACTTCGGACGAGGGGCCAGTACCGTCGACTGGATTCGGGAAGTTGCCGGGACGCGCCCGATCTCGCCTCAAGGCCGTCCGCGACTTGGCTTTCGGCATCGCCCGAGTTGAGTTCGGTGCTGACGCAGGCGATCGATTCACGAATCCCATGGGCAGCGACGACAGACAGCGCATTAGCCTCGAACTTTCGTGATGGTCCGCCGACGGAGTTGGCGGACCATTTCTCGTTCTGCGGTTGAGGGCGGGCAGGGCTGCGGCCCGGGTGTCGCCTCGGGTAGGCGCCGGGTTCCACTGCTCCGGGTCGGGTGGTGCTGCTTGTCGGGACAGGGAATCTGCTGGTCAGCCGGGGTTCGGGAGGTGCGCGAGCCGGTCGAGGGCGGCAGTGATGTGGCTGGTCCAGGGCCAGTGCCGGGCGAGACGGAGGATCCGCCGGCGCCCGGTGGTGACGAGTTGCCCGGCCGCGGTGAACAGGCGGAGCCGCAGGCGGCGGGGTTCCCAGAGTCTGGCCTTGCCGGTCAGCGCGAGCATCGGCATCCAGGCCAGCAGGTCCAGCGCGATCTGGACGATCTCGAGCCAGATGCGGTTCTGGGCGGTGTGGTGCAGGGGCAGGTTCCGCAGCCCGGTGGCCCGGGCGGCCCGGATGCGGTCCTCGGCCCGGGCCCGCAGCCGGTGACGGAGTTCGAGGTCGGCGATCGGCCGGGTAACGGTGTTGGTGGCGAAGCAGGTCAGCCGCATGCCGTCCGCGTCGGTGAGCCTCAACTGGGCGCCCGGGTGAGGTCGTTCCTTGCGGACGATCAGCCGCATGCCCTTCGGCCAGCCGGCCAGGACGTCGCCGGTGAGTTCGGCAACCCAGGCGCCGTCCCGGATCTCGCCGTCCGGCTCGACGGCCGGTGTCCAGGCCGAGGTCGGGACCTTCAGCACGTGCTGGTGGATCGCGTCGGTGATCACCATGCCGACGGAGTAGGACAGCCAGCGCCCGCGCTGGGCGAGCCAGGCGACGAAGTCGTGGGTGCCGCCTGCGGAGTCGGTGCGGATCAGGGTCTGCCGTCCGCGCCGGTACTTCTTCGGCAGTTGAGCGAGGGCCAGGCGGGCTGCGGTGATGTGGTCACAGGCGGTGTTCGATCCCGCGTTCCCGGGCCTGAGCAGGGCCGCGACGGGTTCCCCGGTGCCGGCCGGGCCGTGGTCGACGAACCCCATCAGCGGGTGGTGGCCGTAGGTCCGCTTCCAGGTCGGGGCGGCGTCCTGTTTGTCGGAGTGCGCGATCACCAGCACCCCGTCCAGGTCGATGGTCACCGTCCCGTCCGCGTCTGGCGCCTTCCGGCCAGCCAACTCCCAGACTTTGTCGCGGACTTCGGCCCGAGCGGACCGGATGGCCTGCAAGGCGGTGTCGCCGGAGGCGGCGAGGGTGTCGATCAGGCGGGAGACCGTCGGGTCGGAGGCGACCGGCCCGAACACGGCCGGCTCGGCCCGCAGCATGCCCACGTCGGCCAAGCAGTCCCCGCCCATCGCGACCGCCAGGGCGAGGTCCAGGACGACCTTCCCCGGGTCGTGGAGGGCCCGCGGCCTCCGCCACGGAGCAAGCACGGCGGATATCACCTGGTCGAGACCGGCCTTGCGGACCGTTTCCACCAGCAGGACCGAACCTGCCTGCGAGACCACCTGACGGCCGTCCCCCTGGACACGGACACGCGGGTACGACGAGATAGGCTCTCTCACCTGGAAAGTGCTCTTTTCCTTGCAGCCAACAGGACCCTCAGCAAGTCCTATCGTTGCAGGTCAAGGGCGCTTTCCTCGTTTCTGGTCAGCCCTTGGACAGCCCGCTTCGTGAAAGCCCGAGGTTAGCCGACTTCGCCATGCCGTCTACATCCAGGACGGTTGCAAGTTCCCGGATCTCAGATGCCTTGCGGGAGCGCTGTGGTCAGGGCGACTTTGAGGCTGCTATGCGGCCGCCGGTGTCCGCGATCTTTAGCAGCGTGCGATTCCCGCGTGCCCAACGGGTCTCGTCGGCCCGCACCACGAGCCGTCGGTCCCGGCCAGATCATTGCAGGTGGGGGCGTCGTCCCTCCGTTGTGAGACCGTCAGTTCACCGGGAGACAGAGCCCGTAGCTGCATACACGAGGTTCATGCCGTTCTTGTCGGACGTCAGCCGTAGGCTGTTGTTGAAATCAAGGGGGAGACGATGACCGACGCTCGCAAGGCAGTGAGGCTTGTCCATCATTGGTCTGAGCTGGCCAGATGCAGAGTGAGGACGGCCTGGACGAGGCAGGTGATCCGGGTGGTCGAGCACCGGATCTTGCGGAGGAGCCGCCAGGACTTGAGGGTGGCCATGGCCTGCTCGACGAGTGCGCGGATCTTCGCGTGGGACCGGTTCACCGCCTGCTGGCCTGTGGAAAGGGTCTCCCATCGCCCCCAGCACGGGGTACGGACCGTGCCGCCGGCACCCCGGTAGCCTTTGTCGGCCCAGCACTTGATGTCGGCCTCGGCAAGGGCGTCGACGATGCCGTGTTCGCGGGCCGCACGGACGTCGTGGACGGCGCCGGGCAGGGCCGGCGAGGCCCGCAACAGCCGGCCGAAGGGATCGGCGAGGACCTGCACGTTCATCCCGTGCCTCTTGTGTTTGCCGGAGTAGAAGGGCCGGTCCGCGGCGATGCGGTCGATCGGCAGGAGTGTGCCGTCCAGGAGCAGATACGCCTTCGCCGACGCGGTGCGGACGGCGTCGGCCAGGCTGGGTGCGAGGGCGGCCAGTAGGTCGACGGCCTCGGTGACGTAGCGGTATACGGTCGTGGTTCCGACGCCGAATCCGGCCGCGAGCTGGGCATAGGTATGCCCCACCCGCAGATGGGCGAGTGCGAGGAGGGCCTGACGACCGGCGCTCAGCCGCCGCCAACGGGAACCGATCACACGGCGGTGCCGCCGCAACTCCTGAGCGAGGAAGCGAAGGGCAGAGCTGGACACGTCGATGCCGGACGGGTAAACAAGCACGTGAAGCCTCTGGTGGAGACGGTTCTCTTGGTCGAAAACCCATCTACCAGGGGCTTCACCACGTTGTCAGCCCAACTGCCAAGCTCGGACCTCAAGTTGGAAAGGGCTCAGTCGTTCCGGTGTGGACGCTGGCGACCGGTGACGTCCGGGTGCCGGCATTGGCCGGAGGCGAGCCGATGACGACTGAGCGCCTGGCTGAACTGCGCGGTGTGCTGGCCGCCCTGGCCGACGCGCCGATCACCACACTTGAGGTGCATCCGCTGCCCGACAAGCTCGATCACAGCCGAGGTATCCCGCTCGATGCCGCGAGTCCCCTGGCGCAGCACCTGTCACAGTTCATCACGCAATCGACGCGAAGTTCCCTTACGGCGGCCAGGGCGACCGCTGCCGGCGAAAACCTGTATCGCATGGTGGTTCCGGCGAAGGTTGCCGCCCAGTTCGGCCAGGGCATCGTTCGCCCGATGGCGTCGAGGGCGGCGGCCGGTGGCATCCACAGTGCACTCATGAACTCGACGGGCATCGCCGCCAATGCGACGTTCGTGCCAGTCGGCAAAGCGGCGGCAGCAGGCGCGGTCGGCGGAGCCGGTGCGACAGCCGGCGTCGCGGCCGCGGGCAGCGCGGCGCTCACCGTGGCCGCGCCGCTCGTGCTCATGGCCGTAGCGGTGGGCGTGAGCGCGCATGCCGACTACAAGCGCCAGCAGGCTATCGAGCACATCACAGAGCTGCTGGAGCAGCTGCACGAACAGAAGCTCGAAGAGGAGCACAGCGACCTCGACGGCTGCCGCGATGCCATCGACAAAGCCACCGCCATTCTGCTCGACCAGGGCAAGCTCGGAGCCTCCCTGGGACTGGACTCGGCAGTACACGCCATCAACACGGCGCTGGGCGCCGCTGACCGCCGCCTTGCCCGGTGGCGGAGCGCACTCGACAAGCTGCCCGAGGGCAAGTCCGTCGAGATCAGCACGCTGGCCAAGTCATTCCCCGGCATCGACGAGCATGGCGGCATGTTCCGCGCCCACCTCGAACTCGCTGCCCTGGCCATTGCGCTGAAGCGGCGGGTTGTCGTCCTGCAGGCTGTCGAGCATGCCCAGGACCACCCTGACAACTTGTTCGAGAACTTCACTCGCGAGCTCAAGCGCGACCAGCAGCGCCTCGACGAACTGGAGTCGAGCATTGCCGGTGTCCTGGAGCGCTTGTCGGCGCTGGAGCTGGCAGGTCCGCAAGGTCTGCGCCCCGTCTTCACGACCGGTGAAGTCGATCGCCTGATGCGCGCGGCAAACCGGATTCGCAAGCTGGGCGACGGCGTCATGGTCGACAGCCGCACGACAGACGTGGCGATTGAGATTGCCCGCAACAAGGACGGCTCGGTGGTCGTGTTCCCTGCGTTGTCCGCGTAGGCGTAGGCGCGCTCGCACTCACGTGGTGCGTGGTGCGGGGTTGCCCGAAACCTCGAACGCGATGGTGGCCCTACGGCCACCCGGTCGACGTAGCTGAGGGTGATGCTGGCCTTTTGCGACCGGCCTAGCTTGGTCCAAGGTGAAATCGGGGTCCTCCAGCTCAAGCAGCCTGTGCGAGCTGTGAGACACAGAGCGTGCCTGCATGGAAGCTGCGCGGACGAGCCACCTCACGGGCACAGCGCATCCCATCAAAACAATTGCGTGTGCATATTCTCGAGGGATGATCTTGCGGCTCGCGGGAACCTCAACATCAATAAGTCCTGTTGCGGCTGGTCAAAGGATCTCGTGAACGTCCCACAATCACTGAGGATACGCAGAAGAGGACCTCGACCTGACGGTCGTGGTCCTCTTTGTGTTCGTAGCTGAAGGCGATGTCCAGGCATCGGCGGCTTGGATCAGCTGTGCGATGTCGCCGAGCCTCTCAGCGATCGCCTGGATCTGGTCGGTGGTGACGGGAGATTCCTTCTTCAGGCTGACTGCGGGCGGCACCTCGAGCTTCTTCTGCACCGCGTCCTTGTCTTGCTGCGCCGCGTTGATCCACTGAGGTCTTTTCAACCTGCTGGTGAGCTGGCGTGATGCAGGGTGAGGACAGCTTGGACCAGGCCCGTGATGCGGGTGGTCGAGCAGCGGAGTTTGCGAAGGAGTCGCCAGTTCTTGAGGGTAGCCATGGCTTGTTCGACGAGGGCACGGATTTTGGCCTGGGATCGGTTCACGGCCTGCTGACCTGTGGAAAGTGTCTCCCATCGGCCGCGGAACGGAACCCGGACCGTACCGCGGGCGCCCTGGTAGCCCTTGTCCGCCCAGCAAGGGATTCGGGCCTGGTCGAGGGCGTTGATGATGCCGTGTTCGCGGGCCGCCCGAACGTCGTGAACGGCTCCTGGCAGTGCGGGCGAGGCCCATAGCAGCCGGCCGAACGGATCGGCGATGACCTGCACGTTCATGCCGTGCTTCTTATGCTTCCCCGAGTAGAAGGGCCGGTCGGCGGCGATCCGGTCGATGGGGAGGAGCGTCCCGTCGAGCAGGACGTACGCTTTCGTCGAAGCAGCCCGGACGGCCTCGTCGAGGGTCGGTGCCAGTGCGGCCAGCAGGTCGACGGCCTCGCTGATGTAGCGGTAGACCGTGCTCGTCCCGACCCCGAAACCCGCCGCGAGCTGGGCGTACGTGGTTCCGTTCCGCAGATGCGCCAACACCAGCAGGGCTTGACGGCCGACCGGGAGCCGGCGCCAGCGGCTCTTGATCCGACGATGGTGTTCTCGCAGGCGAGCAGCGAGGAAGGACAGGGATCGACTGGACACGTCCAGCCCACACGGGTAGACAAGCATGCGAAGCCTCTGGTGGGTACCGGGTGATCTTGGTCGTGAACCCGTCTACCAGGGGCTTCACTCATCTGTCGACCCAACTGACCAGCTCACGAGGCAAGTTGGCAAAGGCTCACTGGGTGACGACGCCCGGATCGGCTCCGGCGTCGAGAGCGGCCTGGCAGCGGGCGAACCGCCACCTGCATACCTTGATCGCCTGGCGGGCCTGGAACTGCTCGGAGTGGATCCGTGCGGTGCTGGCTGCGATGCTTGCCCGGCTGGGCGCGGTCAGTCAACTCGCAGCTTTCGCAGGGATTCTGAGGGACGGTTGGCGGTGCGAGTGCGTTAGCAGCGGGGACTGGAGCTGTTTTGAGCCGTAGCTTTCGCAGATGCTGGACAGCAGACGGCGCGCTTGTTCTAGCGTTCCTCTTTCTTGCGGTAGAGCCTCTGGTTCGGTAGTCATATTGGGCCCATGCAAGGCTCTGGTTATTTGCTGTTCGTGTCGTATGGGGCAGTCAGGAGGAAGTTGGCAGGTGATCGCCCTGCCGGCCACCCTGTCAATGAAGGAGTGAGACGAGTGGGGCGTTACCGCAGCATCAAGTCCGGGGTGATTCTCTGGAGAAGGTCGTTCAAGCTGCTTTCGTGGCTCACGCCCATTGTGTACGTAGGTGTGGCTGCTGACGCCGCTTTGGACGGGTTCAGGAAAAGGGAAACGGATGGGCTGCAGGTGGCGGTGATGGCTCTCGTTTTGGGTGCCGCCGTGTACAGTTTGGTAAGGTCCCGTGTGCACCTGACGTCTACGGGGATCCTGGTTGTGAATTGCGTGTTCTGGCGCGAGATTCCTTACAGCCTCCTGAAAAAGGCAGAGGCGGGGCGCGGCCGAGGTCTGGCGGTGTATGTCAAGGGGGCTCTCGAGCAAGACGCCGAGGTTTACTCAATCGGATTTGCCGGATCGCTCATAGATCAACATTTCCGTACGGCGGAAAGGGCGGCGAAGGTGATCAATAAGGCCAAGAAAAAGGCTCGCCGCACACAGGATGTCAACCCAGTCGTGGGGCGCGGGATTGTTCGAGACATGGTCGTCGAAATATCCATGGCGATAGCCTTTGTGTTGGCGATCACCTCTCTTTTCGTTGGCCGCTAAAGACGCCAGAACGGCCATCCGCGGGACCTGAGGAGCCCTGAGGGCGTGGACCGTGGGGGCGCGTGCTCCATGACGAACGGGACGGTCATGGTCCCCAAGGAAGTAAAGGTGCCGTGAAACCGATAGAGGAAATCAAGGAACTCGCGCAGGAATTCATTGATGGTCGTGACCGGTCGATGAGATTGGTAGGGAAGATTGAAAATATCCTGATCTCTGAATTCCTTGACGCGGATCTATATGAGAAATTGACTGAGGCGGTTTCCCTGTATCGCCCAGGGGAGGGGCTTCCCTATTATAGCGAGCAAGACATGAAGGAGGCACTGGAAGGGGCGCTCGGGATCGGCCCCAACTCCTAGGTCTGCCTGAGCACTATCGGGCGTGTAGTACCGGAGCTGAAAGGTGACCATGTCCAGGAAGCAGAAGGTGGAGGCGGCGGCACGTACCGCGCGTCGGATTGCCGAGGAGACGGAAGGCTTCGGATCGTCGCTATCGGGGCTGACTCAGGCGGTGGGGCGCTTCTCGACGATCGACAGCTCGAAGTGGCCGACTCCTCCGGGGAGCACGAGGCTTACGTTCAGGTGCAACTTGAGTTCAGGTACCGTGACTCGCTGCAAAAGCACCGCGTGATTTTGAGATCTCGCAGGAGTAAGTTTAGCTAGTGACATACCAGCTGGTGGATGGTCATCTCCCTCTGAGCCTCCGGGGAATTTTCAAACCGTGGGCTATTGAGGTAGGCCACAGTAAAATCCTGATTCGCGGTTTCTTGGGCGGTGAGGAAGGGGGCGTCCCTAGGGTCTTCGATGTCGTATTCCAGGATGTTTCCCGGATCTCGCTGGCCGACCAGTACTTAGGTCTTAGTGTGTCGGATGCGGGCCCAGATGTTTTGCGAACTGAAGAGCAGAGGGCTGGGCGTAGATGGCGAGAGAGTAAACTCTTTCGAGTCTCCGAGGATAATCCGCTTGATTATATTGTTGCGGGCTGTATCTTCTGGGCTGAAGTTTTTATCCTCGCTACAGAGTCAAGCCCCCTGATGCAGGAATCCCCTAGTCCTGACGCAATCAAGGGCGGCAAGGTTTTCCGGGTACGGGCGGACCGGTAGCCATAGTGAAATTGAAGCCCCGTCAGGTGTGTCCTGGCGGGGCTTCAGCGTGGGGGTGACGGTAGTAGTGGACGGCAACGGCAGTGGTCCTGCCCTCGGTTCGGTTCTCGGTGTGTTCAGCCCCCGAAGCGGGCCATCCATGATTCGACCTCAGCCGCGGACCGTGGCAGGCCCGCGGACAGATTCTCGTGGCCGTCGGCGGTGACGAGCAGGTCGTCCTCGATGCGTACGCCGATGCCGCGCCACTCCTGAGGCACGGTCAGGTCGTCCGGCTGGAAGTACAGGCCGGGCTCGACGGTGAGCACCATGCCCGGCTCCAGTACGCCGTCGACGTACTCCTCGGTCCGGGCCTGTGCGCAGTCGTGGACGTCCAGGCCGAGCATATGACCGGTACCGGCCATCGTGAAGCGGCGCTGGAGGCCCAGCTCGTAGGCGCGGTCGGCAGGCCCCTCGATGAAACCCCACTCGACCAGCCGTGCCGCCAGGGAACGCTGGGCCGCCTCATGGAAGTCCCGATACGCGGCACCCGGCTTGACGGCCGCCATGCCCGCCTCCTGGGCCTCGTACACCGCGTCGTAGACCTGGCGCTGGACGGGGGTGAAGGTGCCGCTGATCGGCAGAGTGCGCGTGACGTCGGCGGTGTACAGGGTCCGTGACTCCACGCCCGCGTCGAGCAGGAGCAGTTCCCCGGGGCGGACCGGTCCGTCGTTGTCGGTCCAGTGCATGATCGTGGCGTGCTCGCCCGCGGCGCAGATCGTGCCATAGCCCACGGCGTTGCCCTCGAGGCGGGCGCGACGGAAGAAGGTGCCCTCGATCCACCGCTCGGACGACGCGATCGCCCGCGACAGCTCACCGACGACATCCGTGAAGCTGCGCACCGTGGAGTCCACGGCCGAGCGGATCTCCTTGATCTCCCACTCGTCCTTCACGATGCGTAGATCGCTGAGGGCCTCTTCCAGCTCCGCGTCCCGTTCCGCCTCGGTGGTGACGGCGGCCTCCAGGGACGGGTCGACACCGCGGACGATGCGGGTCGGTGTGCCGGAGACGGCTGCCAGGTCGGCGGCCGCCGTGCGGACGTCCCGGCACTCCAGGCCGAGCACGCGCTCCGCCTCGGCGAGGGAGCGGCGCCGGCCCATCCACAGCTCTGCCGTGGCACCGGTCCAGAACTCGTTGTCGTCCCTGCTGTCCCGTGGGAGCTGGTAGCAGTAGGCGTCGTGGCCGCCGTCCGCCCGGGGTTCGAGGACAAGGGCGCCGTCCCGGGCCTGGTCGCCGGTCATGTGCACATAGCCGGAGTACGGCCGGAACGGGTAGGTGTCGTCGTTCGAACGGACCTTGAGGTTCCCCGAGGGGATCACCAGCCGTTCACCCGGGAAGCGCGCGGAGAGCGCGGCCCGGCGTGCGGCCGCGTACGGGGCCTGCTCGTCGAGCGGCAGTTCGTGCCGTTCGGTGTCCGCCCAGCCCGTCCGCATCGACGCGGACAGTTCCTCGGAGATCCCTGAGTACAAACCGTTCTTCCGGCCCTTCGCCACGGTGTCCGCCTTCCTGGGAATCGAGCGCCGCCGCGTGCCGACGGCTCGGTGACGTTATCCCGCGGCGCCCACGTTTGGTGCGCAGTGGTGCCACTGGCACAGATCGGCCACGCCCGGCCGGCCGCGGCCGTCGATAATGCGGCTCATGACGAACGCGAATCTCGGCGAGGCACTGCGTCTCCTGGGCGTCGGCCAGGCGGCTACCCGGGTCTATCTCACCCTGCTGGAGCTGGCCCCCGCGCCGCTGAGCGAGATCGCCGCCGCGGCCGGTCTGGACGGCCCCGGCCTGGCCGCGGCGTACGCCGAGCTCGTCGACGCCGGTCTGGCCGCTGCCGCCGAGAGGGACGAGGATGTGGTGGCGCCGGTGGTGCCGGCCGCCGGTCTCGAGGTCCTCGCCCGGCGTCGTGTGGCCGATGTCGAGAAGTCCCGCATCGCGGTCTCGGGCGCCTTCGACTCGTTCCGGCGCCGGCGGCTCGCGGCCCACGACGACCACCTCGTCGAGATCGTCACCGGCGACGCCGTCGGCCCCAGGATGCGGCAGGCCTGGGCCAGTGCCCGCCACCAGATCCGGCAGTTGGAGTCACCCCCCTACTCTCCCGTGGCTGGTGCCACCGACGACGCACTGGCCACGCTGGCCCGCGGTGTCACGCAACGCGTCGTGTACTCCCGCGAGTCGCTGGAACGCCCGGACCACCTCAGACATGTCATCGAACCGTGCATCGACGCCGGTGAGCAGGCCAGAGTGCTGCCGTCCGTCCCCGTCAAGCTCCTGATCATCGACGAGGCGTACGCGCTGGTGTCACTGTCGATCAAGGAGGCCGACGTGCACAACACCATGCTGGTCGTACAGCCGTGCGGTCTGCTCTCCGCCCTCATCGCGTTGTTCGAGCAGTCGTGGCAGCAGGCTCTGCCCTTCCACGGCGGCACGACCCGCCCAGGGGGTCTGCCCCCTGCCGACCGCCGTCTGCTGTGGCTCCTGGCCGGCGGTACGAGCGACGACCTCATCGCCCGAGAACTGGGAATCAGCCGCCGTACGCTGTTCCGCCGCCTTCAGATCCTGATGGCCCGGCTCGGCGCCGCGAACCGTTTCCAACTGGCCCTGCAGGCCCAGCGCAACGGATGGTTGTGACGGCAGGCCTTCGGCGGCCAGGCCCGTTCAGACGCTTCGGACCCCACCGGAGCCGGCGGCCTCGGCCGTCCCCTCCCGGTCACCGGCCGGTCCCCGTCCTGAGCGAGGAGTTGCGGATGATCAGCTCCGGCAGGACCAGGACGCGCTGTGCCGGGCGGCGTTTGCCCTCCAGCAGCCTGGAGACCATCATCTCCACGGCGACCCGGCCCACCCGGGCCTTGGGCGGGCGGACCGCCGTCATGGCCGGCTCGGCGAGCTGGGCCACCTCGTCGTCGTAACTGACGAGGGCCAGGTCGTCCGGGATCGCGATGCCCTGTTCGGCGGCGTACTGGGCGACGGACATCGCGTCCTGGTCGCTGTGCACGATGAGCGCGGTGGTCCGGGACCGGCGGCAGCGGAGCAGGATCTCCTCGATGATCTGCCGGTGGCCGGGTATGTCGAGGGCCACGCTCTCGCGGACCACGAAGTCGCCGGGCAGGCCGAGTTCCGCGCAGGCCCGCAGCCAGCCCTGGGCGAGGTGTGTCGAGGTCGGGCTGCCGTTCGCGAGCACCAACCCGATCCGGCGGTGGCCGTGTTCGTGCAGATGGCGAACTGCCGTCTCCAGGCCCAGCGCGTGGTCGCTGCGTACCCATTCGAGCTGTCGCGGTGTCGGGGTCCAGGGCGGGGTCTGCCGTTCCACGAGGATGGTCGGCACCGGCAGCCTGCCGATCCAGTCGATCATCTCGTCGGCGCCGTCGGCCTCCAGGCTGGGCGCCAGCAGCAGTCCCTGCACCTGCTTGGCCTCGATCAGCCGGCTGATCTGCCTGCGGTCCTCGGCCCGGTCGTAGCTGGACCCGCGCAGCTGGATCTGGACGCCCAACGCGACCGAGGCCGCCCGGGCGCCGGTCACGATGGCCGGCCAGTAGTAGTCCAGCGAGGGGACGACCATGCCGATGGTGAACGGCGTGGATCCGGGGCGGATCCGGCGCTGGGGAGCCGAGTCGGTCTCGGTCGGGAGGGTGGCGCCTCCGTGCACCTTGGTGAGCAGACCGCGGTCGGCGAGTGCGGCGATGTCGCGCCGCACCGTCAGTTCACTGACCTCGAGCATGAGGGCCAGCTCGCGGACCCGGACGGCGCCGTGCTGGCGCAGTTCGTCCATGAGCCGTTCCCTGCGTTGCAGAGCGAAGAGCCGGTCACCGGCCATCGGTCCACCCTCCCCCGATCCTGTGTGTTCGACCCTGAACGAATCGCTTCGTTCCTGTACGAGCCGTAGCGGGTCTGTGCCCATCACCACTATCTCTTTCCCCACGCGACCGGCAAGGGGCGCTCGCCGGCACCGGTGTGGAACCGGCCGAGGGAAGGACTCGACGCTTGATGCAGACGACCCCATCCGCATTGGTCGTGATGAGCAGGGAGAGCTTCGAAGCGCACTTCGACGCCGCCCGTCTCGCGCGGCTGGCGGACCTGGTGACGCTGGGTGATCCGGTCTGGACCGACGACCTCGACACACCGGCGGTACGGGCCCGGCTGGCGGACGTCGAGGTGATGCTGACGTCCTGGGGGGCTCCCCGGCTGACACCGGAGCGGCTCGATGCGGCGCCCGCGCTGCGCATGGTGCTGCACTGCGCCGGCAGCGTGCGGGGCCTGGTGGGGGACGATGTGTGGCGGCGGGGGATCCGGATCACCAGCGCGGCCGACACCAACGCCGTTCCCGTGGCCGAGTACACCTTGGCGGCCATCATCTTCGCGGGCAAGAAGGTTCCCTTCATCGCCGCCGACGAGCGCCTCGCGTATGAGGGGTGGGGCAGGGTGACCGGTTACGGGGACCTGTCGAACTTCGCGCAGACCGTGGGAATCGTCGGATTCTCCCGCATCGGCCGCAAGGTGGTCGAACTCCTCAAGGTTCTCGACGACACCACCTGTCTGGTCGCGGATCCGTACGCCGATCCGGCGGAGGTCGCGGCGGCCGGCGCGACCCTGGTCGAGCTGCGGGAGCTGCTGCCCAGAGTCGACGTATTGTCCCTGCACGCCCCCGAGTTGCAGGAGACCCGGCACCTCATCGGTGCCGAGCAACTGCGTCTGCTTCCGGACCATGCGACGGTCATCAACACGGCGCGCGGCAGCCTGGTCGACTCCGACGCACTCGCCGCCGAGTGCGCGTCCGGCCGCCTCTTCGCCATCCTCGATGTGACCGATCCGGAGCCGCTGCCCGCGAGTTCACCGTTGCGGCGGCTGGCCCAGGTCATGGTCACCCCGCATGTGGCGGGGTCGCTCGGTTCGGAGATCGGGCGCCTCACCGACCACACCATCGACGAGCTGGCCCGGTGGCTCGGGCAGCAGCCGCTGCGGGGAGAGGTCACCGCGGAGTCCTGGGCCCTTGGACTGAGTGCCTGAGCCGATGTCTTCCATTCGCCGAACACCGAAGGAGATACGCACCATGAGACGACCCGCCAAGGTCCTGACGGCAGCCATTGCGCTGGCTCTGCTCACCGCCGGGTGCGGCAGCGGTGGTTCCGACACCACCGCCGACGGCAAGAAGGTGCTCCGGATCGCCCTGTGGAACTACGACCAGACACCCGAGTTCAAGGCGCTGATCGACGGGTTCAAGGCGAAGTACCCGGACATCGAGGTCCGCCCGGTCGACATCCTCTCCGACGACTACTCCGAGAAGGTCACCACCATGCTGGCCGGTGGTGACACCACCGATGTGCTGACGATGAAGACCCTCACCGACTACGCCCGGTTCGGGACACGGGGTCAGCTGCAGTCGGTCACCGACGAGGCCGCCAAGCTGGACAAGGCGAAGTACGGCGGGCTCGACGCCTACGACATGGACGGCGAGTACTACGCACTGCCCTACCGGCAGGATTTCTACGTCCTCTACTACAACAAGTCGCTGCTCAAGGACAGCGGCGCTGACCTGTCCGGGCTGACCTGGCCCGACTACGCCGCGCTGGCGAAGCAGCAGACCAGGGGCAGCGGCGGGTCGAAGGTCTACGGCACCTACCAGCACACCTGGCGTTCCCTCGTCCAGGCGATCGCGGCGGCGCAGACCGGTGGTGACCTGCTCGGGGGTGACTACGGGTTCTTCAAGGACCAGTACGCCATGGCCCTCGACCTGCAGAAGTCCGGTGCCGCCATGCCATGGGCCACGGCCAACAGCCAGAAGGTCACCTACAAGACGATGTTCACCACCGACAAGACCGTGATGATGCCGATGGGCACCTGGTTCGCCGCGGTCCTGCTGCAGGAGAAGGCCGCGGGCAACTTCAAGGACGACTGGGGCATGGCGCCGCTGCCGCAGCTCACCGCCGACGGCAAGGCGACCACGTTCGGCGCACCGACCGCGTTCGCCGTCAACAAGAAGGCGAAGAACTCCGACGCGGCCCGGAAGTTCCTCTCCTTCGCGTCCGGTCCCGAGGGTGCCGCCGCGGTTGCGAAGATCGGTATCACCCCGTCCTACACCGACGAGGCGATCATGAACACCTACTTCTCCAACCAGGGCATGCCCTCCGACGACCTCACCAAGAAGGCCATGCACCCGGACACGGTGAAGCTGGAGATGCCGATCAGTGAGAAGTCCTCCGACGTCGACACCATCCTCACCGAGGAACACCAACTCGTGATGACGGGCGAGAAGTCGCTCGACGCGGGCATCAAGGAGATGGACTCCCGAGTGAAGTCCGAAGTCGGATGAGCCCCGAGTCCGGCGCGACGGCACTCAAGCGGCGACAGCGGCGCACCACACTGGTCGGCTGGAGTTTCATCCTTCCGAACTTCCTCGGTTTCGCGGCCCTGACCCTGATACCGGTGCTCGCGACGCTGCTGCTGGCGTTCACCGACTGGAACTCCTACTCCACGCCCCAGTGGGTCGGGCTCGAGAACTTCCGCAGGATGCTCGACAGCGACACCTTCTGGGTCGCGCTGAGCAACACCGGGTGGTACGCCGTCGGCCATATCCCGCTCACGCTGGCGGCGTCCCTCGGCCTGGCCGTGCTGCTCAACCAGAAGCTCCGCGGCGTCGGGTTCCTGCGCACGGCCTTCTTCTTCCCGTACGTCACCTCGCTGGTCGCGGTGGCAGTGGTGTGGAACATGCTCCTCAGCCCCGACCTGGGCCCCGTGAACCAGCTGCTGAAGGCCGTGGGGGTCGGCCATCCACCGGGGTGGACCACCTCCACCGACTGGGCGATGCCCGCGGTCGTCATCACCAGTGTGTGGCGGGACATGGGCTACTACATGGTGCTCTATCTCGCCGGACTCCAGGCCATCCCGGCGGAGTTGTACGAGGCGGCGCGGGTGGACGGGGCCGGCCCCTGGCAGCGGTTCCGGCACATCACCGTCCCGGCCCTCCGGCCCACCACGTTCTTTGTGCTGGTCATGCTGACGATCTCCAGCTTCAAGGTCTTCGACCTGGTGCAGATCATGACCGAGGGAGGTCCCGGCCGGTCGACCCTGGTGCTGTCCCAGGTGATCTTCCGGGAGGGCATCAAGCAGGGGCGCTTCGGCTACTCCTCGGCGATTTCCCTGGTGCTCTTCGTCATCGTGCTGACGATCACCGTGGTCCAGTTCCGGTTCCAGCGGAGGAACGAGCGATGAACACGAGCGTGCTGCCCGAGGACAGCACAACGGGTGGGGCGGCGCGGCCACTCGGCGGTGACGGGGCGGGCCGCTCCGGTCCCGCCGCGCGCCGCCGGGCGGTGCGGCTGCTGGGCCGCGTCCTGCTCCACGCGGCTCTGATCGCGCTGGCGGCGGCGATCCTGGTCCCCTTCGCCTGGATGCTGGTCTCCTCGGTCAAACGGGACAGCGACGTGCTCACGGTGCCGATCCAATGGATCCCCGAGGAGTTCCGCTGGGACAACTTCACCCACATCTGGACCCGGATCCCGCTGCTCACCTACCTGGGGAACTCGCTGTTCCTCAGTGTCACGATCACCGGGCTGCAGGTGCTGACCGGGAGCTTCGCGGCCTACGGCTTCGCCAAGACCCGTTTCCCCGGGCGCGATGCCCTGTTCCTCGCCTATGTCAGCACCATCGCGGTGCCGTGGCAGGCGTACATGGTGCCGCAGTACATCATCATGGAGCGCCTGGGACTGGTGAACACCCGCCTTTCGCTGATCCTGCTGCAGGCGTTCGGCGCGTTCGGGGTGTTCCTGATGCGCCAGTACTACCTGACGATCCCGGACGAGATCAGCGAGGCAGCGCGGCTGGACGGACTCAGCGAGTACGGCATCTGGGCACGGATCGTGCTGCCCCTGTCCAAGCCCGCGCTGGCCGGCCTCGCCCTGCTGACCTTCGTCAACACCTGGAACGACTACATGGGGCCGTTCATCTACCTGACCGACAACGAGCTGTGGACGGTGCAGCTCGGACTGCGGCAGTTCGTCGGCGTCTACGACTCCCAGTACGCCATGATCATGACCGGTTCGGTGGTGTCGGTACTGCCGATCCTGGTCGTCTTCCTGGCCGGACAGCGCTACTTCGTCCAGGGCATCGCCACCAGCGGAATGAAGTGAGGCGGCCATGAACAACCCCGTCGCCGGCCGGCGCCCCGGGCTCAATCTCGACCACGGGTCCTGGGAGCTGGTCTGGTCGCACATCCACCGGGTCCTGGTCGTCAACCTGGGCCTGGCGGTGACGAACGCGCCGTTGCTGCTCGCCCTGGGCGTGGTGCACCGGCCGTGGCAGTACCCGGTCTTCTTCGTACTGCTGTCCTTCGGCCTCGGGCCCTCCCTCGCCGCCGCCTTCCACTATCTGCGCCGGACCATCGAGGACGACCGGGCCCCGGTGGCCGACCTGTTCCGCGGCTACCGGCGCCTGTTCGTCCCGGCGCTGCTCGGCTGGGCGCCATGGGTGCTGTTGGTCGCGGTGGCGGCCACCGACATGGCCGTCCTCCGGAGGACCGCACCCGGGCCGGCCCTGGTACCGCTGCTGGTCGTCGTCGCGCTCGTCGCCGCGAGCTCCGGCACCGTGACGATGGCCGCCCTGGGGGACGAGCCGCGGATCTCACCGCGCACCCTGCTGACCGCGTGCTACGCCTCGGTGCGGCGCTGGTGGCTGGGGCTGCTGAACCTCGCTCTGCTCGGCATCACCCTCGTCCTCGTCAACCAGGCGCCCCTGCTCGGCCTCGCCGTGCTGCCGGGCTGCACCCTCTTCGTCGTACGGCGCAACAGCGACGCGATGCTCACGACGGTGGCACCGGCCGCCGATCTCGCCCTCAGCCATGCCCATCGAGACCCTGTGGGAGCCCAGGCATGACCATCCACCCCCGTACGACCGTCCCGGAGGACCGGATCCGCTCCCCGTACACCGGGTGGACCCGCGACCACTGGACCGCGCTCGCGGACCGGATGCTCGCCGCCCTCGAGCCGTACCGCTCCCCGGCCGGTGCCCGCATCGCCCTGCCGGGCCCCACCAGCATGTACGGCACCGACTCCGACGGCCTGGAGGGCTTCGCCCGCACCTTTCTGCTGGCCGGCTTCCGGATCGCCGGGGAGAAGGGCGCCGACCCCGGCGGACTGCTGGACCGGTACGCCCGCGGCCTGGCGGCGGGCACCGACCCCCGTTCACCGGAGGCCTGGCCGCGCCCCGACCGACTCGGCCAGGCCAAGGTCGAGGCCGCGTCCATAGCCCTGGTGCTGCAACTGACCCGGCCCTGGCTGTGGGACCGGCTCGACGACGGGGTGCGCGAGCGGACCGTCGACTGGCTGGCGACCGTCCTCGGACAGCCGTACCCGCGGAACAACTGGGTCTGGTTCAGGATCGTCGTGGAGTCCTTCCTGCGCGAGGCGGGCGGCCCGTGGTCGGCCGCCGACATCCAGGAGGACCTCGATTTCCACGCCGCGATGCGCAGGCCCGGCGGCTGGCTCAGCGACGGCGAGGAACGCTCCTACGACCACTACACCGGCTGGGCCCTGCACCTCTACCCGCTGCTGTGGGCCCACCTTTTCGACGTCACCGGCTCGCTCTGCCCGCCGCGGCTGCGCGAGACCTGGGCGGCGGATCTGCGTGACTACCTCGACGACGCGGTGCGCCTGGTCGGAGCGGACGGCTCCCCGCTGCTGCAGGGCCGCAGCCTCACCTACCGGTTCGCCGCCGCCGCGCCGTTCTGGGTCGGCGCGGTCACCGGAGCCGGAGGGCAACCGCCGGGCCTGGTACGCCGCGTGACCGGAGGCATCGTCCGGCACTTCACCGACCGGGGCGCTCCCGACCGGGACGGGCTGCTGACGCTCGGCTGGCACCATCCCTGGCCGGCGATGCGCCAGTCCTACTCAGGCTCCGGCTCACCGTACTGGGCGTCCAAGGGCATGCTCGGACTGATGCTGCCCGCCGGCCATCCGGTGTGGACGGACACCGAACTACCACTCCCCATCGAGATCGCCGACACGGAGCGGGTCCTCACCGCTCCCGGCTGGCTGCTCTCCGCCCGCCACCGCGACGGGATCGCGGTGGTCCTCAACCACGGCACCGACCATGCCCGCCCCGGCGACACCAGCGCGGACTCGCCCCCGTACGCACGGCTCGGCTACTCCACCGCCACGGTCCCCCCGCTGACCGCGGACGCGGTGGCCTCACCGACGGACAACACGGTCGTACTGCTCGACGACGCCGGCCGGGCCTCCCACCGCTCCGGGTTCGAGCAGCTCTTCGCCCGGGAGTTGCCGGGCGGCGTACTGGCCGCCGCCTCCCGCGGACCGGCGCACTGGGTCGACACCGACGCCGACGACTCCCCCGACTACGGCTCCGGACGGCGGGGGCCGGTGACCCCGGGGCCGACGGTCACCGTCGCCTCGGTGCTGCGCGACGGGGTGGAGATCCGTCTCGCCCGGGTCGACGCACCCGCGACCACCGGGGCGAACCCGTCCTGGCGCACCGTCCGCCTGGGCGGCTGGCCGGTGGCGGCCGACACTCGGCCGGACACACGGGTCACCCCCGGCGAGCCGGGCCCGTCCGCCGAGGCCCGAACGGCGTCACTGCGCTCGGGCCTGCGCACCCTGCGCGGATTCGACCATGCCGGGATCACCACCGAGCAGGGCACCAGCCCCCTCGGTTCCTGGACGGCGATCCCCTGGCTCGCCACGGACGGAGAACTGCCGTACGGCGAGGTGCTCGCCGCAGTGGTGCTGCTGGACCGGGGAGCCCCGGACGTCACCGACCCCGCACTGACGGTGCGGCCGACGCCCGACGGCGGCCGGCTCATCACGCTCGTCTGGCCGGACGGCATGCGCACCGAGATCGACCTGCCCGCCGCGCCCACGGCGACCGGGTGACCGACCGCCTGTACATGGTCCTCAGCCGAGCGGTGTCGAGCCCGGCGCCTCAGCCGTCCCGAGGCTCGCCGCGCCGGTGAGGCGGCTGCTCGCGGGCGTCGGACCCACCGGCGTCGGGCACGTCCGGGGCCGGTGGCGGCGTTCCGTACGGCCCGTACATGCCCTGCGATTGCTGGTACGGCCCGTAGGGACTCTGCGGCTGCGCGTACGAGCCGTACGGGCCCTGCGGTTGCGCGTACGGGCCGTAGGGACCCTGCGGTTGCGCGTACGGGCCGTACGGGCCGTACGGATGCGGTGCCTGCGGGTACGGAAGGGAGGGCGCGGTCGGTGCCGGGGCCGGGGGAGACACGTTCAGCGGAGCACGGCGCCGGGCCAGCCACAGCACGATCGCGGCATAGACCGCGACCGTCGACATGTCGGCGACGGCCAGTTGCCAGGGGGCGTCGGCCGCCGTGTCGTCGGACGCGAGGCCGTCCACGAACGCGGCGGACAGACCGAAGGCCAGCAGGTTGTTCATCACATGCAGGGCGACGGATGCCTCCAGGCCACCCGTGCGGATGGTCAGCCAGCCGGCCACCAGGCCGAAGAACACCAGATCGGCGAAGCCCCAGGCCGTTCCCCAGCCGTGCGCGGCCGCGAAGAGCACCGCCTGCGGCAGCACCGCGAACCACGGGGAGCGGACGAAGCTCCCTGCCGCCTGCAACAGCCAGCCCCGGAAGACATACTCCTCCGCCGCGGCCTGCAGAGGCACCAGGGCGGCCAACATGGCCAGGGAGAGGAGGAACGTCTGCCACCCCACCCATACATCGGCCGCTCCGGCGTCGCCCTGCTCGTCCGGAAGAAAGATCGAGACCGCCGGCAGCAGCATCATGGCGGGGACCGCTGCCAGCAGGCACCAGGCCAGCCATCGCCACCGCGGACGCCCGGTCACCGACGACACCGTGCCGGCCGGACGCCGGCCCACCCAGCGGACGGTCAGCAGGACCAGCGGAAGATCCAGGGCTATGAACGCCAGATCCATGGCCGTGCCCGGAATCGGACCGAAGTCGACGTCCCCGTTCGGCAGTTCCGGGTAGCCGGCGGCCCTGCCGAGCACATCGGCGAGGATGTACAGGAAGGCCGAGACCAGGACCGACCCGCAGACCAGCAGCAGAGTGCCGAGCAGCGGTCGCCACCAGCGGTGGAAAGCGGTGTACCGGGCCATACGGTGATAGGGAAGCCCGGAGAGCTGAGGGGGCGTTGCTGTCATGAGCGATATCGTGCCCGGTCGGACGTGGGCAGATGTACGAATTACTCAGCCGCAGCCCGACCGTCGACCACCTTGAGTCACCCGCCTTGGGGCTGGACCCTTTCCGTCCTTGCGGCACGTCGGTGCTGCCTGGACCAGAGCCACTTCTGGGCCAGCAGCGTGAGCGTGCTCGCCAGGACGATGCCGAGCAGGTTCAGCAGGAGCTGTTCGCTGGAGCCCCACGCCTGACGGTACTCGTCGTAGGAGAAGGCCACGGCCGCATTGGCCGCCGCGGGGACGGTGGTCACCGAGATCGCGACGCCGACCAGCGCACCCGACTTCGCGGACGTCAGCGACAGCGTGCCGGCGATGCCCGCCAGGACGGCGACCACGAACGAGAACGGGTCCGGATGGTAGATGAAGTTGGTGTTCGGGCGCACGGCCTCCAGTTGGACCTTGCTGAACAGGTCCAACGCGTCCATGAAGTAGGTGAAGCCGACCGTCACCAGCATGGCTGCCGCGAAGCCCACCAGCAGCGCGGTCAGCGAGCGGAGTGCCTGCCGTGGCGTCCGCTGCACCAGCGCCGTGCTGATTCCCGCCAGCGGGCCGAACTCCGGGCCCACCGCCATCGCGCCCACGATCAGGATCGCGTTGTCGAGGACGACACCGCAGGCCGCGATCATCGTGGCGAGGGTGATGAAGGCGACATAGGTGACCGAGAGCGTCGACTCCTCGTGCGTCTCGTCCGCGAGCTGTTCCCACAGCACCGCGTCCGCGCCGTCGCCCGGTGCCTCCTCCTCGGCCTTGTCGGCGCGCCGGGACAGCGACAGGTCGATGTTCTCGATCGCGATCGAACCCGTCTCCTCCAGCCCCAGACCCTTCAGTCCGCCGATCAGTTCCTCTCCCGACTCGCGGGCGACGTCGCACATCACCACGTCCCCGGCGGGATTGCGGGCGGCACCCCGCACCACGATCAGATGGGTGGTGCCGACCGTCTCTTCGATCAGGCGCACCACCTCGTCGGTCTTCTCCACCGGGGCTATCAGACGCAGATGCAGCATGGTGCCTTTTTCTCACAGGTCCGGTGCTTCCCGCGTACGGCCCTGCTGCTCGCGCAGGTTCAGGCCGGACACGGACACCGGCACGGGCGCGTCCCGTGATCGAACATGTCTGCGGCAGCCACTATGCTCACCAGCGGCAAGGCCGTAGCGCAGAGGTCGTCGCGCCCTAGCTGCGAGCTGGAGGACGTCGGTTCGAATCCGACCGGCCTTGCCACCCTTGCGATTCCGCCGTCCGCCCTGCACCGGGGCGTCGGCCAGGACGGACCGGTGGAGTGGTGATGACGCAGCCGACACCCGTACGCTGCCCTGCTGTTGAGCATCCGGACCTTCCACTCGCCGATCCGGCGCGACTCGATCCGCTCCTCGTCCGGCTGGAGTCGCCGCTGCCCGTCGCCGCGGACGAGGCGTTTCCGCTCGGCACGGTGCGCGCGGACGGGCGGATCGATCTGTGCAAGCAGGGACTCGGGGCGGCCGGCGCGACCAGGCTGCTGCCCGTGGCGGCCGCTTCGCCGCACGCCGTTCATCTGCTTCTGGGCACCAACGCCGTCGGGGACCGCGGTGCCCGTACCGTCGCCGACGCCCTGGTGCCCGGGCACGGGCTGCGCACGCTCTACCTCGGCTGCAACCGGATCGGCCCCGACGGTGTCACGGCCCTCGCCGAGACGCTGGCCTCGGACGAAACCGTCCACGCCCTGTGGCTCAAGCGCAACCCGGCCGGTGACGACGGTGTCCGCGCCCTGGCCGCGATGCTGCGCACCAACGCCACGCTGCGCACCCTCGATCTGGTCAACACCGGGATCGGGCCCGACGGGCTGCGCGCCCTCCTGGAGGCCCTGACGGGACGCTCCCGTCCCCTGGAACGGCTGTTCCTCGGGGGCAACGGGCTCACCGCCGAGGCCGCGCCGCTGCTCGCCGCACTCGTCCGCGACGCCGGGGTCCGCGAACTGTATCTGCCCGCCAACCACCTCGGCGACGAGGGCGCCGCCGTCCTCGCCGCGGTCGCCGGCGACCCCGGCCGCCCGGTCCGCCTCGGGCTGGGCGGCAACGGCATCGGGCCCGTCGGCACGCGCGCCCTCGCGGGGGCTCTCGGCGGTATCGAGATGCTCGACCTGGGACGTCCGCCGTCCGAGCGGAGCCTCGGCGCACCCGCCAACACGTCCGGCGACGCAGGCGTCCACGCCCTGGCCGCGGCCCTGCCCGGCAGCCCGCTGCGCCGCCTGGAACTGCGGCACACCGGCCTGACTGGACGAGGCGCCAAGGCCCTGCTGTCCGCGGTGGAGGAGCGGTCCTGCCTGGAATACGTGGGGCTGGGGCCGGGTCTGCCGCGCAAGGTGAAGCGGTCCTTCGCGCGCCGCCTGCGGCCCGCGTCCGCCGCACACCCCGATCTGCGCGCGATAGGGAGCGTCTACCGGTGACCCCGCGCCCGGTCCCTGCGGCCTTCCCCCGGGACGAGCAGTCGTCCTGGCGGCGCATCCGGCGCCATGCCGTGCCCCGGTGGATGATCGAGCAGTCGGAGCGCCGTCGCCGCGCCGGCGACTGGGCCGGAGCCTGTGCCGTCTGCCTGGTGGACGTCACCTTCACCTTGGAGGACATCTCCCGGACGCACGGCGGGCAGGTCGCCGTCCGGCTGGAGGAGGACCTGCGGCACCTGGTGCCCGACCTGGTCCGCTGGCATCTGCCCCGGGCGCTGGGCGGGCGGACGACGCTGGCCACGGCGCGAACCGTGGTCCTGGCCGAATACGGCACCAGCGACGCGCAGTTGCATCTGACCACACCCGCGATGACCAAGGGGCCTCAGCGGGTGTCGCTCCGATTCGGGAAGCCCCGCCCGGGGACCGGGTCGTACCGGTCGGCCCCCGGGGTCGAGGACTGGACCGTGGCCCGCCATCTGTGGGACGCCCGGTACGCGCACGAGCTCCGGGAGCGCTGCGGCGGCGGTCCGGACCGCGCACCGTTCTTCCTTCCCGACGGCACCCCGCGCGATCCGGCCCGGCTTCCGGTCGAGGACCCCGGTCCCGACGACATCGCCGCCCGCACCGAATGGATCACGTTGCTCCGCGAACGGGACGGCGTCGAGGCCGGGTTCGCCGCCGCAGGCATCGGCCTTGACCTCGTCCCCGTCAAGATCAACAAGTGGCATGAGCGGGAACCTCTTCCCATCGTGGAGCGGCTGGCGCTCGATCTGGCCGGCCTCGACCGTGAACTCCGGCGCATCACGGCCCGCACCGGTGACGAACGGTGGCTCGTGGCCGGCGACTGGAGCAGCGTCGTACTCCTTGAACGCAACGGCCCACGGGGTGACTTGAGGGCCCGGGTGGTGGGCCGCGCGGAGGCCGAGGCGACGCCCGCCCTGGCCGAGGGCGTCTGGCGGCGGCTCCCCGATCTCGACCTGCTGCGTGTCGGGGGAGTGGAGCCTGCCCAGCTGCACCCCTTGGTCGCCGCGTCCCTGTTCCCCCGACTCCCCGTCGGCGAAGGTCCGGTCGGTCCGCCCGCACCCGCCGCCCCACAGCCCGTCCGGGTACGCTGCCGGGACGCCGTCTGGCATCAACTGATCGTGCGTGAAGGGCGGCTGGACATGCCGCACACCGAGGAGGAGCAGCGCCGGGAGCAGGCGATGCGGGCCTTCGGCGGCGCGGTCACCGGCTGCTTCGCGGTCCAGCAGGCATGGCGGTCGGGCGAGGGCCGGCTGCCCAAGGCGCTGCGACTCCAGCGGCAGGAACTGTTCCAGTGCGTGGAGCACGGCGACACCCCGAGCGTCCTGGCCCTGCTGGACGCGGGCATGGATCCGCAGGTCCGTGACGCAAGAGGGCGCACGCTGCTGCATGTGCTGCACCTGCTGGACCACCAGGCGCTGCTGCCCCGGCTCCTGAAGGCCGGCCTCGGCCTGGAGGCGAAGGACAGACAGGGTCGCACGCCCCTCTACTCGGTCGTCCAGGACGGCGGTTCGCGGGCGCTGGTGGAGGCACTGCTCACGGCCGGCGCCCGGATCGACGTCGTCGCGCCGACCGACGCCTACAGCAAGATGGATCTGTCGCTCGCCCAGACGATCCGGCGGTACAAGCGGACCGACCTGGACTTCCTCGCCCAGCGGGTCCGCGCCGAGCACCCGGGCGTCGGCGACGAGTGGTGGGACGAGTATCACGACGCGTACGTGGACGAGGACGAAAGTCCGGAGGACGAGAACCAGTGACGACCAGCCCCCTGGACGCGGCGGACGACCTCAACGCCCGCCTCCGCGCCCGCCGTGGCGAGCCCTCGGCCGACCCTCAGCTGGAGGCCCTGTCCCTGGCGGTGACGGCCAATCAGCCGGTGCTGCTGTGGGGCGAGCCCGGTATCGGGAAGTCGGCCGGTATCGAGCAGCTCGCCGCCGGGCTCGGCTGCCCGCTGGAGACCGTCATCGCCAGCGTCCATGAGCCGTCCGACTTCGCCGGTCTGCCGATCGTGGGCGACGACCCGGCCACCACCGGTGTGCCGATGGCCCCACCGGACTGGGCGGTACGACTCGCCCGCACCGGACAGGGCCTGCTCTTCTTCGACGAGCTGTCCTCCGCCCCGCCGGCCGTGCAGGCCGCACTGCTGCGGGTGGTCCTCGAACGCCGTGTCGGCAGCCTGGTCCTGCCCGAGCCGGTCAGGATCGTCGCCGCGGCCAACCCGCCGTCCAGCGCCGCCGACGGCTGGCACCTCAGCCCGCCGCTCGCCAACCGCTTCGTCCACCTCCACTGGACGCACGACCCCCGCACCGTCGCACGCGGGATGACGGGCACCTGGCCACAGTTCACGGTGCCGGTCGTCGACCGCGCCAGGGTGCCGGGCGCCGTCGCCCGGGCACGTGGGGCGGTCTCCGGCTTCCTCACCGCTCGGCCCGGCCTGGTCCACCATCTGCCGGGGGACGCGCAGTCCCGGGGGCGCGCCTGGCCCTCGCCGCGCACCTGGGAGATGGCGCTGAAGCTGCTCGCCACCGGGTACGCGACCGGAGTCGGCCACGAGGCGGTGGCCGCCGCGCTCACCGGAGCGGTCGGGGACGGGGCCGGTATGGAGTTTCTGTCCTACCTCGAGAATCTCGACCTGCCCGATCCCGACCGGGTCCTGGCCGACCCCGACGCCTTCGCCCTGCCGGAGCGGGGAGACCGTCAGCTCGCCTTCCTCATCGCGGTGGTCGCCGCGGTCCAGAGCCACCTCACCCGCGAGCGCTGGGAGGCCGGCTGGGCCGTCCTGGCCAAGGCCGTCGACCGAGGGGTGCCCGATGTCGCCGCCCGCGCGGCGGTCGATCTGGCCGCGCTCCGGGACACCGACTGGCCCGTGCCGGACGGCATCGACGCCTTTCTCGACCTGCTGCAGCTGTCCGGCGCGCTGCCCGGCGGCAACTGATCGGGCCGGCGAGGGCACGGCACATGACGCAGCCTCACAAAGACCCCGACCGGATCGACATGACCAAGCTGCTCGCCGCCCGCTACCGGGCGGCCACCGACCGGCCGTACCTCGCCTCCGCGTTGTACGCCCTCACCGTCGTGCCGAGTTCGCGGGTCCCGACCATGGGGGTGGACCGTCACTGGCGCTGTTATGTCTCGCCCGGATTCGTCCGGGCCACGCCGGTCGACGAACTGGCGGCGGTGTGGATCCATGAGGTGGCACATCTGCTGCGTGACCACCACGGCCGTGCCGGCCGACTGCCCGCGGGCGACCAGCGGGACGCTCTCCGGCTCAATGTCGCACAGGACTGCGAGATCAACGACGACCTGATCGCGGACGGCCTTCCGCTGCCCGCCGGCCGGATGGAACCACGCCTCTTCGGACTGCCCACGGGCGGCATGTTCGAGGCGTACCTCTCCCGC
This sequence comes from Streptomyces nodosus, assembly GCF_008704995.1. NCBI lineage: Bacteria > Bacillati > Actinomycetota > Actinomycetes > Kitasatosporales > Streptomycetaceae > Streptomyces > Streptomyces nodosus. The sequence goes on from NZ_CP023747.1 coordinate 6,220,051, forward strand.
ATACCGCACAGCCACGATCTGTCGCTCGACTGCGGCTCGGGAGCCCATGGCTCTCCGGCACCGTGGGAGCTCGACGGGAACGACGGACCCGCGCGGCTCGGCCCCGCCGAGGCGGAGGCGTTGCGCCGGACCACCGCCGAGGCGATGCGGGCCCACCAGCGGGGCCGGGGCACCCTCCCGGGTGGCTGGCAGCGCTGGGCCGAGCAGGTTCTGGAGCCCACCGTGGACTGGCGGCAGGTCCTCGCCGGGGCCGTCCGTGAGGCGGCAGCCTGGGCGGGCGGGGCCGTCGACTACACCTACCGTCGTCCGTCGCGCCGTACCCCGGCACTGCGCGGCATCGTCCTGCCCAGCCTGCGCCGGCCGCTTCCCCGGGTGGCCGTGGTCGTCGACACCTCCGGCTCGATGGGGGAGGAGGAACTCGACGCCGCCCTCGGAGAGATCACCGGCGTGCTGAGTGAGGTCGGGTTGCGCGGCAATCGCGTCACCGTACTGGCCTGCGACGCCGATGTGCAGGCGGTGTCCCGGGTGACCTCTGTGGACGAGGTCACGCTGGCCGGTGGGGGCGGCACCGACATGCGGGTGGGCATCGACGCGGCACTGGCACGGCCCGACCGCCCTGGCATCGTGGTCGTACTCACCGACGGACTGACCCCGTGGCCCGCGGAGCCCGCGTCCTGTCGGCTGATCGCCGCACTGATCGGCGAAGGGGCCGAGCCACCACCCTCCTGGGTGGAGACGGTCCGGGTGGGCGGCGACTGAGCGCGCGAAGGCCACCGCGCCCGCGCGGCGTTCGGAGGCCCGGCTCGGAGACAGCGCCTGCGACGTACCACCGCGGGGGCGTCGGGCCCCCGGAATTCCCCCAGTTCAAGGGCGGTCGAGTTGGCGGAACGTTGACCAACGGAAGAGAGAACGGTGGCGATCTCGGAATGTATGTTCACCCCCGTGCCCCCACAACCCCCGCTCTCACGCCTGCCCGTGCTCCCGTATCGCAAGCCCACGCGCGGCCGTGACTACTGGATCCTCGACGACGTCCTGCCCAACGTGGACGAGATACGGGCCCGTTGTCTCGCCAGAGACGAGGACGACTGGACCAAGGGGTACCCCTACACACAGGAGAGCTGGCCGGGGCTGCGGACCATGCCGGGGCTCGAACCGGGTGAACTCGCCCGGCTCGAACGGCTGGTGTGCCGGGAGACCGGCGCGCGGAAGCTGTGGCAGGAGACCGCGCCCGGCGGCGGCACCCTGAACCACAACTGTGTCCAGGTCGTCGGCAGAACCGAGGGCGAACCACGTCCGCACACCGACTCGCGTGCCCTGTGCCGCTATGCCGCAGTGCTCTACCTCAGCCCGAACATCCCCAAGGACTGCGGTACGAGCTTCTACCGGCAGAACCTGCCCGGCGGCGTCCTCGGCGGCAACATGGTCCAGGCACCGCACAACAACCTGGTCGAGGCGCTGGGTACGCGGTACGTTCCCTCGGACGCGTTCACCGAGGACATCCGCGTCCCCCAGCGCTACAACCGGCTGCTCCTCTACAAGGCCAACATCATGCACAGCGCGACCGGTTACTGGGGCAGCGACCTGGCGGAGAGGCGTATGACGGCCGTCTTCTTCTGGATGGCCTGACCCGCCCTCCACCGGCTCTCCAGAGGAGCTCGACCCGCGCCGCCGACCCTGAGGTGACTTTCGGCGGGCAGCAGGAGGGTGGCGGGAATGTCCGGACCGGCGGTGCGGGGCGGCGCGGCGACATGGGAGGGGCTGCGGCGCAGGCTCCGGGGCACGGCTGTGCTGCCGCGCGCTCACCGAGGCCGGCGTGGCGCCCGAGGAACTCGAGGAAACGGGCCGGTCCGGTGGCGCGACGGGGGCCCGCCACCGGACCGGGTCCGGGAACCTCCTGGTCGTCGGCGCGTCCGCACCGACGACCAGGAGTACCGCCACGGCCTCTCGTCCGGATCGGGCCGGGCTGATCCGGCCTCATCCGCACGAAGGCCTCAGGGCTGCCGCACCGACGGCCGCGCCGCGGGCGTCGCCACCCCGCTGTCGCCCGGACCCGCCGCGTCCACCCGCACTTCGGCGGTCGCCTCCTCGGCCGTCTCGTCGATGGGCTCCACCCGCCCGGCGGGCAGTACGAACGCCACCGCCGCCGACAGCACATACAGCCCGACGACCACCCACAGCCCGACCTCCGCCGAACGCACCGGAGAGTGCCCGTCCTCCAACTGCCCGAAGTACACGGTGCCGATGAGCGCCACACCGGCCGCCACGCCCACCTGGATGGTGGTGTTGACCAGGGACGAGGCCGGTCCGGAGTGCTCCCGCGGCACCTTCGCCAGCACGATGTTGACCAGCGTGCCGGCCACCATCGCCATGCCGAAGCCGGAGATGACGAGCCCCGGGATCAACTGCCAGGAGTGCAGCCCGCTGCCGTAGCGGTCGATGGTGAGCAGCACCACCGTCATGCCGACCGCCATGACGAGGGACCCGGCCGCCACCAGCCGCCGCCCCAGCACCATCAGTTGGGGCGCGAACCCGGAGCCGGCACCCACACCGACGGTGAACGGGATCATCGACAGCGCGGTGTGCAGCGGCGAGTAGCCGATGCCGGTCTGCAGATGGACGGTGAGCACCAGCGTGTACGCGGTGCCGCCGAAGAAGACCACCGCGACCAGCAGCCCGCCGACCGCGCCGCGGAAGCGGAACAGGTCAGGGTCGATCAGCGGCGCCCTGCCGCGCCGGACCACGCCCTGCTCGTACCGGTGGAAGAGGAACAGAATCACCGGGCACAGCAGCATGAGCACCACCGTCCACCACGGCCAGTCCAGGGTGCGCCCCTCGACCAGCGGGTAGAGCAGGGCCACCAGGCCGGCGGTGACGATGAGCGTGCCGGTCGGGTCGGCGCCCGGCGCGCCCTCCCGGCGGGACTCGCGGGCCAGCAGCCAGGCGCCCAGCAGGCCGAGCAGTCCGATCGGCACATTGACGTAGAAGATCGGCCGCCAGCCCTCGCCGAACAGGTCCGCGTCCAGCAGTACACCGCCGAGCAGCGGCCCGCCCAGGCCGCCGAGCGCGAACGTCATGCCGTACATCGACATCGCCTTCGGCTGCTCGGCCTTGGGGAACTCCACCTGCACCATGGCGAGGACCTGCGGCACCATCAGCGCGGCGGAGGCACCTTGCAGCACCCGGGTGGCGATCAGCATGTCGGGCCCGTCGGCGAGCCCCGCCAGCGCGGATGTGACGGTGAAGGCGGCCAGGCCCACCATGAAGATCAGCCGCCGGCCGTAGCGGTCGCCGAGCCGGCCGCCGGCGATCATCCCGGCGGCGAACGCCAGGGTGTAGCCGGCCACCGACCACTCGAGCTGGGTGGAGGAGGCGTGCAGGTCCTCGCGCAGCGACGGCAGCGCGACGTTGATCACGGTCGCGTCGACCATGTCCATCAGGACCGCGAGCAGGGTCACCGCCAGCGCGAGCCAGCGTTTGGGGCTGTAGCGGGGCTCGGGGGCGACCAGGGGCGCGGGGGAGAAGGGGGGCCCGGCTGCCGAGGCTGCCAGGTCCTGGGGGAGGGCGTTGTCGGGCATGACCTCGCTCTTTCCGGAGCTCTTTCCGGGCACTTGGTGGCCTGTGGCGACGCCTCGGGCTAGCATCGTCACAAGGAAAATGCTTTGCTTTGAGAGCAAAGCTATTTGGAAGTGTGAGGCATGTCAACCGATCCTGAGCCTGCCGAGGACGCGGGCGCGCCGGACGTGGACGAGGCGATCCGCGCGATCCTGCTGCTGATGCCGCGCGTGGTCGCCCGCACCAAGCGGACGCCCCCGCCTCCCGGGCTGCGCTCCTTCAACCTCGCGCCGCGCCATCTGTCGCTCATGGGCTACCTGGTCTTCGACGGGCCGCTCGGCGTCAACGAGCTGGCCCGCCGCCTGGAGGTGGCGCCCACCACGGTGAGCCTCATGGTCGGCGATCTCACCCGGCAGGGCGTGCTGGAGCGCCGCGAAGACCCCTCCGACCGGCGCCGCGCCATCATCGCCATCGCCTCCGAACAACAGGACGCCGTCGAGGACTGGCTCGCCGCCGGCGCGGTCGCCTGGCGCGCCGCTTTCGAGAGGCTCACCCCGCGGGAACGCGGCCTTTTCCTCGACACCTTGCGCGTCTACGAATCCACCATGGCCGCGGCCCGTGGGGAGGACTCCTGACCGGCTGACCTGACGCGGTGGTGGGGGCGCCATCAGAGGTACGGCGGTTCCCGGGGCTTGTGATGTCCACGGGCCGTGGATCGAGGTGCTGAGTCAGGTCTGTCCGGTCCCGTTCCACGGACGGAGTTTCTCCGGGTTGCGGATCGCCCAGATGCGCGTGATGCGGTCGCCGTCGAGGCCGAACGCCGCCACGGTCACGGTGACGCCGGAGTGCTGGGCGACCAGCCCGGGCTGACCGTTGACCGTACGCTCCAGGAGCGTCAGCCCGGGGGCTCTGCCCGCGATATGGATCAGGTACTGGGCGATGTTCTCGCTGCCCTCGACCGGGCGGAGGACACTGCTGACCAGTCCGCCGCCGTCGGCGATCATCGTGGCGTGAGGGTCCAGGAGTCCGACGAGGGCCTCGATGTCCCTGGCCTCCCACGCCTCCTTGAAATGACGCACCAGACCGGCCTGCCCGGCTGTCGGAACCGCCGAAGCCTGCGCGGCGCCGATACGCCGCCGGCCCGAGGACGCCAGCTGTCGGCAGGCCCCCGGCGTCCGGCCGACGATCCCGGCGATCTCGGTGAAGGGGTAGCGGAAGACATCGTGCAGGACGAACGCCACGCGTTCGGCCGGCGTCATCGACTCGAGTACGACGAGAAACGCCATGCTCACCGATTCGTTCAGGGTGACCCGGTCGGCGGGGTCGGCCCCGTCGCCGCCCGCCGACCCGCTGACCCACTCCGTACGGTCGGGCAGCGGCTCGGGTATCCATTGGCCGACGTAGCGCTCGCGCCGGACCCGCGCCGAGCCGAGCAGGTCCAGGCAGATACGGCCGGCCACCGTCGTCAGCCAGGCGCCGGGCGACTCGACGGCCTGCTGCTGTCGCCCGGACATCGCGTACCAGCGGGAGTAGGCCTCCTGCACGGCGTCCTCGGCCTCGGTCAGCGAACCGAGCAGCCGATAGGCGAGATTGATCAGTTGACGCCGCTCGCCGACGATCGCGCTCAGGCTCGGCTCGGACCGGTCGTGCCCTCGCTCGGGCGGGGTGCTCATGGCCGCGTTCGCTCCCTGGTCCTTCTCGTCCGCCTCTTTCGGTGAAATCCCGCGCCGGACCGTGAAGTTCGGCGCTTCGCCTCACATTTCGCGGGCCTGCGTCGTCGGACTACCCGGAGACTACCGATCAGCGCCGCGAGGCAGAGAAGAGGACAGCGTCATGGCCACCACACGGACGACGGCAGAACAGCGCAGCCTCACGTTCCTACAGATCGCGATCGCCCTGCAGACCCTGGCCATCTTCTTCCAGGCGGTCACCGCCGGACTGCTGCTGTCCTCCTCCCACGGCGAGGTGCTGCACAGCGTCGGAGCGCGCGTGATGTACGGCGCATCGATGCTGTACGTTCTTGCCGCGATCCTGGCGTGGCGGCCGGGCGGCGGGGCGCCACGGCCCATCCTGCACGCGTCCGGCTTTCTCGTACTCGCCTCGGTGCAGGTGGTGCTGGGCATCGCCCATGTGCCGTCGATCCATGTCCCCCTGGGCGTCCTGATGTTCGGCCTCAGCCTGCTGGCGCTGGGCCGGGCACTGTCCGCCCGGTCGCCGAAGCGCTCCGACGGGTAGCCGCCACGCGAACCGACGTCGAACCGAGCGACCCCATTCCGAAACGCGCCCCGTCAAGCCGAGCTGCTGCATCGGGCGGCCTGGCGTTCCGCGACCAGAGCGAACAGGGCAAGAGAGAGGCGGCATCCACTGGGGAGGCCGCCCCTTGCCGGCCACAGCCCGAGCGAGGCCCCTGGCGGATATCCGGTGGCCGACATCACTTTGGTCCGTCACCCTGCCTGGTGTGACCCTCTTCTATCTGGTGCAGCACGCGGAGAAGGAACCTCAGCCCGGCGATCCGGGCCTGACCGATCTGGGGCGACGCCAGGCTGCGCGAACAGCTGAGCGGCTGCGGCAGCTCGGCCTGCGCGCGGTGTTCAGCAGCCCTCTGCGGCGCGCTCGTCAGACGGCAGGGATCATTGCCGCGCCGACCGGCCTGCGTGTTCAGCAAGACGCTCGTATCCGCGAGCGGATGAACTGGGACGGATCCCAGCCCATGGAAGACTTCCTCAAGGACTGGGCCGCCACAGTGGAGGACCGGGATCTGGTACCTGCCCGCGGTGACTCCTCCCGCGCTGCCGCCGAACGCCTGCGCGCATGCTTGACCGACTTGACCGAAGAACCTGGCCCCATCGCTCTGGTGACGCATGGCGGGGTCACCGTGGATCTGCTGCGCACCTTGATCGGTGACCGCGCGGTACCGGACGACCTGATGCAACACAGTGTCCCCTCCTGCGCGATCACCACGCTGGATCACCTGTCCGTTGTCGACATCACCTCGGTGGCGCATCTGCAGTAATCGATTGCCTCTCCCCGTGACTCGCAGGTCGCCGAACCGTCCGAGATACGCACGCCGTCTTCGTGAGCTGCTATCAGCACGCTTCCGTCCCTTTCGGGCTCAGCCAGCCGCGGGCCCGGAGCTGCGCCGCCCCCAGACTGAAGCCGGGGACGCCGCGCGCGGTCAGCCGGCCTACAGCGTTTCAGGCCCGCCCATCAGGCAGTTTCACTTCTTTGTGCCTCGCAGACGCAGCTCCTCCACCGCGCTGCTGTGCGGGACGATCACCTTCACCGCCCCGACTGCCCACGCGCAGCCACCGCCACGTGTTACGGCTTCTCGTGTAACGGTATCGAGCCCAGTGGTACGACGTGCGCCAATGACGCCATCACGGCCTCAAGCGGCGCCTACCGTGAACGCCGCGTCGCCTCCGGAAATATCCACCAGCACAGGGTGATGGTGAACGACGCGGATATCACCTCATGCGCCTTCGGCTTCTCGCAACGAGACCGTACTGCCGCACTGCACAGGCTCATATTGAGCCGCCGGACGATGCCTGACAGCACGAGATGTCGCGAGCGTTCCCCGCTCCTCCGAGGGAAGGCTCGGGGCTCAGGCTGCTCACGGGGAATGTCCTCCCTCAAGTACGTGCATGGGGTATGGCTGAGTGGCCTACTGGATGCTCCAGCGGTGCGGGTGGGTGGGCTCTTCGGGGCAGGTGAAGATGTTGAGTTCGCCCCAGCGGCCCACGGTGACCTCGGTCGGAGTGGCGGACAGGCGTGCTGGCAGGCCCTGTTCTTCCAGCGGCTTCCAGCTGCCGCTGCCACCGTCCCATTCCGAACTGTCGATGGTCAGCAGCAGGTCCATCGGTGTCGAGCAGGTCCGGCAGTTCATGGGGGACGGGTCGGTGGTGTGCCAGGAGGCGAAACCGCCGGCGCGCCATCCTGGTGGGATGGACAGGTCGTACTGGTAGCTCACCGGCTCCACGGCATCTTCGTCCGTCGACTGCTCGGCCTCTTCCTCCAGCGCTTCTTCCCAGGCGTCGATCCGGGCGCACAGGTCCTCCGGGAGGAGGCCGGCGAAGGGGTAGGTGGCCACCTGCTCCGGATGAAGCACGCACGCCTCGGGCACGTACCCCTCGGAGCCGACGACCTGTGGCTGTGGCGGTGAGGTCTGCACTTCGGTGACCTCCCACGACCGGTGCCAGCGTAGGTCGAGCAGCATGCCGTAGCCGGTGGGGCCGTGTGCGTCGAAGGGGCACCAGAACACCTGGAGCAGATCACAGCCGTCCGGCCCGGCCGGCAGGTCGGGGATGTCCCTCCGGTACAGCTGGGCTAGGCCGATAAGCGGCAGCGGACTGTTCGCAGCGGACTCTTCAACGCGGTGTCCCTGGTCCAGTTGCTTCAGCAGCAGCCGTTCCTCGTCCGTGGGGCCGGAGCCCGGTTCACGGCGCCATGCAGAAGCCAGGATCTGCCGATACCGGTGAATGTCCGCCGGGCGACGACCACGCGAGTGGCGGTGGGACTCGGTGCATACCGGCCAGGGTTCGTGCACCGGCCACAGCAGCGGACCGCCCACGGAACTGTCCGCCACGTCGGGTCGGCCCGGGCGCGGATGGAGCCGGGTGGTGGTGCCCCGGTAGGCCGACAGCTCCGGGAACAGCGCCTCGACATCGAGCGGGCGCGGCGGTGTGGTCCTCGACATGCATGTGACCTTAGACAGCCGCCGAGCCGCCAAGATGCGGCACCCTTGAAGGCAACTGCCTCTGCGCCAGTGTTGTCGGATGGATGCGCTCAGGAAGGATGTCGCCGCTGACGATCCTGGAGCTGTCGACGGGCGGTCGACCACACGACCTCGAAGTCATCGGCCGACAACCACTGCGGGTCGTGTCCCTCCCACTCAGAGATGGGCGGCTCGGCGGTCAGACCGTAGATGCTCTCGTATGCGGCCAACCGACCCTCTCTCTGGGCTTCTTGCCACTCGGCCAGCGAGGCGGCGGCCAATGCCTTGCCTCCGGGTTCCTGCAGTTCGACCTGCCGGAGCACGTACCCATCGGCGTCCAGCTCGAAGTAGAACCAGACGGAGTCCTCGTCCCAGAAACAGCGAACCCAGCGTGTCATGGGTTCACCGCGTCGCAGGGCTCGTCATGAAGAGGCGACGGAACTCTTCAAAGCCAGGGAGCGTCTCGACTTCGGGGCCTGTCACCATCAGCCGGGCGATCTCCTGGTCGCCATGGTGGAGCCGCCACATACTGCCGGTGGTCAGGTTCGGGTTGGCCATGTCCCCATGATGGCGGTCACCAGTGCCGCCAGGCGATCGAGTGCCGGCGCCGCTAGCCTGTCCTCAGCGGCCCAGGAAGAGTGGTCCGGGTAGGCGGCCGGAGGCGGCTCGCCCGGCCCGGGCCGGGACAACTCGCAGGTGGGGCACTCATGGGTCCCGGACGGCTCCTGAAGGACAGTGGAACCCGTGAACGATCATCACGGCCCGGACACCCTCCATACCCCCTGCTGACCTGCACAGACGAGGAAGTCGGGGAAGACGGGGACGCTCGGGGGAGTCCGGGGCAACGCTCTGGCGAGGGGACAAGGCGATGGATCCTGATATGCGGACCAGGGCCGCACTCGAGGAACACTGGCGGGCATCGGAACGTGGGGATGTGGAAGCGGAGCACGCCATCTACGCCGCGGACGCGATCCTCGACTATCCCCAGTCGGGTGAACGGTTCCGGGGGCGCGCGACGATCTCGGCGCAACGCGGTGGGCACCCCGCCAGCCGGCACTTCACTGTCCAGCGGATCGTCGGCAGCGGGGATCTGTGGGTGAGCGAGTGCGTCATCACCTACGACGGGGTGCCCAGCCACTCGGTGAGCATCATGGAATTCGCCGACGGGCACGTGGTGCACGAGACGCAGTACTTCACGGACGCCTTCGGTGCGCCTGAATGGCGGACGGCACTCGCGGAGCCGATGCCGGGCAGGAGCATCGCCAGGGCCTGACCGACCCGGGGCCACCCCGATCCGACCGAAACGACCGGCCCCGGCACGCCGTCGAAGAGGCGTGCCGGGGCCGGTCGGATCGCTGCGGCTCCTGCCGGGAGGAGAGAGGGGTGCCGGTGGCGGCTATGGGGTCAGCGGCGGCAGTCCTGGTGGGCGGGGCGCCAGACGCGGATCCAGTACCCGGCGTGCCGGTGGTGGTGCCGGTCCCGGTACTCCGGGTGCCAGCGCCGCTCCCAGTGGCCCACCGTCTTCTTGCAGTGGTGCGACGCCACCGGCGGCCGGTGGTGCTGCGGCGCGGCCGATGCGGTGCCGACCGTGCCGGCGAGCGCGCCCGCCGCGAGGGCCACCGTCGCCGCTCCCAGGGCCGCGGCCCTCTTCAATCCGTTGATCATGTTCAGGCCTTTCTGTGCGAGCCGGGGCTTCAACCCCGCCGTTTCCCGGACCTGTTCGGCCGGGGACGTGTCGATCCTGCCCCTCCGGAACCGGCAAATCCCCGAAAAGCGCCGACTGTTACTGAATGCCAATGAACTCCTCATTCAGCTCAAATAGTCATATAAGTACATCGAGGGTGGTGCGCCACGGGTCGAGGGGCTCTCCGGTTGGCGACTTTGCAGGTCGTCCAGGGGGTGCGGCCGTCGGTTGTGGTGTAAAGGAACCCTTGACACGTCTAGAGATGTAAAGGCATCCTTTACGTGTGGACGATTCCCCGATGACTCTCACCGCCTTGAGCGCCCTGCTGGCCGAGCGTGCCGGGGGCCTGGCCGACGCGCTGGCCAGCCCCTTGCAACCGCAGGCCTATCTCGACCTGGTCCGGCGCTCCCAGGCGGTCGACGGCTTGGCGGAACAACTGCTCAAGCTGTGCGTGCAGCAGTCTCGCGACGCCGGCCACACCTGGCAGGAGATCGGGGACCTGCTGGGAGTCACCCGCCAAGCCGCCTTCCAGCGGTTCGGCAAACCCATCGATCCCCGGACGGGAGCACCCATGGACAAGACCGTGCACATGGCCGACGCTGCGGCCCGCGCCCTCACCGTCGTCACGGCGGTGCTGGAAGGCCGGATGGACGAAGCCCGGCGGTCGTTCAACGCCGAAGTCCTGGCGGCGTTCACCGACGAGGTGCGAGGCGACAGCCTCGCCACGGTCGCCGGCCTGGTCGGCGCGTTCGAGGGATTCGGCCAGGCCGAGTCGTTCGTCCGGCGCATCGGTGATCACACGGTCGTCGACATTCCGATGCGCTACGAGGCCGGCGACATGAAGGCCCGGGTCGCGTTCGACACGGACGAGAAGGTCGCCGGGATGTTCATTCTCCCGCCGGAGACGCCGTAACGCGTTCATCCATGATCCGCCGCCGGTGACATCGCCGGCCGCTGCCCGGTTCGCTAACACCCGCCGGTGGCCTGCGTCTCTGCATCCACCGCCCCACAGAGAGTTCTGTCTTGTGCAAGCTGCCATAGCCCATGCGTCGGGGATCCCCTGGGCTGCGATCGTCCCCTTGGCCGTCGCCGAGCTCGCTCTGGTCGCCTACTGCCTGGTCGACCTCGCCCGGCATGCCGACTCCCGCCATATGCCCCGCTGGGCCTGGGTGCTGCTGTGCCTGTTTGTGAACCCCTTCGGTGCCATCGCCTACCTCATGGTGGGCCGCGGCGAGGGCCGATGAACACGCCGGCGGTCACGACCACCGGCCTGGTGCGCGACTACGGCGACGGCGCGGGGCTGCACGGTGTGGACCTCGTCGTGCCCCGAGGCGGTGTCTACGGACTGGTCGGCCCGAACGGCGCCGGAAAGACGACGCTGCTGTCCATCGTCGCCGGCCTGCGCCGAGCCGACGCCGGTGAGGTCCGCCTGTCCCTCGGGACGGGCCGGCTCGCGGTCTGCCCCGACGCCCCCGAGTTCGAACCCTGGCTCACGGCGGCCGAGGTGGTACGTCAGTCGTACGGACTGGCCACCCGTTCCGGACGCGCGGCACGCGGGACACGGGACGCCGATCCCTCGTCCCCCGTTCCGGTCGCGCGGGTACTGGCCGACGTCGGCCTGACCGAGGCCGCCGACCGGCGCACCGGCGGCTTCTCCCGCGGTATGACGCAACGGCTCGGCCTGGCGGTCGCGTTGATCCTGGAGCCCGAACTGCTCATCCTGGACGAACCCAGCAGTGCGCTGGACCCGGTCGGCCGGGCGGACATGCTGGCCCTGATAGCCCGGCTCGGCCGGGACCGCACCGTGATCTTCTCCAGCCATGTCCTGGCGGACGTCCAGCGGGTCGCCGACACCGTGGGCGTGCTCGACCGCGGCACGATCCTCTTCCAGGGTCCGGTACGCGACCTGATCGACCGGCACCTCCGGCCGGCCTGGGAGCTGCGCGTGCGCGAGGAGACCGAGCAACCGCTGGTCGACCTGCTGCGGCGTCAGGAATGGGTCACCTCGGTACAGGTGAAGGGCAACGGTTCGGTGCGTGTCGAGGCGGAGAGCACGGACGTCGGTGAACGGGAACTGCCCGGAGCGATCGCCGCGGCCGGTGCCGCACTGATCAGCCTTCGCCCCCTCGACGCCGACCTGGAAGCCGCCTTTCTGGCACTGACCCGTACACCACACCGGCCCCCCGAGGGACGGCGGACGGACCAGGCAGGTGCGGTATGAGGGAACTGTCGGTATGGCGTGTGGAGTGGCTGCGGCTGCTGCGCACCCGACGGCTGATCGCGCTGCTGGGCGTCTTCGTGCTCTTCGGGTTCACCGGCCCGTTGCTCGCCAGGTACACCCCGCAACTGCTCAAGCACGCCGGCAACCACGGCCAACAGGTGACGATCATCGTCCCGCCCCCCGTCCCGGCGGACGGGATAAGCCAGTATGTGAGCAGCGCGCTGCAGATCGGCCTCATCGTGACGGTCGTCGTGGCGGCGTACGCGTGCTCGGTCGACGCCAAGCCGGCGCTCTCGGTCTTCTACCGGTCCCGCACCGCGCGCTACCGCGATCTCCTCGTGCCGAGGCTAGTGGTCAGCGCCGTCGCGGCCGTGGGCGGTTACCTCGCCGGGCTGCTCGCCGCGTGGTACGAGACCGCCGTACTGCTGGGAAACCCCGACACGGTCGCCATGGGGCAGACAGCGCTCGTCGGTGCGGTCTATCTGGTGTTCGCGGTTGCCGTCACCGCGCTGGCCGGCACGCTGGCACGCACCACACTCGGCACCGTGGGCTACGCCCTTCTCGTCCTCTTCGGGCTTCCGCTCCTGGGCGCTCTGCCCCAGGTGTCGCACTGGCTTCCCACCATGCTGAGCGGGATGCCCGACCAGTTCCTGCGGCACACGGCGACCGACCACGCCCAGCGAGCACTCGCGACCGCCGCGGTGCTCATACTCGGCTCGGTGGCGGCGGCGGTCCTGCGCGGTGCACGCAGGGAGGCGTGAACCCGGAACCCGGTGCCGGACGAAGGCATGGCCGGACACCGCGCCCGGGGCCGCTTCGAGCGGTCCCGGGCGCTCCGTGTTCCGGCGGAACCGGCGATCAGGCGTCCTGGCGCGGGCCGCCGTGTCTGAGCCGGTCGGCGAGGGCGAGGAAGAGGAAGAGGTTCGGGACCTTCTTGATCTGCACCCTCGCCCAGGGCAGCTTCTTGCCCGACTTGCACAGCAGCAGCATTCCCTGCGCCATGTCGATCTTCTCGATCTCCGACCAGGTCAGGCTGCCCTTCGCCGTGGCCACACCGCCCAGGCTCACCGTGAGGCTCCCGTAGGCCAGGGTCCGGCCCTGCTCCAGCGCGGTGAGCAGCCCGGGCAGCTGCGCCCGGGTGATCTCCTGCTGGACCGCCGGGCCCCAGTGCTCGGGCTGGGCGTAGAAGTCGGTCACCTTGAGCCTCGTACCGTCCTCGCGGTAGAGCGTGTAGACATAGGTGGTCCCGACGTAGAGGCCGTTCGCGTACCGCTCGGTGATCTCCTGGGTCGCGGTCGTCGAGTCCCAGCGGAAGACGGAGACCTCGCCGTTCTTGCCCACCTCGGCCAGGCCGTGCTCGAAGAGGTGAAGTCGGCGGGCAGCCTGCTTGCTCGAGAGATCGGGCGTCTTGAGGGCGAGCCAGATGAAGTAGGCGCCCACGGGAGGAACGATCAGACCGACGATTCCCATGAGCAGCAGGGCGGTGATCCGCAGGGTGCCGAAGCGCTTCGGCAGGAATGTCTCCCGCAGTTGCCCCAGCCCTTCGGTCCCCGGGGGTGCCGCCTCAGGGGCCGCCGTCGTCCGCCCCGGGTCCTGCTGAGTGGTGGATCCTGCCATGAGCCGCGCTCCTCGCCGTGATGATCAGAGATAGGGCGATCATTCTGCGGCCGGGGCGGACGTATGTACGCATCGGGGGGCTCTTGGCGGGCGCTCGCGGGGTTGAGGGCCCTGACGGCTCGTTGAGCCCGCATGTGCCGGCCACGAATCGAGGCGTCGCGACGGCGGGGGCCGCCGGCGAACCGGCGCCCCCGCCTTCCTGCTGCATGCCGAGAGGACCAGCGCTGTCACCGCGACAACGGCGACGGCTACGGGAACCGGGTGTGCTCGGGCTCAGTTACAGGACCCGACGGTTCCGTAGTTGTCCACGACGACCTTGCCGCTCGCATCCTTCATGTACGAGTAGACCTTGCCGCAGTATCCGCGCTTCTGGTACACCGGACCGGCGTAGGAGCTGAAGGTGCCGAAGTCCTCGTCCGCGGGATCCGCGGTGAAATTGGAGTACAGGCGCACGCCCATGGATCGACTGGCGCCGGTGTCATTGAAGAAGACGGCACAGATCGGCTTGTCGTAGTACCCGGAGCCCGAAGTGCCATTGGTCCAGGTGTAAGTGGATCCGTAGGTGCCGTAGCGGTAAGCACCGGTAGAGATCGTGTAGCCGGAGCCACACACATTGGCAGCGGCGACAGCAGCGACGGAGTTGGCCTCGATGAGACGTCTCGTCTCTGCCGATGCCTCCGTGGACACCTGGATGCCGTTGATGTTCACGGTCGAGATGGGCGCATTCGCCTTGAGGGCAGGGTGCTCGGCCGCCGATGCAGCCGGAGTGGCCGTCATGAGGCCCAGCATCACGGTGGCGGCGATTCCTGAACGTATCACGGCAGACTTCATTCTGACTCCCTTTATGGCATGGAGATGCCATTTCGACGAGTAAATGAACACACGGCAGCCGGCTGGCCAGAAAGGGGATCGACCGCAGGGTCGCCATCGCAAAATTCACACGGAAATGCTGACCGCATGGGTCGAGATATGGAGAAGCTCAGAGGAGTTCCCTGAGCGTCACAACACGTCAGCTGACACGTTGTGAACGGAATGCAACCCTCATGCCCGTCTCCCCCTGTCGCACATTTGGTTGCCGTGCCTCGCGAGAAGGCCCCCGAGTGGGAGCCTCAACTCGCGACCAGTGGAGAGTAGATCAGCCGCACAAGTGGCGACAAGGGTTCTGGCCTGCGGGAATCACGATAGCGGCAACGCGCGTCACCGTGTGTCGCCGAAGCTGATCAACTTTGTCCCGGATTGCTGACGTTCTCGGCAGGCGGCCCGTCCTCGAGGTTCATCGAGACCGGACAGGCGGTTCTCGGCCACTCGCTCGTACTTCAGAAGCATTCCATGACGGCCGTGACCTCAAGAGTTTTGGGTGTGCGTGCAGTTATTGCTGGATCGTGAGATCCGGTCAAAGTCTACGGACTGAAGAGGTGAACGTTTCGATCCCGATCATCACGGGGGGTGACCCCCGCCTGGAATGTGATGTCGCTCACATGCGGGAAATGGTCGTCAATTCCGGCCGGATGTCTCGGGCGAGCGCACCGGGCGGGATTCACGCGGAGGCCTGCGGTTGCAATTGACGAAGAGTCCGCGGAGAGATCACCGAACGCCGCTGCACGACACATGCCATGCGGACCACGACCTGGTGCCGGGCCGGGGAGTGTCACCGTCCGCAGCGGTGGATCCAGTGTGCCCGGCGCTGGTACCGGGCGACCGGTGGGCCGGCCGGTGGGTGATCCGTGTGGGAAGGGTCGGTGGGGGAGGGCGGTGGTGGGGTGTCCTGGGGCGGGTGCAGGCCTTCCGTGGAGTACCGGGTGGTGGCGATGCTGTCCACGATCTGCTGCTCGGTGAAGTTCTCCGAGGCCGGCACATGAGGCACGAAACCGATGAGCACACCGTCGCTGACGATCTCCGCGTCCAGCCCCGATGCGCCGTCGATGTCCCAGAGCGCCTCGACGCCCTCGTCCAGCACGACCCTGATGCCGAACTCGTAGACGCCCGCCTCCACGAGATGGGCCATCACCTTCCGGGCCCGCAGGGCCGCCACCACGCGCTGGGCACGATCGGAATCCATGACGGGCGTCACTCCTCCGAGTTCAGGGCTTCCGACGGGTTCAGGCCTTTACGGACTCGGCCGGCACCGGGCTTCTCGGGCTCCGCCGGAACCTGCTTCCCGGTGGCGGGTGAGGGCATCGTGTGCTGGAGCGAGTCGAGGATGGAAAGACCCTGCGCCACCACTCCCGCCGCCACCTGGTTGATGCCGTCGGTGCCGTTCAGCACGGTGAGTTTGGCCCCGGACATGCCGCGGGCCGCCGCCTCGGCGAGGGCGGGCAGATTCTCCACGACCCGGTTGGCCGCGATCAGTTCCTGATTGCCGTCACGGAGCGAGCCCGCGCGAGCCGTGTTGGCGTCGGCCTGGGCCTGGGCGATCGTGCGCTCGGCGTAGGCGCTTCCGTCGGCCTCGAACCTGGCCCGGTCGCGGCCCGCCTCTGCCAGGGTCCGCTGCCGATAGGCCTCGGCGTCCGCCGGGCGCCGTACCTCCGCCTCCAGCCGCTGGGCCGCCAGTCCGGCCTGACGCTGTGCCAGGGCGGTCTGTTCCTCGATGACCTCCTGGGACGCCTTGGCCTGGGCGAGGGGGCCCGCCTGTGCGGCACGGGCGTTGTACTGCTCGGTCTCGGCGGTGAAGCCCGCCCGCTTGATCGCGGTGTCCCGTTCGTACTCGGCCTTGAGCGCGGCGGCCTGCTGCTCCCGCTCGGCCGCCTCCTGATCGGCCTTGGCCTGCGCTATCCGCGCCTGGCTCGCCACCGCGGCGGCGTGCGGTGCGGCCAGGTTGTCGATGTATCCGGTGGCGTCCTCGATCTCCTGGATCTGGAGCGCGTCCACGACGATGCCGAGTTTCTCCATCTCACCGTGGCTGCCCGCCACCACTTCCTGGGAGACCCGGCTGCGCTCCCGGATGATCTGCTCCACCGTGAGTCCGCCGACGATGGAACGCAGATGTCCCGCGAAGATCCGGCCGACCAGCTCCTCCATCCGATGCTGTTCCGACAGGAACCGGCGGGCGGCATTGGCGATCGACACCGCGTCGTCACCCACCTTGAACACGCACACGGCCCGCACGGTCAGCCGGATTCCCTGCTGGGTCACGCAGTCTTCCCTGATTTCCGCCTCCCGCAGGGCCAGCGACAGCATCCGGGCCTTCTGCTTGACGGGGAGGACGAAACTGCCGTGACCGGTGACGATGCGGAACTGGGTCTCCTCGGCCTGCCGTTTGGAGCCGGAGATGAGCATTGCCTCATTCGGTGCGGGGACCTGCCAGAAGAGCATGAGGGACCACCTCGCGTCCTGCGGAACCAAGAAACACTTCAGGCCGGCAGCGGCTCGACGATCACCGAGCGTGCCGAGATGGAGTCGGTCACGATCACGCGGACGTCCTTGGCGACCGGCGCCGCGGCCCAGGCCGCATAGGCTTCCGAGCCGCCCCGGACGGCCACAAGAACTTCCCCGGGACCGTCCTGCGGGATCGCCACCGTCACCTTCCCCAGTGCACCCACAGGACTCTGCGAAGAGTCGTCGGCTGCGCGCATACGCCCTCTTGTCACACGGTCGCCCGGCACTCCTCCACGCTACTCCGCCTGGCTTCGCTTGGCGCATCACACCTGGTGGGGGGCGGGGCGGTGAGGTGGGGCGCCAATCGGAGACGGTGGCGGCGGTGTCCCGGCCAGGGCGTCATCTGTCGGTGATCTCGGAGAGCCATGCCGTGTCCTCCGGGCCCGGTGCTTCGGGACCGGGGGCGGGCAGCCGGCGGAACTCGCCCGTGCGCAGGGCGACCGTGGCCCGTGGTCGCATCGGCCCGTCGCCCCTGCGGGAGAGCAGGACGAGTTCCCAGACCGTCGCCGTCATGGCTCGGAGCCGGTCGGCGCAGTCGGCGGTGACATGTCGCGGATCCCGGGTCCGGCCCAGGGACAGATGGGGGGTGAAGCGCCGGGCGGGCCCGCCGCAGCGCGGGAAGCGGCGGTGGAGCGCTTGGTGCAGGTCCGTCCACGGCTCCTCGCCGGCCGCCGTCGGGTCGAGCCAGACGGTGAAGTACGCCCGGTGCCGGAAGGTGCGTACCCCGTCCAGCCGGGCGGTGAAGACCGGGGTCCGGGCCGTCGCCGCGGTGAGCAGCGGGGCGGCCCGTTCGAAGTCGGACTCCGGCACGAAACCGAAGAGCACATTGACATGCGGCGGCCAGCGGTGGATCTGCGGATCGTGATCCCGGCGGATGTCCTGGACCGGCGGCCACAGCTCCGCGGGCGGGATCCAGGCCACCGCCGTACGGCCCGTCGGGGGCACATCGAGGACGCCGGCGGGCCCACCCGTGCCGGAGCCCGTGCCGAAGCCCGGGGCGGCTCGCGGGTCCCGCACCCGGCCGGCGTCCGATGTGTCGATGCGGTCCGTGCCCGTGGCCCGGTCCCAGACCACCTCGCCGTCCGCCTCGATGAACACCACCCGGTGCCAGGGGATGTCGCCGCCGGGCACGAAGGAAGGCAGCGGGACGCGGGTGAGGGCGTCCCCGCGCTGTCTGATCCCCAGCACGAACCGGGACGGGTCGAACCGCGGATCCCAGCGGACCCGGTGATAGATCTCGTCGCTGGTGCGCATCGCGCTTTCTCTCCCCTCTCCCCTCTCCAGGGTGCCGCGCACTCTGTCCTCGACGGTCGTCCCGACAGTCGCGCAACCCTGGAACTGCGGGCGAGGGCACGCGCGTTGATCTTCATGAAGACGGGGGACAGGAACAGCTGCGGAGGAGTTCGATGAGTGTGCCCTTGGCCAAGGGTGGCAACGTCTCGCTGAGCCGGCAGGCTCCCGGCCTGACGGCGGTCACGGTCGGGCTGGGCTGGCAGACGGATGCCGGGTGTGAGCTGGACGCCAGCGCGCTGTTGTGCGACGGGTCCGGCAAGGTGCTGTCCGACGAGCACTTCGTCTTCTTCAACAACCTGAGCAGCCCTGACGGTTCGGTGCGCCACTCCGGCGGCAGCCCGGTCGTCGGCGACGACCAGCAGATCAGCGTCGACCTCACCCGGGTACCGGGAGAGGTCACGAAGATCGTTTTCCCGGTCTCGATCTACGAGGGAGCCGCCCGCGGCCAGACCTTCGGCCATGTGCCGCGCGCCCACATCCGCGTGCTCGACCAGGAGGGCGGCACCGAGCTCGCCCGCTACGACCTGGCGCCCGGCGGCGCGGCCGACGAGACGGCGCTGGTCTTCGGCGAGCTGTACCGGCACGGCGCGGAGTGGAAGTTCCGGGCGGTCGGCCAGGGGTACGCCTCGGGTCTCGCGGGCATCGCCACCGACTACGGGGTGGACGTCCTGCGTGAGGCCGACCCGGCTCCGGCCCCGGCCCCGGGAACGTACGACCCGCCCCCGCCCGCCTTCGCGCCCGCCGCACCGTCCCTCGTGTCCCCGCAACCACCGACCGTCATCGCACCACCGCAACCCTCCGGGAGCCCCGACATGACCTGCTTCTTCGACCCCGCCCACGGACCCGGCACGACGAGCGTGAGCTGG
Source organism: Streptomyces nodosus (assembly GCF_008704995.1). Classification (NCBI taxonomy): domain Bacteria; kingdom Bacillati; phylum Actinomycetota; class Actinomycetes; order Kitasatosporales; family Streptomycetaceae; genus Streptomyces; species Streptomyces nodosus. The sequence goes on from NZ_CP023747.1 coordinate 6,239,370, forward strand.
TACCCGCAGTGGGGCGTGCCCCGGCCGGTCCAGGCGTGCGCCGGCTGTGCACAGCGCGTCCAGACCACCGCGCCGCCCTACTACACTCCGCCCCAGCCGGTGAGCCCGCCGCCCGTGCAGCCGGGGTATCCCCAGGCCCAGCAGGGCTACCCGGCCGCCCCGGTCCAGCAGGGCTACCCGGCTCCCCAGGGCGACCAGCAGCAGGGCGGCCGCCGCTTCGGCACCGGCGCCCTGATAGGCGCCGGCGCGGCGGGACTGGTCGGCGGTGCCCTGCTGAACGAGGCGTTCAGTGACGACGAGCCGGACGTCGTGATCAACAACTACTACGAGGACTGAGCGGCCCCCCCCGCGAGGGCCGGGGCGGGACGAGGAGGGCGGAACATGGCCGGTGTCCGGTCGAGGTGGCGATGGCCGGTGGTCGTGGTCGCCGCCGCCCTCCTCTACGGCGCGATGCGCGGGGCCGGTGGGTCGCCGTCCCCCGCTCCTCCCCGGTCCGCCCCGTCGGCCTCCGCCCCGGCCCCGCCCTCCGGCCCGGCGCGCCCCTCGGCGACGACGGCCGCGGGACCGTACGACCCGGCCGACTACGCCCCCGAGGTCCGCAGGAGGGCCGGGCAGGCGGGCGTCAGCGCCCAGCTGCTGATGGCGATCCTCTACAACGAGTCGTACAAACCCCACGACCCCGGCTTCGAACGGTCCTGGCAGAAGTACAAGCCGGACGCCGCGTTCGGTATCGCCAACATGCACCGTGCCACCTTCGACGCCACCAGGAAGGGCCGTGACTTCGCCGGCCGCGCCTGGGACGAACTGCCCGACGACCGCGACCTCGCCGTCGAGGCCGCGGCCTGGTATCTGCACGACCTCGCCGCCGCGCTGCCCGCCCACCGGACGGGCCCCTACGGCACGAACGACCTGCTGGCCCTCGGCTACAACACCGGCCAGGGCAATATGCTCGCCTTCGCCCGCGGGGCCACACCCGGCAGCCAGGCCAGGTCCTACCTCGACAAGCTGCACGCGAACTGGGCCGAGGCCGGCCGGGCGGTCCGCTCCGGGGAGACCTCATGAGCCCGGCGGCGGCGTCTGAACCCCCGGGGGCCACCAGGGCTCTCATCACACTTTCACGCGTGGCTCATACGGTGGTTCCATGACGCAGGTGACTCCTCCCGGCTGGTACCCCGACCCCGGGCAGACAAATGATGGTCCGGCCACCGAGCGCTGGTGGGACGGCAAGGCGTGGACGGACCATGTCCGCCCCGCAGAACCGGCCGCCCCCTGGGGTCCGCCGGGGCAGGCGCAGGCCGTGGGCGGCCCCCCGGGATTCGGCGCGCAGCCGGGCGCGCCCTTCGGTTTCCCGTATCCCGCTGCCCCGCCCTCCCGCGCACGGCGCAGGATACGGATCGGGGCAGCCGTCGCGGCCGCGGTGCTGGTGCTCGCGGGCATAGGCGGCGGTGTCTACGCCCTCACCGCGCACGACGGCGGCGGGAACTCCGCGGCCGCCCCGGGACAGGGCGGCTCCGGCGGCCAGGATGGCCGGGGCGGCGGCCCCTTCGGCGGACCGGGCGGATCGGGCGGGTCCGGAGGCCCGGGCGGCGAGGCCCCCGTGCCCCAGCGGTCCGGGCAGCCGGGGATCGAGGACGGTTACGCCACCGACATCGTCAACGGCATCAGCATCCCCGTGCCGGACGGGTGGAGCGGCGGGACCATCGACGGCGGCGCGGCGCTCGACTCGACGCATCAGTACGCATGCCCGGGGGACACCTCGCAGAGCTGCACCACCGGCGGGGCGTACTCGGCGTCCGCCGAGGCGCAGGGGCTGACGGCCACCACCGCGGAGGCGGCGGCCAAGCAGGACATCGCCAAGAACGCCGAGGAATCGTACGGAACGGGCTACGGCGGGATCACCTCGCACAAGGTGCTGGCCTCCAGGGCCGTCACCGTGGCCGGGCAGCAGGGCTACCTGGTCCGCTGGAAAGCGGTCACCGGCAAGGGCTCCGACGGCTATGTCGAATCGCTGGTCTTCCCGTCGCCCGCGAACACCGCGAGGCTCGTCGTGATCCGGATGGGCATCGACGTCGGGAAGAACGCGCCGGATCCCTCCGTGCTGGACCGGATCGCCCGGGGCGTCAAGGCCGCGTCGGCCGGTGACGGACAGCACGTCTGAGTCGTCGCGCGCCCCCTGTCCGGCCGTGCGCCGCACGGCCGGACAGGGGGCGCGGCTCAGCCGATGTGCCGGGCCAGGCCCGTCGCCCTGGTCATCAGCCATTCGAGGGGGCCGCGCCGCTGGAAGCGCGACCAGACGGTGGCGAACACCATGGCGGCCGCGATGAAGCCGAACAGCACGTGCAGCGGTGATCCGGGCAGCTCCTCGATGCCCAGGAAGCGGATGCCGAAGAGGTGGAAGACATACGCGGTCAGTGACATGGAACCGACGGCGATGACCGGCCGGGCCAGGGACCGGAGCCGAGGGAGGGCGTCCGTCGCGGCCAGGCACGCGATCACGGCCAGGAGCGCCACGCCGGTGCTGCCCACGATCGACAGGGTGGTCTCGCTGTGCGGGGAGGCGGCCAGCAGCCAGGCGGGGGTGTCCCCGGAGGGATAGCCGGCCGCGTCGGACCACCACACGCTCGCCGCACCCCCGGCCGAGGTCGATGCGTCGATGGCGCGGGCGACGCCGGGAAAGGCGTGCAGCGCCAGCCAGGAGCCTCCATAGCCGGTGATCATGAGGGCCGCACCCATGAGGGCCAGACGCGCCCGGACGGCGGTGGCGGCCAGGTCCAGGCGGGCCACGGCCATACCGGCGATCACGAACGGGATCCAGGTCAGGGCCGGGTAGGTGCCGGTGAAGAGCAGCGAGAGGATGCCGTCGGGCTCACCGGGCGAGCGGACGTCACCGTTGCCGAGCATCTGCTGCACCCCGTAGAGCACCTGGGGCAGCACCAGGGCCGTTCCCGCGGCGATCACCGCCAGGGGGCCGGGGCCGAGCCGGTACAGCGGCAGTACGAGCAGGAAGTAGAGGCCGTAGAAGGCAAGGATCACATCGACCGGGGTGCCGCTCATGGTCAGGGCGGTGCCCAGGGCCAGCAGGATCACGGCCCGGATCACCACCTTGGCCACTGCCTGGCGCCCGTCCCGCCCGGTCCTCGGCGCCCTGCGCCCGGTGATGAGAACGACGGCGAAGCCCGCCAGGAAGGCGAAGAGCGCGGAGGACCTGCCGTGGGTCAGCTCCATCAGGAAACCGGTGACACCCCCCTGGTCGGCGTCGGGTCCCACATGGGCCGCGTACATGCCGAACACCGCGAGTCCGCGGGCCAGGTCCAGCCCGATCAGCCGACTCGCCGGTGCCTTCCCGCCGGGGTGCACGGGGGCCGGGGTGTCTACCGCAGGAGTTGCGACGTCTGTGTACTGAGTCATGCCTTCCAGGGGGGGAGAACGGGCCGGTCGCCGGGCGACGGCAGCGGGCCGACCGCCCCCGCGATCCGGCGGAGGTTCACCTGCCGGGTCGGGCCGGAGCCCCGGACGGCCGGGGCGGCTCCACGAGCGGCGGCTTCGGACGAGCGCGGCAGATGGCGACAGCCACCGGCCGGTGTCCTCTCGAATGTACAGCCGACCGCCGCGAAGAGAAGTGAGCCGGACCACACGCACCGGGCGCCTGGCGGCGGACCCGGCCCCCCCCGGGGGCTCGGCGGCATGACGTGCGGATGCCGAAAGGCCCTGGGAGCGGGGCACTCCCAGGGCCTTTTCGGCGGGGTCGGTCTCAGCAGCCGAAGTTGATCAGGTTGAACGTGACGTAGTGGTCCGCGGTGTAGTAGTCCTCGTTGGTCTTCTTCCCGGTCACGATGCGGCGGGCGCCACGGGTCGATTCGCCGGGGGTCTTCACCGTGTACTCGTGGTAGTAGCCGCTGGACTGGCTGGGCAGGACGCCTTCGCGGTTCTGGAAGACCACGCCGTCCTGCGAGTAGGGGAAGGGGCCGCCCTTGTCGATCAGCTTCAGAGTGTCGTACGCCTGGGAGGGCAGCTTGCTGTAGCAGATGCTGCCGACCGCGGCGCTGGCGGTGGGGGCGGCGACGGTGCCGCCGATGAGCAGGGCGGACAGGACGGCGACGGAGGCACCGATACGGGTGATGCGCGGGGGGATCCTCATGCCCTCATGATGACGCGCGTAGATAGTGTCATGTCAACGACAAGCGGTGAGAGTTTTCCGTCAAGTCCGAGGATGTTTCGCGGAGTTAACCCGAGACGGTGCATTCGTCAGAGGTCCTTCACCGCGGAGGCCGGGCGGTCGCCCGCCCGGGCCGGGGGACCGGGTCAGGGCACGTTCCACTTCTGGGCCGCATTGCCCGAGCACCAGGCGATCTGCAGGGGCGTCCCGTTCGCCGTGCCGGCGCCGGCCACGTCGAGGCATTTGTCGGCCGCGACGTTGACGATGTCGTGGCCGGCGGAGTGGCGCCACTGCATGACGTCGGTCGCATCGCAGGTGTTCATCACGACCCGGGCGCCGTCCAGCGTGGAGCGGCCGGCCGTGGTGAGACAGCGGCCGTTCTTGCGGAGGGTGCCGTCGGAGGCGAACTTCCACTGCTGGTCGGCGCTGCCGTTGCAGGGGTAGAGCTGGAGCGCGCTGCCGACGAGCTGCACACACTTGCCGACGAACGCGTCGTAGCGGCCCGAGATGGCGCCGACCGGCCCGGAGACTTCCTGCGCGGGTGCCTGCGCCTTCTCGGTCTTCGGGGTCGTCGCGGCCGGCTTCTTGGTCGGCTTCTCGGCCGGCTTCTCGGCCGTGTCGGAGGTGGTCGGCTCCGTCTTCTTCTCCTCGGTCCGCGGAGCGTCGGGCGCCACGGGCGGCTGCTGGACGGTGATGTGCTCCACCGTCTTCTGCTGCTGCGCGGGCTTCTCGCCCGGGGAGGCGGAGGACGCCGACGGGGTGGGCTCGCTCGAGGACGGCGATCCGGGCTCCGCCGCCACGGGCGCGGCGGACGCGGCGGTCACGGTCGTCGCGTCCTGGCCGTCGTCGCCGAACCTCACATGCTGCGCCAGCGAGGCGGACAGGGTGACCGTGGCGGTCGCGGCGGCGGTCCAGCCGACCGTCGCCCAGACCCGGCGGCCGGGGACCAGGCCGCGCGGGGCACGGGCCGGCTTGTCGCGGAAGGTGTCGGCGAAGCGCTGCGAGGACATGACGATCGGGCTCCAGAGGGATCGGGGATTACTGCAGGTCCTGCTCGTCCAGCTGGATGAGCTGGGCGGAGTCGGGCGAGACCAGCTCGGCGACCCGCAGCGCCTGCCGCTCCGTCATCCGCTGGAAGAGCTGACGGGCGGTGCGCCCGTTGCCGAACTGGGCGTTGCGCGGGATCCGCTCGACATACGAGGTGAGCGCCCGGTGGGCGTCGGCGGTCAGCTCGTACTGGTGCCGCTGGGCGTGGTGCTCGACGATGCTGACCAGCTCGGCCGAGGTGTAGTCGGCGAAGAGCAGGGTGCGGGTGAAGCGGGAGGACAGGCCCGGGTTGGAGGTGACGAAGCGGCTCATGTCGTCCGGGTAGCCGGCGGCGATCACCACGACCTCGTCCCGGTGGTCCTCCATGAGCTTGACCAGGGTGGCGATGGCCTCCGTGCCGAAGTCGTTGGCGGCGCCCGCCGGGACCAGGGCGTACGCCTCGTCGATGAAGAGCACCCCGCCGCGGGCGCGATGGAAGGCCTCGGTGGTCTTGGGCCCGGTATGGCCGACGTACTCGCCGACCAGCGCGCTGCGGTCGACCTCCACCAGATGGCCCCGGGTGAGCAGACCGAGGGCCTTGAGGAGCCGCCCGTAGAGACGGGCCACCGTGGTCTTGCCGGTGCCCGGGTTGCCGGCGAAGACCAGATGGCGGCTGAGCGGCGGCGCGGGCAGCCCGGCCTGCTCCCGCAGTCGTACCGTCTGCATCAGCTTGACCATGCCGCTCACATCGCGCTTCACCCCGTCCAGACCGACCAGCTCGTCCAGCTCGGCCAGCAGGTCCTCCAGGGTCTCCGGCTCCGGTTCGGGCTCGCCCTGCTGCCACAGGTCCGCCGCGCCCGCCGCCGGCGCCCCCTCGGCCGCCGGGGCGTCCGGGCGGTCGGAGGAGACGGGCGTGAGCGGACCCGGCGGGGGCGCGCCCGTGCGGTCCGCCAGCGCCGGCAGCACGGCCGTGCGCACCCGGACGGCCGCGCAGTCCTCGAACACCGGCTGCGCCCCGTCGGAGAGCCCCACGTCCTGTCCGCAGTCGAACACCCGGCAGCCGCGGAACCGTACGTCCGCGCCCTTGCCGATGTGCAGCGCGGGGAACGCGGAGCGCGACAGATCGCAGTGGTCGAACGTGCCGGTGACGGCCTCCCCGGCCAGGATCCCGTTCTTCTGACAGTCCTCGATCCGCACCGCGCGCACCTCGGCGGCGGCGCCCCGCTCCAGCACCAGCCCGCTGCCCATCGCCCCGGCGACCGTGCCGCCGGCCATCCGCAGCCGGCCCCCGGTGTCCACGGCCACGCCCGCGCCACCCACCTCGGCCACCCGGGTGCCGGCCAGCGCGGCCGAGGACTCCACGCCCACCTCGACACCGCTGCGCCGCTGCCCGGCCACCCAGCAGTCCCGCAGTTCCGACGGCTCCTCGGCGGTGGACCGCAGCCGTACGCCGGTCTCGCCGCCCGTCACCCGGACCGCGTCGAGGACCGCGCGCGCCTCGCCCTCCACATGCACTCCGCAGACGACGAAGCCGTCCAGGGAGCTGTCCGCCACCTCGGCCCGCGCCCGCTCGGCCGCCGCGAGACCGTGGTCGCCGGTGCCGCGCACCCGGCAGCCCGTCACCCGGGCGTGCGCCTGCCCGCCCAGGTGGAGCGCGGTGGCCCCGGTCCGGTCGAACTCCGAGTCGGCGAGGGTCACCGTCGCGGCGCCGGTGGCGAGGACCGCGTGCCCGCCGGGCTCGGTCACCCGGCAGCCCCGCGCGGTCAGCCGGGCCGCCTCGTCGGCCGTCACGCCGTTGCCGCCGGCCCCGTTGATCCGGCAGTCCGTCAGCTCGGCCCCCGCCTGGTGCGAGACCTGGACCCCCGATCCGGCCGGCCGCTCGATCCGGCAGGCGTCGAGCAGGGCCTCGGCGGCGTCCTGCACCAGCACCCCGTTGCGGCCCACTCCGGTGAGCACACAGTCCGCGGCCAGCAGCCGGCCGTTGCCCCGGGCACGCAGCGCGGAGCCGGAGGTCTCCTCGATCCGCAGCCCCTCGGCGAGCAGCACCGCCGAGCCGGAGAGCACCGCGCCGATGCCCTCCACCTCATGGATCAGCGTGTCCTCGACGCGGGCCCGCGCGTCCCCGGTCAGATGCAGTGCCGTGTTCCGCACGGAGCCCAGCCGGGTGCGGCGCAGCAGCAGCACCCCGCCGCCGTCGACGGGGTCGGACAGCTCGGCGGACAGGTCGTCGTCGAGTCCCAGGGCCGTGTTGGCCACCGCGGAGGCGCCCGACGCGGAGCCGGTCACCTCGACCCGGCCGCCGCTCAGTTCGCAGTCGGCGAGGGTCAGCCCGGCCGCGTCGGCGACCCGGACCAGTACCTCCGCCGGGTCCGCGCCCCGCAGCACCAGACCGGTGAGCACACAGCCCGGGGCGGTCACGGTCAGGGCGGGCCCGCCGGGGGAACGCAGCTCCACCGAGCCGGAACCGGCCTCCGGCTCCAGCGTGACGCGCCGGGTGAGCCGCAGGGACTCCTCGTAGCTGCCCGGCGCGATCCGCACCACGGCGCCGGCGGGCGCGGCGGCCAGGGCGGCGGTGAGGGTGCGGTGGGCGCCCCGGCCCTTCGGTGCGACGTGGACGACTGTCATCACTGCCCCCCGTTCGCGCCCGGTGCCTCGCCCGAGCCCTGGTAGTAGCCCGGCTGGGCGGACTTGACGATCGCCCCCGACAGAAACAGGTTGGAGAAGATCTTGTCCACCAGCTTGCCCAGGCCGCCGACGGCGAAGATGTCGAAGAAGCCCTGGCGGTGGTACCAGCGGCCGCCGAGGTTCTGGATGATCATCGTACGGCCCAGGCCGGTGGTGAGGGCGCCGGCCAGGCTGCCCGCGGCGCCAAGCGCGCCCGCCAGCAGGGCGTCCGAGCCGGAGAGATGGTGGACATGGCCGTCCTTGTCCTTCACTCCGAAGATCGCGGAGGACGCGGCCCCGCCGACGAATCCGGAGACGGCGCCGCTGACCAGGCCGACCCCGAAGTCGTAGGTGCCCGACCGCCAGCGGGTCACCTTCTCGTTGCCGGCGAACTCGGCCGCCCAGGAGTCGTCGTTGGGGCGGCGGGTGAACGGGTTGCCCTGGTCGATCTGGCTGAGCCCGGTCTTCCAGGGGCCACCGCGGTGGGCGGCGAAGTGCCCGGCGCTGAAGGTCCCCTTCACACTGGCGCCGACGGTCGCGCCGAAGGCGGCGCGGGCGACGTCCTTGGGCGTGAACGGGGTTCCGTTGACGGCGCTGACGATGCCGGAGACGATGAGGTTCATCGTGAAGTCGAGCACCCACTCCTGCACGAACTCCACGGCGAGCGCGGTCGCGACCCGGCCGAGGAACGGGGTGGTGGTGGAGACGCCGTTCGCGGTGGCGCCCCACTCCCAGCGGTTGACCTCGCGCAGCATCCGGCTGTAGCCCCGGTACTCGTTGAACGCGCCGGTGAAGTTGGTCTCCCGGCCGATCAGCGAGACATTGGTCCGGCCGAAGGTGTCGGTGTCGGTGTGCCAGACGTACCCCGGGATGGTCCGCTCGTCGATCATCGTGACGCCGTCGGCGCCGAACCGGCGCCACTGCTTGTGCCAGTCCTCGCTCTCCAGGAAGGTGCCGTCCGACAGCTCGACCTTGCGGCCCAGTTCGAGGCCGTTCTCGTACTCCTTGAAGACATGCGGGTTGTGGGTGCCGCCCGGGTCGGGCAGATACTCGCGGACCCGGTGCGGGGCGTCGGTGAACCATCCGGCGCCGGCGGGCTTGGCGGGGATCTCCTGGATCTTGAGGTTGCCCTGGCCGGCCAGGTGGTCCTCCCAGCGGGCGCCGGGCTCCCACCGCATCAGCCCGTTGCCGTCCGCGTCGAACCAGTGCCGCACCCGGTCGGCGGGCCCGGTGCCGAAGGCCTTGATCTCCCCGTCCGCGCCGGTCTTGTTCCAGTGCCAGGTCTCCCGGCCGCCCGGCCCGCGCACCGCCCAGGCATCCACGGTGGTGCCGTCCTTGAACAGATGGTGTTCGCGGATCAGCCGGTCGCCCAGGAAGTCCTGGTACGACTCCCGGTCCCAGCCCCAGCGGGTCATGTCGCCGCGGTTGAAGTTGAGTTTGCGCACGCCGTCGTTGCCGAGGCTGTCGTGCCAGCGCAGTTCCCCGCCGCGCAGCATGTCCGTGGTGGTGACCTGGACCGGCAGGCCGCCACCGGTGTGCGGCTCGGGCCAGGTGTCCTGGCGGGCGACGACCAGGCCGTGGTGGTCGTAGTGGGTCCAGTCGCCGGCACCGGCGTGTCCGGTGCGGGCATCGGGGCCGGGCGCCGGGCGGTAGTCGATCACTGTGCCGTCGTCCAGGCCGACCCGGACCACGTTCCACTGCTTGCCCGCGTCCGGGGTGTACCAGTCGCCGTCGGCGAGGTCGTCGGTGACCTTGTCCTGCCAGCGGATGCGCCGGGTGTCCACGCCGGGGAGGTCGGCGAAGTCGGTGCGGTCGAAGGTGCGATGGCCCTGCGGCCTGCCCTCGCCCTGGGACCAGGGCAGATGGCCGTCCCGGTGGCCCACTCCGTCCGGCAGCTTCACATCGCCGGCGGTGACGGTGTCGCCGCCGAGCAGCTTGCGGGTGTCGCGGAGGATCTCGCCGTCGCGGGCGATGTCGGTGATCGCGCCGTTCTGGCTGACGAACCGCACGCCCTGGGTGACGGTCTTCCCGTCGGCCGAGGTCTGGGTCCAGTGATGTATCTGGAGCTTGCTGTCCTTCGCGAGCCAGGGCACGTTGTCGAAGTTCACGGCGCGGTAGTCGCCGCTCGCCAGCCAGCGGAAGGCCACCGGGGGGCGCTGCTCGGCGAACCGCCGGCTCTCCAGGAAGTCGCCGTTCTTGAGCGTCAGTCCGCGTCCGTTCTCCTTGCCGTGCGCCGACCAGGAGGTGAAGTCCTTCTTCGGTACGCCGTCCGCGCCGATCTCCAGCTGGTGGTAGCGGCGCACATCGTGCGTGCTGAGGGTGAAGCGGCCCCACTTCTCGTGCGCCACGACCGAGTCGCCCGAGTGCGGATGGACCATGGTGTCGGTGTAGCCGCGGCCGGGCCCCCAGGACCGGGTGCCGTGCGCGATCTCCTTGAACTCGGCGTCGAAACGGGTCCAGTCCGTCGTCGCGAGGCTCTGGGCGAACGGATGCCGGTCCAGGTTCGCCAGGACATGGCCGCCGTCCGGGTTCTCCTGGAAGTGGCGTACCCGGGTGTCGACGCCCTTGGACGTCGTCACATCGAACCAGCTCCGGCCGCTCTCGCCCCAGTGCCGGGTGCCGACCCGGGCCACGCCGCCGTTGGCGTCGAACTCCGTCCACACACCGCGCTGGTTGAGCCGCCCGAAGGTGCCGACGCCCGCCGTGGAGTGGTACGCGTCCACCGAGTGCCCGTTCGGCAGCGGGCGCCGTTCCATGACCTCCACACCGGAGCCGCTGAGCAGCTTGACCCGCCCGTTGCCGAGGCCCTTGGTCTCGACGGTGCCGAAGTCGTACCAGTGGCGGGCGCCGTGCTGCGCGACCGCCTGGCCGGCCCCGTCCAGGGTGACCCGCTGCCAGGTCGGCTTGCTCCCGTCCGCCGGGTGGGTGACCAGCAGATGCTCGTTCGGCTTGGGGACGCCCTTGTCGATGACGTTGATCCGCTGCTCGGTGAGCTTGCCGTGCACGTCGTACACCGTGAACTCGCCGCTGCGGGGGCCCGTGGTGTGGTCGAAGCGGTAACCGCCGCCGGGGTCCCGGGCGAACGTCCCGTGCCCAGCCGGGGGGACGGCGGTCAGGTCGCCGTCGAGCAGCGCATGGGTGTCCGTGCGCACGAAGCGGGTGCCCACGCTGTCGGAGAGCTGCACCATGTCGAACTGGTGCGCGCCCTGGGCGTCGGTGACATGGAAGATATGGGCGCCGTCGGCGGGCGGGGTGATGGTGTGCTCCAGGCCGCCGCCCGCGCCGTGCAGCCGTACCTCGCCGTTCGCGGTGGTGACCCGGAAGCCGCCGCCGGGACGGGCGGTGACCGTGTTGTCGGCGACCCTGGCGAGGTCGCCGTCGAGCAGTTCCAGGCCGCCGCCCGGGTGCAGCCGTACGGCCGTCCCGTCGGCGAGGGGGGTCAGGGTGTGCAGCAGGGTGCCGTCGTTGCCGTGCACCCGGATGCCGCCCGGTCCGTCGACGACGAGGGTGCCGTCCGCGCGGGAGGTGAGGGTGTGGTGCGGGACGGGCGCGCCGTCGGCGGCGTGCAGGGTCGGCGCGCCGCCGCCGGTGGTCGGCACATGCACGAGGTGGTCCGTGCCTGCCAGCGCGACGACATGGCCGGTCTGGCCGCCCTGGGCGTCGAGCGTGACATGGCCGTGCGGGCCCTGGACGCGGAAGCCGTCGGCGCCCGGGACCACCCGGGCGCCGTCCAGACGGGGCGTCGCACCGTCGGCGCCGAGGCGGATGTCCCGGCCGCGGTAGAGGCCGTCCTGGACGGTGAGCAGATTGTCGGTGTGGACGCCCCGGCCGTCGTAGACGGTGGTGCGGTTGCCGCCCGCGGGGACATGGAACTCGGTGCCGACGCGGGTGACCGGGCCCTGGGCGATCCCGTCCGCGTTCACCCGCAGCGGGGCGCCGCCGCCCACCGGGAGGTGGACCAGGTCCTGGGTGCCCTGGAGCGGGACGACTTCATGGGTGTACCGGCCGTCGGCGTCGACGACGGCGTGGTGGCCGTCCTCCTGGATCCGGAAGCTCCCGTCGTGCTGGCGGACGACCCGGGCGTCGCCGAGAGCGCCGGTCCCGTCGAGGTCGACATGCAGGGTGCGGTGGTCGAACGGTCCGCCGTGCAGGTCGAGCAGGTCGTGGGTGTGGGCGCCGCCGAGGTCGTGGACGGTGGTGTGGTGCGGGGGGCCGGGGACATGGAGTTCGTCGCCGACCCGGGTGATCGGTCCCCGTGGGTGTCCGTCCGCGTCCAGACGCATCGGTATGCCGGTGTTCCGGTCCAGATGGACCAGGTCGCCCGTGCCCTGGAGGGTGACCACGTCATGGGTGTGGACGCCCTGTGCGTCGGCCACGAGGTGGTGGGTGCCGTCGTCGATGCGGTAGCCGTGGGGCTGCGGGCGGACGGTGGCGCCGGGGATGTCGTTGCCGGCGGCGTCGACCAGGTGATGGTTCGCCAGGTTGACATAGGCGCTGTCCTGGACGTCCAGTGCCGTGTGGGAGAAGCGGCCGTCGGCGGTGTGGACGTCGACGACGCCCTGCCCGTTGCGGGGGCTGTGCACATGGAGGACGTCCTGCACCGGGGTGACGGTGACGGTGCCGTGGACCCGGGCGCCCGCGTCGGTGATCTGGAACGTCCGGCCGTCGTGGGCCGGCAGCACGAACAGGCCGTCCGCGGCGCCGCCGCCCGTGAGCCGGGTGCCGGCCCGGGTGCCGAGGCCGGTCGCCGGGTCGTAGAGCTGGAAGCCGCCCGGGGTGGGCAGCACCAGCTCGCCGCCGTGCAGGCCGAGCGGCCCGCCCGGCACCGCGGTGCCCTCCACGTGCCGGACGGCGCCGCTGCCCGGGTCGATGCCGACCGTCGCGCCGGAGTGGGTGCCGTCCTGAAGGGTGATCAGGCGTTCCTCGCCGAGCGGCCGCAGACCGTTCGGGTCGACGGCGAAGTCCAGGCTGCGGACCTCGACCGCGTTCACGGGCTGTCGTACGTTCACGATCTGGGCGCCGTGCGCGTCGGTGGTGACCCGCGGGTGGACCACGGGCGTGCCGCCGTCGGGCACGACCTGCCGGACGTCGACGATCCGGCCGGGCGTCTCGCCGAAGCGGATCTCGATGCTGTGCCCGCCCGTGCCGGGCAGGTCGAGGACCCGGGAGTGGACGGCGGGAGCGGGCACCAGGGCGGGGCCGGGCACCGGGGCGGGCACGGCGTTCGACGGGCCCACCAGGGCCGGAGCGCCGGAGACGGCGGGGACGGGCGCGGTGTCCGCCCGCGGGGCGGTGGGCATCAGCTCGATGTCGTCGGAGGCGCCCGCGGGCAGATGCTGCACATCGCCGAGGCGCGGGTAGTCCGGGGCCTGGAGCGCGTAGTTCCAGCGGTCCGTGCCGCCGCCCGGCAGACCGCGTTCCACGCGCAGCACGTCCTGACCGCCCACCACCTCGTGCACGGCGGTGACGCCCGGGACGCCCTGCGGGTTGTGGACCGTCAGGTTCGTCCCGTGCGGGCCGTTGCCGATGTGGACCTCGACACGGACGCCGGGCAGCGAGGGATCGATCTGGGCGAAGGTGTGCTCGAAGTTGAGCCCGCCCACCTGCATCATCCGCACCTCGATCGTCTGGTGCGCGAGGATGGCCAGGTCCACCCGGCCCAGCTTGAACGGGTCCGCGACGAGGGCGCCGGGGCCGGGAGCGGCCAGGCCGCCCGTGGTGGCCGGGGTGGGGGCCGGCGTCGGAGTGATGTGGGAGACGGAGACCGCCGGCGGGACGGCGGGGGTGTCGAGCCGGCCGGTGACCGGGGCGGAGGCGTCCAGGCCGGTGGTGGACAGGGCGGGCGGCTGGATCGCGGCGGCGTGCACCGAGGGCGCGTCCACCTGTGCCACCGGGACCGCCGGGGCGTGCACGGCGCCGGCGTGGGGAGCCGCCGTCTCCAGATGGGGCGCGGCCACCGCCGGGCTCTCCGCCTGGTGCACATCGATCGCGGGGAGGTCCACCTGGCCCACCGAGGGGACCTCGACGCGGGACGGCGCGGGAACGTCGATCCCGATGCCCGAGCCGCCCGCACCCGGGACGTGCACCTGACCGACCGAGGGGGTGGTGATGCCGTTGGCCGAGGAGTTGCCCCCGGGCACGTCGACATGACCGACCGAGGGAGTGGTGATGCCGTTGACCGAGGTGCCGACCCCGGGAACGTCCACGCGGCCCGGCGACGGCGCCGTGATGCCACCGGTGGCGGAGGAGACTCCCGGTACGTCGACCCGGCCCACCGACGGCACGGTGATCCCGGTGGACGAGGCGCCCGCGGCCGGCGCCTCCACCCGGGCGACCGGCGGCACATCCACCCGGGGCATCCCGCCGATCGCGGGGAGGTCGCTCAGCCGGGCGCCCATGCCGGGTGTGTCGATCCGGGTGACCGTCGGCCCGTGGGCCACCGAGCCCAGGCTCGGCACATTGATCTGTCCCGGCGACGGCATGTCGGCCAGGCCCGCCGACGGCACATGGACGGCGCCGACGGAGGGCGTGTGGACCGCGGGGGTCGCAAGGGCCTCGCCGCCGAGGGACGGCATCTCGATCCGGGTCACCCCGGAGCCGGGGGTGTTCAGATGCGGAACCCCGATCTGCTGCACCGTCACCGAGCCGACGCCATGGCCGGCCGCCGGGACCGACGGCACGTTCAGCCCGTTCAGACCGGGCGTCGACACCGAGGTCACCGGGCCCAGCTGCGGCAGATGGATGCCGTCCATCCCGCTGAGCCCGCCCGGCGTCGGCAGGTCCACCAGGCGGGCCCCGATGCCGGGCGTGGAGGAGGAGAGCGAGCTGATCCCGTGGAAATCGCCGAGCGCGACCGTCCCGATCGAGTCGCTCATCGAGAGCGTCCGCAGCGTGCCGACCCCCGCACCCAGCCCGCTGCCCGGGGAGTTCGGGACGAACTGGCTGAGGTGGAGGGACGACAGCGAACCCAGGCCCTCGCCGGCCCGCGCGATGTCCAGACCGGCCGCGACCCCGCCGCTGATCTTGCTGCCGGCGCCGAGGAAATGGCCGCCCGCGAAGGCGCCGTACCGGTACATGCCGAAGATGCCCCGGTCGATGACGCCGACCTTGAGCGCGAAGGCCAGCCCGTGCCCGAGTTCGTCGCCGGCCACCGGCAGGAAGAGCCGCAGCCCGTTCAGCCCGCGCACGCTGTTCAGCATGCCGCTCCCGACCGCGCTGCCCAGGCCCTTGAGCCCGTTGAGTCCGGTCATCAGGGAGCGCAGTCCGAAGAACGTCTTCGCACCCATCAGGTTGATCACGGTCAGCTCGGCGGCGGCCGGCACGAACCGGAAGGAGGTGGCGATCGACTCGCTGCCCATGGTGAAGCCCTTGACGCCCGGCATGAACTTGAAGCCGGCCGTGAACCGCACGCCCTCCAGGCCGTGGATGCCCTTCATCCAGACGCCGGTGACCTTGATGGTGTTGTCGAGGCCGAAGGTCAGCCGGCCGAAGAGCCCGAGCGCGTTCGGGCCGCCGAGGAGGAGCTCCTTGCCGCCCTTGAGGCCGGCGACCCCGATGCTCTTCAGGCCCTTCCACAGGGTGCCGAGGCGGATTCCCTTGGTGGTGGGCGCGATGACGCCGAGGATCGACAGCACCAGATCGGTGACGCTCGCCTTGCCCTGGGAGAAGTCCACCGCCGTCTTGATCAGCAGCGCCACATTGAGCCCGATGGTGAAGAGCGCCAGCGGACCGCCCACGATCATCGCCGGGATGACGAGGATCAACGCCAGCCAGCCCAGCGCCTTCCAGAACTCCTCGCACTCGTCCACCGGTGAGGCGATGCTCTCCGCCGCCCTGCGCAGCGCGCTCGCCGCGGTGCCCGCCGCGTCCGACAGGGTGCTCCTGGCGTCCTCGGCGGTCGCCTTGTGCGTCTCGCGCCCCTCCTCGTCGTCCTCCGCCAGGGCCGCCGCCGCGTTCAGCGCCTCGTCCGCGCGCTGCTGCTGCTCCCGCATCACGCCGACATAGGTGCGCAGCGCCGACTGGGCGTCCTGGTGCGCCTGCCGGAAGGTGGAGACGTAGTTGCGCAGATCGTTGTCGATCACCTTGCGCAGCGCGTCCGCGGTCTCGCCGACGAAGGCGCCGTCCGTGGTGTTCTTGATGTCCGTCAGACCGGCGTCGATGGTGTCGGCCAGACTGATCAGGTCGTCCTGGGAGAGGATCAGCGCGTCGACACGGTCCGGATCCCCGGGTGTCGGGTCGCTGTCCAGGCCGAGGGCATTCCAGTCGCCGGGACGGGCCATCGGGGGCGCTCTCCTTCCGGGGTGCGGGGCAACTGCCGTCCCTACCACGCACCGAGGGTGGGAAAAGGTTCAACCACCGTGCGGAAATCCCCTCACTGAACCTTTCGGGGCCCCTGGTGCGTGGAGGGGGCGGTAGGGAAACCGGGGCGACCCGGCCGACAGGCCGGGGCAGGACCGACGAGGAGGCACGGTGGTCGACTTCTCCATCGACTACTCAGCTCTGCAGACGGTGCAGCAGAAGATGCGCAATCTCGCGGACGACGCCGGCTCGGGCGGGGCGACCGGGGTCTTCCGGGAGATCGGTGAGGCCACCGCCTCCGAGCGGAGGTCGGTGCTCGGTTCCGCCGACCTCTCCTCCGCCTTCAACCTCTTCTACTCGCGCTCCAGTTCGCGCACCAAGCAGGCCAAGGACGGCCTCACCCAGCTCGCCGACACCTTCAAGGGCGTCTCCGACACGTTCTTCCAGGCCGACGCCCAGCTCGCCTCCTCCGGCGGCCTGATGGGCTCCAAGCTCGGACTGGACGACTGGAAGAACCAGAAGGCCGCCTACGACCAGTGGGCGTCGGACGACAAGGCGTGGCACGACTACCTGGAGAAGATCGGCGCCGCCGACTACTTCGACCAGCACCCCGACGCCCACATCGGGGACGTGTGCAGCGCCGACAGCCCGCCCGGCTTCTGCGAGGCATGGCAGAACGACCTGGACAACCACGACGTCACCGTCCCTGACGACCCGGGCGCCCCACCGCCCAAGCCCAGCGACGACCCGCCCACCTCGTACACCTACGAGGACGACAAGGGCAAGGTCGACGTCCGGCTCGAACTGGACGACGACCACAACGTGATGAAGGAGACGTCCACCATCACCACGCCGAACGGTCAGTCGTACACGTCCGTCACCACCTATGACTCCGCGCCGCAGTACGTCACCTTCGAGGACGGCACGCGCATGGACGTGCGCGACTACACGATGGAGACCACGTACGCGGACGGATCGAAGACCACCAGCACGGTGGTGATCAACGACGACGGCTCCGGGACCATGACCATGACCGACGGCGACGGCAAGGTGACGGTCTCCACCCGCTCGGGCCCCGACGCCGACTGGTCCGAACCCGAGGACCAGTAGGACGACCGGGCCGACGACCACGGTCCGTTCCCAGCAGAGAAGAAAGGTTCACCCCATGCCCGCCAACATCAGCCTCTCCTACGCCGAGATCGAACGCGTCTCCAACCTCCTGGACACCAGTGTCGAGCAGACCCTGGTCCCGCGCATGGAGGAGGCCAAGGCCGAGGTGGACACCCTCCTCGAGACCTCCCTCGTCCTCACCGAGGCGAGCCCCGCCCTCCAGACGCAGTACGAGAAGTTCACCGGCGCGCTCAAGGACGCCACCCAGAGCATCAAGGACTACGCGGAGCAGTTCCGCCAGATCATGAACTCCATCAAGGACATGGACCACGACCTCGCCGAGAAGGTCAGGAGCAACGGCTGACCGGGCCGCGGCACCAGCACACATCCCCCCGCAGGACCGACAGGAGACCCACGAGATGGCCGGCACAGCAGACGTCGTAGTCGATTACAACGAGATCGCCCGGGTCGCCACGACCATGGGCACCAAGCTCAGCGACATCTCCGACGAGCTGACCAACCTGGAGACGACCGTGAGCGGCCTTCTCCACGACGGTCTGGTCTTCGAGAAGGCCAGCCCCGCCCTGCAGGCGGCCTACGAGGACTTCAGCAACCAGATGAAGACGTCCGCGAAGAACATCCAGGACTACGCGGACAGCTTCAACCAGATCGCCGACTCCCTCGCCGAGTCCGACCAGAAGATCGCCGCCGATGTGCAGAAGGCACAGGCGGACAGCAGCGCCAACCAGGGCTGAACCAGCTGTGCCGAAGGGGGCCGCGGCAGTGTGCCCGGCCCCCTTCACATGCCCGTGTGTCCGGGTGTTTCTCAGCCGCCCAGGACCGTGAGCGGCACCTGGACCATGATGGCGGTGCCCGACTCGCTCGCCGTCCAGCCGCGGCCGGCCACCAGGGGCGTGCGGACCTGCTCCGCGGACAGCCGGGCACCGATGAGGTCGCCCTCGCCGATGGACTTCGGGCCTAGCAGCACACCCCGGCGGGAGCGGCGGGCCATGCCCACCCAGCCCAGGGAGCTCATCGACTCGGGCAGACCCGCCAGCAGCAGGCCCTGACCGTGGTCGCGCCCGGAGGTCGCGACCTGGCGCAGTACCTTGTCCGCACGGCAGCTCAGCATCAGATCCGCGTCGTCCACGACCACCACCGACGGCTTGCCCGCGACCGCCTTCAGCGCCTCGGCCACGGTCTCCGCCGACGGGTCGGGGTCGGTGATGACCTGCGCCAGATCGTGCGCCGCCAACTGCCGCAACTGCGAGTCGCGCGGCGTGAGGACCACCAGCGCGGTGCCGCCCAGCAGCAGGGACACACACATCGAGGCGAGCGCGGTGCTGCGCCCGGAGCGCGGAGGACCGGCGACCATGAACGACCCGCCGCCGACCGTGAAGTCGTAGCCGAGCGGCTCGCCCGCGTCGCCGCCCACCCCCAGCAGCGCCCACAGCGGACGACGTTCGGTCTGGGGCACCTGGTCGATGGCGTCCTGGAAGCCGATCAGCGTCGGCAGTTCCTCCACCCTGAACGGCCGCCGGGCCGCCGACAGCTGCGCGTCCCGGGCCGTCGTACGGCGGCCGATCTCGCGCAGCGCGTCCGCCTGGTCGCCCCCGTCCTCCGTCGGCAGCAGCGCGATCTGCGCCTCGATCCCGCTGGGCGCCAGCCAGCCGCGCCCCGGGGGGATATGGGCCGGCACCTTGTTGCGGCCGAGCCCGGCGATGTTGTAATCGCTGAGATCGGCCTGCTTGAGCAGCAGCCGGTTGTCGTTGTGCGCCGCGAGCCGCCCGCCCAGCAGCAGCCGCTCGGAGGTGGCGATGACATGGATGCCGGCCGCCGCGCCCTCGCGCAGCAGCCGGACCACCTCGGAGTAGACCCGGCCGCCGTCGTAGTCGTCCAGCATCGCGCTGAGCGCGTCCCAGCCGTCGACCAGCACCAGGATCCGGGCCGGACGGCGGTCCTTCGGCAGCTTGGACCGCAGTTCGCCCAGGCCCGCGCTGTCATGCTGCGCGATCAGCCGCTGACGGCGCGTCAACTCGCCGACCAGCCGGGCGACCAGTCGCTCCAGCCGCTCGGTGTCGTGCCGTGAGACGACCGCCCCGCAGTGCGGCAGGGCCTCCAGAGCGGCCAGGCCGCCGCCGGACGCGTCGATGCCGTAGATGTGCAGATCCGAGGAGGGGGTCACCAGGGCCGCCGAACCCGCGACGGTCCGCAGCACCTGGGTGCGTCCGGAGCGCGGTGAGCCGATCACATACAGATGCCCGAAGGTGGCGAAGTCGATCGTGCCGAGCCGCTGCTGCTGGAGCTTGGGCAGGTCGAGCAGGGCGTACGGGACGAGCGGCAGTGCGCCCGGCGGTACCGGCGGGACGGGCGGCAGGTCCTCCGCGCGGACGGCCTCGGGCAGCGGCGGCAGCCAGGGGCTCGGCTGCGGCACGAAGTCGTCCAGCAGGGCGGAGGCCTGGCCGACGGCCTCCACCAGGGCACGCAGATCGGTCAGCGGCTCCTCGGCGGACAGCGCCTCGAGGAACAGCTCGTCCTCCTCCGGTGCGGACAGCTCAGCCGGGCGGCCCAGCCGCTGCCAGGTCAGCTCGACGCCGCGCACGGGCCGGGGGGCGGACTCCTCCTGCGCCGTGCCCGCGCCGCGCTCGGCGCCCACCCAGGCCGTCTGGAACGGGACCGGGGCCCCGGCGCCGCGCCGCAGCAGCGCCCGGCCGGGGCTGGAGGGCGAGATGCTCACCGCGTCGGGGGCGTTGATGATGTCCTGGCTCTCGGAGCGGTCGGTGACGCGCAGCGCGATCCGCAGATTGGTGTTGGCGCGGATCTCGTTGCTGACGGAGCCGCCCGGCCGCTGGGTGGCCAGGATCAGATGCAGACCGAGCGACCGGCCCCGCTGGGCGAGGCTGATCAGACCGGGCACGAACTCCGGCAACTCCCGTACCAGGGTGGCGAACTCGTCGATGACCAGGATGAGCCGCGGCAGCGGGGGCAGCTTCGGGTCGCGGGCCCGCTTGGCCCGGTACTCGGGGTGGTCCTTCGCCTCGACCTCGGCCAGCACCTGCTCCCGGCGGCGCAGTTCGGCGTCGAGCGAGGCCAGCGCCCGCTGCACCAGATGCCCGTCCAGGTCGGTGATCATGCCCAGGGTGTGCGGGAGTTCGGCACACTCCCGGAAGGCGCTGCCGCCCTTGTAGTCGACGAGCACGAAGGTCAGCTCGTCGGGCCGGTTGGCCGCGGCCAGCGAGGCGATCAGGGTCTGCAGCAGCTCCGACTTGCCTGACCCGGTGGTGCCGCCGATCAGCCCGTGCGGACCGTCCTTGACCAGGTCGAGCCGGAGCGTGCCCTCGTACCCGGCGCCCAGGGTGAACACGGTGGAGGCGGGCCGGCGGGCCCATTCGGCGGCCAGCGCCGCCGGGTTGGGCGGTTCCTGCCCGAGCAGCGGCAGCAGCCGTACGTCGGAGGGCAGCCCGGAGTCGCTGTCCACCGTGACGTCCCGCACCGGGGCGAGCGCCCGGGCGACCTCCTCGCACCAGGCGGTGTCCACCAGGTCGGCGCGCACGCCCTCGACCACCGGGACCCCGGAGGACCGCACGGTGAGCCGGTTGCCCTCCGCGGTGACGACCGCCGTGCACTCCTCGGGCAGCAGTCGCTCCCGCTCGTCGACGCAGAGGCTGAAGATCCGCACCGAGGGGCCCTGGGTGAGCAGTTGCACCATGCCGGGCACGTCGCGCAGCCGCCGGGCGCCGTCGAGCACGACCAGCACATCGGGCTCGCGCAGCAGGGTGTGGCCGAGCGCCGAGGCGCCCTGGGCCGTGGTACGGGCCTGGATGTCGGCGATCAGCTCGTTGACCCGGTGGGCGGTGCTCTCCGGGTCGTTGCCCAGCGCGATCACGCTGCCCGGCCGTCCCGGCCGCAGATGCGGCAGCCAGCGCACCCAGCTCCAGGCGTCCGCGTGCTCGTCCCCGGTCAGCACCACGATCCGCAGATCGCGCGGGCTGTGCAGCACGGCGGCCTGCGCCACCGCCCAGCAGGCCACCCGGCGCGGGGTGTCGCCGGGGCCGGAGACGCCGACGACGCCGTGGTCCGCGAGTTCGACGCCGAAGGGCACATCGGCGACCCGCCAGTGCACCTGACGGTGATTGGCCTCGCGGGCGTGGTCGTCGATCCGCTTGAGGGAGGGCCGGGTGACCGTGCCGAGCCGCAGGGTGAGGTGGTCGGGGTCGCGGCGGCGGCGCTGCCACAGCAGGCTGCCGGGTCCGGTGGCGGTGAGCAGCACGGTGGCCGGGTCGGGGAACGTCACATTGCGCAGGTCGCGTTCGGCCAGCGTGGCGTCCCGCACCTCCAGCTCCAGTGCCGCCCGGCGCAGCCGGTACAGCCGGAGCGACTCCTCCTGCTGCTGCCGGTTGGTGCGCCGGCCCATGATCCAGTTGCTGATCGCCATCATCGGGGTGAAGAAGATGAACACGGCGAAGTAGATCGTGCGGAACAGGCTCATCATGACGAGGCCCATGACCAGCGGCGCCATCATCATCAGGAACGGGAAGGGCCGGTTCCTGCGCTCCCCGGGCGGGCCCTGCATCCGGATGGTCTCGGTGTCCAGATGCGGGGCGATGCGCGGCGGCCGGTTGTACTCCACGGCGAGTCCGTCGGCCGAGGGGTTGACGGCCGCGTCCGCCTCGAACGGCGGGGCGAGCCGCAGCAGATGGGCGCCGAGCGCGAGGTCCGCGTACGGCGGCCAGGCCTCGGAGCCGTCCTCCGGCGGCGGCCGGTGGCCGGGCCGGGGCAGGGGCGGCGGGGTGGGCAGCCCGTCGGGACCGGGCGGCGCGGGGCGCGGGGTGTGGCCGCCGGGTCCGCCGTCCACGGGCTCGGCCGGTTCCTCGGCGGTGAGCGGGGTGCCGGTCTCGGGGTCGACCGGGGGCGGCGGGGTGAGGCTGCGCAGCCCGTGCCGGGCGGGGTCCGCGTCCTCGGGCAGCCGGTAGGTGACCTGCCCGTCGGTGCCCACGGTGATCCACACGCCCTGCTCGGGCGCGTCGCCGCCGGTCAGCCGCAGCGCACAGCCGCGGTCGGTGCCGATCTCATGGCTGCCGGGGCCGAGCCGCCAGGACCGCCCGGACCCGGGGCCGCCCACGTGCCGCACCTCCACGAGGAGCGGGTCGGTGGACGGCGGCTCCCAGGCCCGGGTGGCGGTGTCCGAGGAGACCGGGGTGTCCAGGCCGAGCAGCGCGCCGGCGCGGATGCCGCTGGCGCCGACCGGCAGATCGGGGTTGAGGGGGCGCTCCCCGAGGTAGAGACGCGGGGAGTTGAGGGCCGTGCCGAGGTCGGCGACGGTCGCACCCTCGGGCAGCTCCAGCAGATGGTCCGCCCGGCGGCCGGTGGCGTCGGCGGTGGTGAGGGTGAGTTTCACGTGGCGGTCCGTTTCGGGGCCTGGGTCGGCTCGGTGGTCTCGGTCGGTCGGGCGGGGGCGGCCGGCACCGGGGCGGCGGTCTTCGCCGGGCCGGAGCGGAACACCGGGGCCGCCTCCTCCGCCTCCGCGAAGAGTTCGTCGACGCTCTGTCCGGTGGCGGCCTCGGCGGCCGGGGCGGGCGCAAGCACGGGCGGCACGGTGTCCAGCACCCGTGCCACGGCCCGGCCCAGTGCGTCGCAGCGCGCCAGCAGGGGGGTGCCGGTGACGGCGACCCGCCCGTACGGCTCGGTCAGCAGGCCCCGGACATACCCCCGGCCGGGGCCGAGGATCAGGGCCCGCAGGGCGGGGGCTTCCCCGGGCGGCGCGGCCAGCTCCGGCGGCAGCGGGTCGGGCAGCCCGGCGGAGACCAGGACCGGCACGAGGCCGAGCCGGGGCGGGGTCTTCCGGGCCTCCCGGTAGGCGTCGCGGACCGGGAGGCCGGGGTGGTTGCGGTGCACCCCCTCCGCGACCACGACCAGCCGGTCGGGCAGTCGCATGTCCAGCTGGGCGGTGACGGCCTGGAGCAGGGCCCGGGAGGCACGTTCGTCACCGGTGACGGACACCACGGGCGGACCCACCGCCAGATCGAGGAAGGCGCACTGACGTTCCGCCCCGTGCTCCATGGCGCCGATGGCGACCACGAGGGGGCGGGCGTCGGCCGCCTCCGGGGTCACCGGGGGCAGTTCGGCTCGGGTGACGGTCCAGGGCTCCGGGTCGTCGGGCCCGGCCAGCAGCACGGTCACCGTGCCGGTGCCCACCAGCGCGGCGTAGGGACGGTCGGGGGCGGCGGCGACGCGGGCGGCGGCCAGGGCGCGTTCGGCGTCGCGCCACACGGCGGGTGTGCCCAGCCGGCGCACCAGCATCCGCAGGGTGCTGCGGTAGCGCAGCCAGGCGCGGACGGGCTCGGCGAACGCGTGGACGGTGAGGGACAGTTCGCGGAGCAGCCGGGCCCAGGCCTTGCGCCAGCCGCCCCAGCGCATCGCCCACATCCGCAGCAGCAGGAAGCAGAGCAGCACGGCGCCGGCGATGCCGAGCCATCGGAAGACGGCGTCGCTGTGCTGGTGGAACCAGACGAACGGGTCGGTATGCCTCATGGGGTTTCCTTCGGGCCGCCGGGATCGAGGTGTCGCACCGGAGCGGTGCGCCGGGCACGGCCGGAAGGCCTGTGCGCCGCCGCGCCGGATGCGCCGTCCCGTGGGGCGGTGGGGTCGGGGTGTGCCGGGGCGCCCGGCCGTTCGCCGTCCCCGCCGCCGGGGCGGCGCTTCCCTGCGGGGATGGGGACGGTCGGGGTGCCGGGTGCGCCGGTGCGCGGGGTGCCGTGGGCGGCGGACTGTGCCGTCACGGTGAGGGGTTCGCCGTGTCTCACGCCGCCGGCATCTCCCGCCGCATGGCCTGGAGGGCGTAGTGGTTGCGCGACTTGACGGTGCCCTGGGGCACGCCTATGGCGCGGGCGGCCTCCGCCCGGGTGCGGTCGCGCAGATGGACGTGGAACAGCACCTCCCGGTGTTCGGGCGACAACCGGGCCAGGGCCCGTCGGACGATCTGCCGGTCCACCACGGTGTCGGCGAGGTCGCCGTAGCCCTCCGGCCGGCGCAGCATGTCGTCGCCGAGCACACCGACCGGGACGGCACGGTCGCGGCGGCGGGCGTCGACGGCGAGGTTGTGCGCCACACGGTAGAGCCAGGCGATCAGCCGCTCCTCGTCGGGTGCGTCGAGGTCGGGGGCGGTGAGCCAGGCCCGCAGCAGGGTTTCCTGCACGATGTCCTCGGCGCGGTGCGGGTCGCCCGCGGTGAGCCGGTTGGCGTAGCGCAGCAGACGGGACCGGTGCCGTAGGGCGGGATGCGATGCCGGAACTGAAGCTGGTTGACCATTAAACATGTTTTGCTCCACGTCTGGCTCAGGTCAGGCAGCTCGGGGGGATCCTCTGGGAAGTCTCCGGTGGAGAGGTCCAGAAGGAGAGGCTATAAACAACCGGCGGTGAGTTCCTCCGTCAACTTCCGTGAAAAAGCCAGCAAAGGGGGCGGAAGCACCTCAGGTAAACCTCTGAAAATTTGCCGTTCCGATTCCGGGGCGCCATGCACCACCCGACCACGGACCCCACCCACGGCGTTCACGGCGCGATGACGGCCGTGGACATCCGGTGACGGGCGGCGTCTTCCGCGACCGTTCATGTTTCCCTCATGCCCGGTTGCGGTGCGGGCCGGGTCCCGCCCATAGCTTCCGGTCGCCCCCCAGCCCCGAGAAGCAAGGTTTCTGATGTCACAGTTGACTGCGCGTAATGTCCTGGCGAGTTTGACTCTGGTAGCCGTGCTCGCCTCGCCCACCGTCGCCCATGCCTCTCCGGCCGCCGGCCCGTCCGTGCTGCCGCAGAAGACCCACTTCGATCTGCAGGCGCACCGCGGCGGCATCGGGATGACGACCGAGGAGTCCCTGGAGGGTTTCGGCAAGGCCCTGCGGCTGGGTGTCACCACGCTCGAGCTGGACACGCACATCACCAAGGACCGCAAGGTCGTCGTCAACCACGACCGGCAGATCAGCAAGGACAAGTGCGCCGACACCGCGCCGGTGACGCCGAACGACCCGATGTACCCGTATGTCGGCAAGTACATCAAGGATCTGACGCTCGCTCAGATTAAGACCATGGACTGCGGTTTCCAGCAGCTGCCCGGCTTCCCCGAGCAGGAGCAGATCAAGGGCTTCCGCATGGTGGAGCTCAAGGACGTCCTCGGCCTGGTCAAGAGGTACAAGGCCAAGGGCGTCAAGCTCAACATCGAGACCAAGGTCGAGGCGGGAGCCCCCGAGGAGACCGCGCCGCGGGAGCTGTTCGTCCGCCGGGTCTACGAGGAGATCCACGCCTCGGGCATCGAGAAGCAGGTCACCATCCAGTCCTTCGACTGGGGCGCGCTGAAGGAGATACACAAGCTCGCGCCCACGTGGCCCCTGGTCGCCCTGACCAACTACGACTTCCTCCAGGTGGGCAAGCCCGGCAAGTCCCCGTGGCTGGGCGGCATCGACGCCGACGACTACGACGGCGACTTCGTCAGGGCCGCGGCCTCCATCAAGGGCGTCAAGGCGCTCTCCCCGGTCTACGGCTTCCCGCAGAACGGCACCGTCGCCGACCCGGACTTCCGCTTCTATGTGACCAAGGAGATGGTCAAGTCGGCGCACGCCCGGGGTCTGACGGTCATCCCCTGGACCTGTGACGACCCGGACACCGTCAAGGCCCTCATGGACATGGGCATCGACGGCATCATCACCAACTACCCGAACCACGTCCGCCAGATCATGGCCGAGCGCGGCATGCGCCTGCCGAAGGCGTACTCGGCGCGCTGACCTCCGGTCGCCGAACGAGCGGACGCCGCGCCCCTGTTTCGCCGAACACCGTGGAGGGTCGGTGGAACAGGGGCGTCGGTGCCGCCGACCGACGGCGGAACCCCGAGGGGCGGCGAGCCGGCCGCGGTGACGGCCCGCGTACGGCCGGAGCCGAGCGGGAGGTGCACCGTCGGGTCGCTCGGGGACGGGGCACGGCATCGGGCGGGACGGCCGGTATGAGGGGTGCGCGAGGCGGTGCCGGGCTCGTACGGTCCGGGGTGCCCCGGTACAGGGCCGGCGCGCGCCGCCGTGCGGAAGGGCCCCGCCCGGTTCAGCGGTGGCGGCCCAGGGTGGACTCGCGGACCACCAGGTCGTGGCCCGGCCGCAGTCGGCGTGGCTCGGCCTCGGCCGAGCCGGTCAGCCGTGAGATGACGCAGCCGACGGCCTGGCGGGCGATGGCCTGCTTGTCGGGGGAGACCGTGGTCAGGGTGATCGCCCCGTAGCGGCCCTCCTCTATGTCGTCGAACCCCACCACCGCGACGTCCTGCGGGACCCGCAGCCCGCGCTCCCCGAGCACCCTCATGGCGCCGATCGCCTGGAGGTCGTTGTAGGCGAAGACCGCGTCGGGCCGTGCCCCGCGGTCCAGCAGGGTGGTCATGGCCTGCGCGCCGTCCGCCCGGCCGTAGCCGTCGGTGGGGGCCACCAGCGAGTCGTCGTGCGGCAGCCCGGCCGCCGCCAGTTCCTCCCGCCACCCCTGAAGGCGCAGATGGGCCGGCTGCCGGGCGCTCTCCGCCCGCGCGCCGAGGAAGGCGATCCGCTGCCGTCCCATGCCGGCCAGATGGCGGACCGCGCTGCGCGCCGCGGCCACGTTGTCGATCGCGATGTGGTCGTAGGGGGCGTCGTACTCCCGCTCGCCGAGCAGCACGAGCGGCGCCGCGTCGGTGCGGCCGCGCAGGTCCTGGTTCTCCAGTTCGATGGGGGAGAGGATCAGACCGTCGATCACATGGGTCCGGAACCCCTGGCAGACCAGCATCTCCTTCTCCCGCATGCCGGCGGTGTGGTCGAGCAGCACGGTGTAGTGGTGGCGTGCCGCGGCGTCGATGACCGCGCTGGCCAGCTCGGCGAAGTAGGGGTTGCCCAGTTCGGGGACGGCCAGCGCGATGATTCCGGTGCGGCCCTTGCGCAGATGGCGCGCCGTGAGGTTGGGGCGGTAGCCGAGCTCATCGATCGCCTGCTGGACCCGGGCCCGCATGGCGGGGGTGACGTGCGGATAGTCGTTGACGACGTTCGAGACGGTCTTGATGGACACTCCCGCTCGCAGCGCGACGTCTTTCAGGCTGACGCCCACGGAGTTCCTTCCTTGTCGGGCCGGGCGCAGGACAGCGACGGTCCTGCGGCACGGCGTCTGTCATCTGGTGCGGCGAGCCCGCGCGAGATATCGCTGGGCCACGACCACCACGATGAGGAAGCCGCCGCTGACCACGGACTGGTAGGACGAATTGAGCGAGCCTATCTGGTTGATGAGGTTCTGGATGACGGCGAGCAGCAGCACCCCCCACAGGGTCCCGCTCACCGAGCCGGCGCCGCCCACCAGCAGGGTGCCGCCGATGACCACCGCGGCGATGGCGTCCAGCTCCATGCCCGTTCCGATGATCGTCACCCCGGAGGAGAGCCGGGCGGCGTTGAGCGCGCCCGCGAACCCCGCCAGCAGCCCGCTGAGCAGATAGACCAGCACCCGGGTGCGGGCCACCGGCAGCCCCATTAGGGTCGCGGCGTCCGAACTGCCGCCCACCGCGAACAGCGACTGGCCGAACGAGGTGCGCTGCAACACCACCCCGCCCGCGGCGAACAGCGCCAGCGCGATGAGCACGGGATATCCGAATCCGCCGACCGTCCCCTGGCCGAGTTCGGCGAAGGCCGAGCCCCGTGACACCAGATAGGTGGTGGCGCCCTCATGGGTGAGGGCGAGCAGCAGGCCCCGGGCGCCCAGCAGGGTGGCCAGGGTGACGATGAAGGGGGCCATCCCGGCCCGGGCGATCAGCAGCCCGTTCAGCGCCCCGATCGCCCCGCAGACCACCAGCGGCAGCAGCAGCGCGGCCCAGAGACCGTACTGCGAGGCCCAGGCGGCCAGCACACCGCCGAGCGCGAACACCGATCCGACCGAGAGGTCGATGCCACCGGTGATGATCACCAGCGTCATGCCCAGGGCGACGACGGAGATGAAGGACGCCTGCACCGCGATGTTCTGGGCGTTGTCGAGCGTGCCGAAGGACGGGAAGACGAAGGAGGACACCAGGACGACGGCGACCAGGACGGCGAGGGCGCCGTGCCGTTGCAGCAGCGAGGCGATCCGCTCCTGGTCGAGGGCCGGGGAGGGGGACGCCGTCGGACGGGGGGAGGCCGGGGTGGGCCGCGGTGTGGTGAGTGAGTTCATCGGGACCGACGCTCCCGGGCGACATAGACGGCGACGAGGATGATGACGGCCTGGGCGATCTGCGCGGTGGAGTCCGGCAGATCGTGCTTGACCAGGGTGGCCCGCAGCAGCTGCATCAGCAGCGCACCGGTGACGGTGCCCAGCACCCGCACCGAGCCGCCGGTCAGCGGGGTGCCGCCGACCACCACCGCGGTGATCGCGGACAGCTCCATGAGGTTGCCGAGCGCGGAGGGGTCGCTGGCGGTCAGCCGGGCGGTGGCCAGCACACCGGCGAGCGCCGCCAGCACCCCGCACAGGACATAGACGCCGATCAGGACCCGCCTGACCGGCAGCCCGGCGAGCCCGGCGGCGGCCCGGTTGCCGCCCACCGCGACCAACTGCCGGCCGAAGGTGGTGCGGTGCACCAGACCGGCCATCGCCAGCGCCAGGACGCCCGCGGTCAGGACCACCACGGGGACGCCCAGCACCTCGCCGCTGCCCAGCGCCAGCAGGTCCGGGTTGACGATCTGTTTGAGCTGACCGTCCGCCAGCACCAGGGCGAGCCCCCGGCCGCCGACGAACAGGGCCAGGGTGGCCACGATGGGTTGCAGTCCCACCACCGCGACCAGGGTGCCGTTGACCACGCCCACGACGACCCCGGCCAGCAGCGCCACGAGCAGTGCCGGAACCAGGCCGTAGCCGAGATAGAGCGGCAGCACCGCGGTGGCCAGCGCCATCGTGGACCCCACCGACAGGTCCACGCCCTCGGTGCCGATCACCAGCGCCATGCCGAGCGCCACGATGACGACGGGGGCGACCTGCACCAGCTGGGTCCGCAGATTGGCGGCGGTCAGAAAGTGTTCGGTGAAGGCGGCGTTGAAGGCGAGCAGCACCAACACCGCCGTATAGACGCCGTACTTCTGGAACCAGGCCGGTGCGGCGAGCCGGACCGCGCCGCGTCCCAGGGCCGGCGACAGCTGGGTCATTCCTGCTCCTCGTCTGTGTGCGGCGCCTCGGCGGCGGGCTCCGGGGTGTGCGCGGCCAGCACGTCCAGCAGTTCGCCCTCGCTGACCATCTCGCCGGTCAGCTCACCGGCCACCGCGCCGCCGCGCAGCACCACCAGCCGGTCCGCGCCCTCCACCAGCTCCTCGACGTCGGAGGAGATGAGCAGCACCGCCAGCCCCTCCTGCGCCAGTTCGTCGATGAGCGTCTGCACCTCGGCCTTGGCGCCGACGTCGATCCCGCGGGTGGGCTCGTCCAGCAGCAGCACCCTGGGCTCCAGACAGAGCCAGCGCGCCAGCAGCACCTTCTGCTGGTTGCCGCCGGAGAGCTCCCCGGCCTTCTGCTCGGGGCCCGCCGCCTTGATCCGCAGCCGTTTCATGAAGATCTCGACAATGCGGTCCTGCTGCTTGCGGGAGACCACACCGGCCCGGGAGAGACGGGGCATCGCGGCCAGGACGATGTTCTCCCGCACCGACAGTCCGGGCACGATGCCTTCGGCCTTGCGGTCCTCGGAGAGCAGACTGACACCGG
Organism: Streptomyces nodosus; assembly: GCF_008704995.1. NCBI lineage: Bacteria > Bacillati > Actinomycetota > Actinomycetes > Kitasatosporales > Streptomycetaceae > Streptomyces > Streptomyces nodosus. Next base: position 6,269,319 of record NZ_CP023747.1, read on the forward strand.
CCCGGATCGCCGCGGCGGGAGACAGCCGGCGCAACGGGCTGCCCGCCACCGAGACCGTGCCGGAGTCCAGCGGCAGCGCACCGACCAGGGCCTTGGCGGTCTCGGTGCGCCCGGAGCCCAGCAGGCCGCCCAGGCCCAGGACCTCGCCCGGACGCAACTCCAGTGACACCTCGTGGAGGAGATGACGGCGGCTGAGCCGCTCGGCGCTGAGCACCGGCTCACGGCCCGCGTCATGACCGGCGCCGAAGCCGGTGACGCCGTGCCGGCGGACCTCGGAGACCTCCCGCCCGAGCATCATCGAGACCAGTTGCATCCGGTCCAGGTCCGCGAGCGGCCCGGTGTGCACCAGCCGCCCGTCACGGAGCACGGTGACCCGGTCGCAGATCCGGTACAGCTCGTCCATCCGGTGGCTGACATAGAGGATGGCGATGTCCCTGCGGTGCAGTTCCTCGATGACCCGGAAGAGCGTCTCCACCTCACGCGGTTCCAGCGCGGAGGTCGGCTCGTCCATCACCACCACCCGGGCCTGCACCGAGACCGCGCGGGCCAGCGCCACCATCTGCTGGGTTCCCACCCCCAGGGTGTTCAGGGGGCGGCGCACATCGGCCGTGACCCCGAAGCCGGCCAGCAGCTCGGCCGCCTCCCGGTGCATCCGGGGGAAGTCGATCAGACGCAGACGGTTCTTGGGCTCCCGGCCCAGGAAGATGTTCCGCGCCACGCTCATCATCGGGACGAGATTGACCTCCTGGTAGATGGTCGACACGCCGGCCTGCTGCGCCTCGTGCGGCCGGGCGAAGGAGACCGGGCTTCCGCCCAGGCGCAGCTCCCCGGTGTCGGGGCGGTGCACGCCGGTGAGCACCTTGATCAGGGTGGACTTGCCGGCGCCGTTCTCGCCGACCAGGGCGTGGATCTCACCGCGGCGCAGCGTCAGGGAGACGTCGTCCAGCGCCACCACGCCGGGGAAGCGTTTGCCGACGCCGACGGCCTCCAGCACCGTCGGTGGTGCGGCGCCTTCCGGGGCCGGGTGCGGTGCGGCGACTGCCGCTTCGGGGGGTGCCATGGGGTCAGGCCTTCCGTCGGTGGGTCAGCCGGGAGCGGGCCGCCCGGGTCCCGGGGACCCGGGCGGCCCGAAGGGTGTCCGCGCGACCTCTCAGTAGGCTCCGCCCAGGGAGCCCTTGGCGTTGGACGCGTCGTAGGCGCGGTCGGAGATGATCACGTTCTCCGGGATGGACTCGCCGGCGAAGAACTTCTGCGCGGTGGCGAAGGCCAGCGGACCGAACCGGGGGTTGGACTCGATCACCCCGTTGTACTCGCCGTCGGCCAGCGCCTGTACGGCGTTGCGGGTGCCGTCGACGGAGATGATCTTGACGTCCTTGCCCGGCTTCTTGCCGGCTCCCTTGAGCGCGGTGACCGCGCCCAGGCCCATCTCGTCGTTCTCCGCGTACACGGCGGTGATGTCCGGCTTGGACTGGATCAGCTGCTCCATCACCTGCTGGCCCTTGTCCCGGGCGAACTCGCCGGTCTGCTGGGCGACGATCTCCAGGCCCGGGGCCTTGGCCTTGAGCTGGTCGACGAAGCCCTTGGTGCGGTCGGTGGTGACGTTGTTCCCGGACGAGCCCAGCAGGATCGCGACCTTCCCCTTGCCCCCGGTGACCTCGATCATCGCGTCCGCCGCCCGCTTGCCCTGTTCGACGAAGTCCGAGCCCAGGAAGGCCACATAGTCCTTGCAGGCGGTGGCGTTGAGCTTGCGGTCGACGGTGATCACGGGCACATGCCTGGCCGCGGCGGCCTGCAGCGCCGGCTCCAGGCCGTCGGAGTTCAGCGGCGCCACGATGAGCAGCTGCGCGCCCTGGGCCAGCATGTCCTGGATGTCGCTGATCTGCTTGGGCAGCTGGGACTGGGCGTTGGTGGTGAGCAGCTTCTTGACGCCGAGCTTGGCGGCCTCGTCCTTGATGGACCGGGTCTCGGCGATCCGGAAGGGGTTGGCCTCCTTCTCGGACTGGGAGAAGCCGACGACCGCGTTCTTCAGATCGATCTTGGTGGCGCCGTAGGTCTCCAGGGTGCAGCCGGAACCCGAGGAGCCGGCGGACGGCGACTGCACCACCTGGGCGCCCTGGCTGCTGTCGGAGGAGGCCGAGCCGGAGCCCTCCTCCTTGGAGCAGCCGGCGGCGGCGAGGGTCGCGGCGGCAGCGAGGCAGACGGCGGCCACGAGACGGGATCTGCGAGGGGTGGTCATGGTTGGTGCACTCCTTGCGTGGTGGGGCGACTGCTCTGGCACGGCGAGGTCGACGTCTTCGACCGGCCGCCGAAGGGCCGCAGGGTGGGAATGCGGCGTGGTGCGGTGCGGGGCGGGAGGCTCCCGGGGCGGCCCGGGAGCCTCCCGCCGTCGTCACCGCCGGGTGGACGCGGTGGGTTCGTGGGCCGCCAGCGAGGCCACCTCGGCCCCGCTCAGGGCGCGGTCGTAGGCGTGTACGTCGGCGATCGCACCGGACCAGTGGTCGACCGGGCCGCCGTTGTACTTGCCGCGGCCGATCACCAGGTTCCCGGAGGGCACCTCCGCGTTGCAGGCGCGGACGGAGCCCGCCTCGGTGCCGTCCACATAGATCCGCAGCGCCCCGTCCCGGTGGCTGTAGCTGCCGACCAGGTGGTACCACTTCCCGGTCTGCGGCTCACCGATGCCGTCCGCCAGCGCCCGGGCGCCGGAGAAGCTGAACGCGAACCGCTTGTCGGCCTGGGAGTACTGGAGGTAGAAGGCGCTGCTGGAGTCGCCGTCGACGGACACCGCGGTGCTGAAGTGCCCCTTGTCGTCCAGACGGACCCAGGCGGCCACCGAGTAGTCGCCCTTCTCGGTGTCCAGGACGGGCGCCCCGGCGTCCACATAACCGGTCCTGCCGTCCAGCTGTACCGCGCCGCCGTTCGGCCCGGAGGTCCAGGAGGCGCCGCCCTTCAGGGTGCCGTCGTGTTTGCCGGCGACATCCGTGGCGGTCGTGCCGGACTGCTGGTGCAGCGGCCACCAGGACACTCCGCTCAGTCCCGGGGTGCCCGACGGGACGTTCACCCCGCCCGCGGCCGAGCCCGCCGCGATGACCTGCCGGTTGATGTCCCGCACCGGGCCGGGGAGCACCTTGACCACCTTGCGGTCGTAGGTGAGCAGGCCGTTGAGCTCGCCCTCCACGTCCGTCACCTGGGTGTAGACCGAGCCGGAGAGCCCGCAGGAGGCGCGCTGGATCAGCTTCCTGGTGTTCTCCACATACGCCTTGGTCAGCTCCTCGGTGCTGGTGGCGGCGTCACCGTAGTCCTGACCGCCGGCGGTCCCCAGGATGTGACCGGGAACGACATACGAGTAGCCGCCGTGCTCCCCGTCGACGGACGCCCGGGTCGCGTCCGGGGCCGGGTTGGCCGGGCCGTGGTAGTCGTGGAAGTCGATGATGTCACCGCGGCCCGAATCGCCCTTGGACGCACAGCAGTTGACTCCGGAGTGGGCATCCACCAGGCGGGACGGGTCCTGCTTCTTGACCGCGTCCGCGAGCTCACCGGTGGCGGCCTTGCTCCATTCGCCCCAGCCCTCGTTCATCATCGTCCACATGACGATCGACGGGCTGCTGATGTGCTGGTCGACGATGGTGTGCACCTGGTCGACGAAGGTCTTGGTCTCCGGTGTGTCCGCCGCCGCCGTCATACGGCTCGGCATGTCCTGCCACACCATCAGACCGAGCCGGTCGGCCCAGTAGTACCAGCGGGCGGGCTCCACCTTGATGTGCTTGCGCACCGCGTTGAACCCGAGATTCTTGTGCTCCACCAGGTCGTACTTCAGGGCCTCGTCGGTCGGCGCGGTGTACAGGCCGTCCGGCCAGAAGCCCTGGTCCAGGGTGGCCATCACAAAGGTGGGCTTCCCGTTGAGCAGGATCTTGTTGACGCCGCCGACCTGGTCGACCTTGATCGACCGCATGCCGAAGTAGGAGCCGACCTGGTCCTTTCCGGCACGCCCGCCGTCCAGGGTCACCTTGAGGTCGTACAGGTACGGGTCGTCCGGGCTCCACAGATGCGGCTTGTTGATCGGGATGCGCAGCGCGGTACCGGCCCGGCCGGTGACCGATCCCACGGCCTTGTTGCCGGCGTAGGCGGTGGCGGTGACCTTCGCCGTCGAGGCGGTCCCGGCGGTGGGACGCACCGTGACGGAGAGCGAGTTGTCCGTCAGGTCCGGGGTGAGCACCAGGGAGTCGACGCCCGCCTCGGGGACCGGCTCCATCCAGACGGTCTGCCAGATGCCGGAGGTCGGGGTGTACCAGATGCCGCTCGGGTCGGTGGACTGCTTGCCGAGCGCGTACCGGTCGTCCGTGGTGTCCTTGACCTTCACCAGCAGGGTCTGGGCACCGCGAGGGGTGAGCGCACCGGTGATGTCGGCGCTGAACTCCTCGTAGCCGCCGGTGTGATGGGCGACCTGCCTGCCGTTGACATAGACCCAGGCCTCGTAGTCCACCGCGCCGAAGTTCAGCCGCAGCCGGTTGCCCGAACCCACCTTCCAGCCGTTCGGCACGGTGAAGGTGCGCTGGTACAGCGACCAGTCGTGGTGCCGGGCGACACCGGACAGGGCCGACTCCATCGGATACGGCACCAGGATCTGCCCGGAGAGCTTCTTGGTGGGCAGCGCGGCGTTCTGCTGGGTGGGCTGGAACTGCCAGGTGCCGTTGAGGTTCTGCCAGTTCTTGCGGGTCAGCTGCGGCCGCGGGTACTCGGGCAGGGCGTTCTTGGCGGAGACGTCCTTGGCCCACTTGGTGGCGAAGTACCAGGTGGAGTTGTTCTGCGCCACCACGGAGAAGGGACCGAGCGCCCGGCCGCCCGTGGTGGTGATGCCGCCCTTTCCGTCGTAGCTGATCCGCACATCGGCGTTGAGCGAGACGGGGGTGTCGTCCTTGCCGGGGGTGATCTGGAGCCGGGAGGCGTTCCCCGGATCCTTGGCCACCGTGGGGTTCCAGAGGGTGCCTCCGGAGATCACCGCGAGGTGCTTGGCGGCCCCCGCGGGAACGGCGGTCACGGCGGAGGGCAGCGTGAGCGTGGCGGTCCGGCCGGTGGTACCGACGGTGCCCTTGGCGTCGGCGGGGGCGAAGCCGTCCGGCAGATGCAGCGCCGAGTCGGGGACCGGCTGGCGGGAGAAGCCCGGACCCGACCACTCGGTGTGCAGATAGGCACCGCCGTTGCCCTGGTTGTAGTCGACCGCCAGATCGTGCAGGCCGGCCGTCAGGGTGATCGGCTGGGAGGTGGTCTGGACGTCCCAGTCGGTGGTCCAGTGGTCGATCACACTGGCCCCGTCGAGGGACATCCGGAAACCGTTGTCGCCCTTGATGTAGAAGGTGTAGACGCCGTCGGCGGGCACCTGGAGCCGGCCCGTCCAGCGCACGGCGACATTGTCCGTGGTGCCGGTGTAGGTGCGCAGCGTGGGCAGCAGATCGTCGACGTAGAGGGAGTCGTCGATGCGGGTGCCGGTGTACGAGGCGAAGTCCAGCGCCGTGGTGCTGGACATGCGGTAGTAGTCACCCCGCAGGCCGAGATCGGCGGCCTCGGCGGAGGGACGGGACGCCGCCGGTGCGGCGCTGACCGGAGTCGGCACCAGCAACGCGGCCCCCAGCAGCAGCGGCAGCAGCGCGGCGAGTCGGCGGAGGAGCGGTGTTCGGAGTCTGCCTGGGCTCATGCTCACCCTTTCCGTAACGGAAAATGTCACGCCCGAACCTGGGGCACCGGAGCTGGCGTTCGCGCCCCGTGGAACAGCGGGAAGCGCCTCGAAGGGCTCTTGTATAACGTTGGAAATTCCGGCGCTGGAGCATGAAAGCAGCCCCTCATCACCGTGTCCAGCCCCCGTGCAGCAACGACTTCCTGCCCGGGCGCGCGACCCGCCCGAGGCTCCGGACGCCTCCGCCCGAGACCTCAAGTCCCTTTCGCTGCCGTTGACATGACGCCTGACCAGCGGATTCCTCAGTCTTCACACCGGGGCGGCGCGAACCCTCGACCGAGGTGAATCGGAGCGGTCCAGTCCGCAGTCCGCCAAGTCGACGCCGTCCACCGGGCGTTCAAGGTCTGGACAGCAGTGTCCGCCCGTGCTGTCATTCCTGTCGGCGGCCGTCTCTGCAACGTTATAAGCCGCGTTCCGCCCCGCGTTTCCCGTCGTGTCCGCACGGCGCCGTCGGCCGGTGCGCCCGCCTCGGCGGTCCCCGCCGAGCACCGCCACCTGTCCTCCCATCGCCCTGGCCCTGACAGCCCAGGAAGGACGTCCGCATGGAACGTCGCACGTTCCTCAACAGCTCACTGGCCGTCGTCGGCGGCGCCGCACTGACGGGAACGGCCGGACTCCCCGCCCGGGCCGCCGCGCCCCGGCCCCCGGTACACCTGGCCGGCCCCGCACACGGCGTCAGCCGGTACACGGCCAACCGGGCGCCGTTGCAGCAGGAGCCCTTTCTGCGGCTTCCCCCGGGCAGCATCACCCCCAAGGGCTGGCTGCGCGCACAACTCGACCTCCAGCTCGACGGACTCAACGGGCGCCTCCCGGAGATCTCCGACTACCTCGATCCGGCCACCAGCGGCTGGGCGGTGCCGGAACGGGACGGCTGGGAGGAACTGCCGTACTGGCTGCGCGGCTTCGGCGACCTCGGCTATGTCACCGGCGACGCCAGGGTGCTGGAGACGACCGGCGCCTGGATCGACCGCATCCTGGCCACCCGGCAGCCGGACGGCTTCTTCGGCCCGGCCGCCCTGCGCACCGCGCTGAACGGGGGCCCGGACTTCTGGCCGTACATGCCGGTCCTTGACGCCCTGCGCACCTGGCAGGAGTACAGCGGCGACGACCGGGTGGTCCCGGCCCTGCAAGGGTGGCTGAAGTACCTCCACACCCAGCCCGGCACCCTGTTCGGACAGGGCTGGGGCTCCGCCCGCTGCGGCGACACCATCGACACGGCCTACTGGCTCTACAACCGCACCGGCGACTCCTGGCTGCTCGACCTGGTGCACACCCTGCACGCCCACAGCGCCGACTACACCACCACGATCCCCACCTGGCACAACGTCAACCTGGCCCAGGGGTTCCGCGAACCCGCCCAGTACGGTGTGCTGGCCGGCGACCCGTCCTTCCGTGACGCCACCTACCGCGTCTACGACACCGTGATGCGCCGCTACGGGCAGTTCCCCGGCGGCGGCTTCGCCGGGGACGAGAACGCCCGCAGCGGCTTCCACGACCCCCGCCAGGGCTTCGAGACCTGCGGCATCGTCGAGTTCATGCACAGCCATCAGCTGCTCACCCGCATCACCGGCGACCCGGTGTGGGCCGACCGCTGCGAGGAACTGGCGCTGAACATGCTGCCGGCCGCCTTCGACCCGCGGCAGAGGAGCACCCACTACATCACCTCCGCCAACAGCGTCGAGCTCGACAACCTCCCCAAGTCCCACGGCCAGTTCGACAACGGCTTCGCCATGCAGGCGTACATGCCCGGCATCCACCAGTACCGCTGCTGCCCGCACAACTACGGCATGGGCTGGCCCTACTACGCCGAGGAACTCTGGCTGGCCGGCGCCGACGGCGGGCTGTGCGCCTCGCTGTACGCGGAGTCCTCGGTGCGCGCCGAGGTCGCCGGCGGCACCACGGTCACCATCGACGAGCACACCGACTACCCGTTCGACGAGACCGTCACCTTCACCCTGTCCACCCCCCGGACGGTGCGCTTCCCGCTGTATCTGCGGGTACCGGGCTGGTGCAAGGCGCCCTCGGTACGCGTGAACGGTCGTCCCGCGCAGGCCCGCAGCAGCGGCGGCCATCTCGTCCTCGACCGCTCCTGGCAGCACCGGGACACCGTGGAGCTGCGCCTGCCGATGCACACCGCCGTGCGCACCTGGGGCGCCAACCGCGACTCGGTCTCCGTCGACCGCGGTCCGCTGACCTACTCCCTTCAGATCGAGGAGGAGTGGACGCGGTTCGCCGGCACCGAGGACTGGCCCGAGTACGAGGTGCGCCCGGCCTCGCCGTGGAACTACGCCCTGGTACTGGACGAGAAGGACCCCGCCCGCTCCTTCACCCCGGAACACACCCGCGCCCGCGCCGCCGACCCGTTCACCCACACCGGCACCCCCGTCCGTCTGAAGGCCAGGGCGCGCCGCGTCCCCACCTGGCAGCCCGACGACCAGAAGGTGGCGGCGCCGCTCCAGCAGAGCCCGGTGCGCACCACCGAACCGGTCGAGCAGATCACCCTGATCCCGTCCGCCGCCGCACGGCTGCGTATCACCGCCTTCCCCACCGCGGGATCGGGCCGGCGGGCGAACGAATGGGTCGACTGCACCGCCTCCTTCAGCGGGGTGGACAGCCCCCAGGCCCTCCTCATCAACGCCACGGCCGAGCCGGAGGACTCCTACGACCAGTCCATCCCCCGCTTCACCTGGTGGGACCGGACCGGCACGGAGGAATGGGTGCGGTACGAGTACGCCGAGCCGGTCCGCGCCGGCGGGGTGTCGGTGTACTGGTACGACGACACCGGCCACGGCGCCTGCCGGGTACCCCGGTCCTGGCAGCTCGAGCACCGGACATCCACGGGCGCCTGGCAGCCGGTGACCGGCGCCCCGGCGTACGGGACGGCCACCGACACCTTCAACCAGATCTCCTTCGACCCGGTGACCACCACCGCCCTACGCCTGCGCGTGCGACTGCAGCCCGCCGTCTCCGGCGGCATACTGTCCTGGCGCGTCCGCCTCCTGTGACCGAGTCCCGTCCGGCCTACCCCACCTTCCGCGCCAGCCCGGCGACGATGAGGTGCTCCCAGACGGTGAGTTCCCGTTCGCCGCCGGAGCTCCACGGGCCGTCGACCGGCTCGGGACGCCACAGGGGGGCGGGGACGATCCCGGGGCCGAGGATCTCCAGGCCCTCCAGCAGGGATTCGATCTCCTCGTCGGTGCGCCACCGGCCGCGGCCGAACGTCTCCTGGAGGACCCTCTCGGCCTCCGCCGTCTCCGGGTTGTCGCCGGACCGGAAGTGGCTGACGAAGAAGTAGCTCCCGGAAGGCACCTGGTCGCGCCAGTGGCGGACGATCGCGGCCGGGTCCTCCTCGTCGTTGACGTGGTGCAGGACGGCGCTGAACATGACGGCGACGGGACGATCGAAGTCGATCAGTTCCAGGGTGTCCGGGTGGGTACGGATGCCCTCGGGGTCGCGCACATCGGCCGGGACGACCCGGGTCCGGTCGTTCTCCTCCAGCAGCGCCCGGCCGTGGACCAGCACCTGGGGGTCGTTGTCGACGTATACGACCCGGGACTCCGGGGCGTGCCGCTGCGCGACCTGGTGGACGTTGTCGACGGTCGGCAGGCCGCTGCCCAGGTCGATGAACTGCCGTACGCCGGTGGTCGTCGTGATCTCCCTGACCGCCCGCGTCAGGGCCGCGCGGTTGGCGAAGGCGATCGCCACCGAACCGGGAAGGTCGCGTGTGAACACATCGCCGACCTCCCGGTCCACGGCGTAGTTGTCCTTGCCGCCGAGGAGGTAGTCGTAGACACGGGCGATGCTGGGCCTGGTGGAGTCGATGGAGAAGCCGTCATCCCTCATGACGGCCATCCTTCCCCGGACCGCCGCCCGCCGACCACCGCTTCGGGAACCTCGGGCGGAGGCTCCGGTACGGGGTTCGGCGGAGGGAGGGCGGTTGGTCCCTGGGGGGTCCGGGGTCGTGGCCGATCTATAGTCGGGGTCATGAGCCGTTGGAGGGACCTGACCGGGGAGACGTCCGGGGAGGACTACGCCGCGCGGTTCGCGGCCCTGGCCCGTAGTGGGAAGGACGTGCACGGCGAGGCGCGGTTCTGCGCGGCCCTTCTGCCTGCCGGGGCGCGGGTGCTGGACGCCGGATGCGGTACCGGACGGGTGATGATCCGGCTCGCGGAGCTGGGGTACGACTGCGTCGGCGTGGATCTCGACGCCTCGATGCTGGCCGTGGCGCGGCAGCAGGCGCCGGAACTGTCCTGGTACCAGGCCGACCTGGCGGAGTTCGAGCCGCGACGGCTCGGTGTCTCTCCGGACTTCGATCTCGTGGTCGCGGCCGGCAACATATTTCCGCTGCTCGCCGCCGGCACCGAGGCCACGGTGGTCCAGCGCCTGACCGCGGCCCTGCGTCCGGGCGGTCTGCTGGTCGCCGGCTTCGGCCTGGACGAAGCCCATCTGCCGGTGCCGCCCGGCATCACGCTGTCCGAGTACGACGACTGCTGTGCCGCAGCCGGCCTCACCCTCGTCGACCGCTTCGCCACCTGGGACGCCGACCCCTACCAGGGCGGCGGCTATGCCGTCAGCGTCCACCGTCGGTGAGGACGCACGGGTCTTTCCAGATGTGACGGGGGCGACGGCTGTGGCGTGACACACGAGCGTGTGTCCACGAGCCGCCCTGTGCCGGTGGTCACGTCGCAGCCGCCTCCTGCAATTTGCTAGGACGTCCTACTATCTCTGTAGTCAGCATTCCCCCGGCCCGCCTGGGAAGGCCTCCATGAGCGATCTGCACCGTCCCGTGCACCCCGTCCGTCTGGTCACCGCTTCGGCCCTGTTCGACGGACACGACGCCTCGATCAACATCATGCGGCGGATCTTCCAGTCGCAGGGCGCCGAGGTGATCCACCTCGGACACAACCGTTCGGTGCAGGAGGTCGTGGACGCCGCGCTGGAGGAGGACGCGCACGGCGTGGCGGTCTCGTCCTACCAGGGCGGACACATCGAGTACTTCGAGTACCTGGTCGAGTCGCTGCGCGCACAGGGCGCGGACCACATCCATGTGGTGGGCGGCGGCGGCGGTGTGATCGTTCCCGACGAGATCACCCGGCTGCGCAGGAGCGGGGTGACCATCTTCTCCCCCGAGGACGGCCAGCGGATGGGGCTCGCCGGGATGGTCAACTCGGTCGTGAAGGAATGCGACTTCGACCTCTGGGACAGCAAGCCGACCGAGGCCGCCGCGGTCCTGGCCGGCGACCGGTTCGCCGTCGCCCGCGCCATCACCGGGGCGGAGCTCGGCAAGCTGCCCGAGGACGTCCTGGGGCAGCTGCGCGCCGCCGCGGCGGCCCGGGTCACCCCGACCCTCGGCATCACCGGCACCGGTGGCTCCGGAAAGTCGTCCCTCACGGACGAGCTGGTCCGCCGGTTCCGCGTCGACCAGCAGGACAAGCTGCGGATCGCGGTGATCGCCGTCGACCCCACCCGTCGTCGCGGCGGTGGCGCGCTGCTCGGTGACCGGATCCGGATGAACTCGCTCGACGGGAACCGGGTCTTCTTCCGGAGCCTGGCCACCCGCGGCAGCCGGGAGCTGCCCGAACACCTCCCCGATGTGATCGATGTGGTCAAGGCCGCCGGGTTCGACCTGGTGATCGTGGAGACACCGGGCATCGGTCAGGGCGACGCGGCGATCGTGCCGTATGTGGACACCTCCCTGTATGTGATGACCCCCGAGTTCGGCGCGGCCTCACAGCTGGAGAAGATCGACATGCTCGACTTCGCCGACGTCGTGGCGATCAACAAGTTCGAGCGGCGCGGCGCCAAGGACGCCATGCGCGATGTCGGCCGCCAACTGGTACGCAACCGCGAGGCGTTCGGCAAGCGGCCGGAGGAGATGCCGGTGTTCGGCACCTCGGCCGCCACCTTCCACGACGACGGTGTCACCGCGCTCTACCAGTATCTGCGGGCCGCCCTGGCCGAGAAGGGGCTGCCGCTGGCCGAGGGCACCCTGGCGCCGGTCGAGGTGCGCCACTCGTCCGGTATCCGGCAGGTGGTTCCCGCGGAGCGGGTGCGCTATCTCGCCGAGATCGCCGGCACGGTCCGCGGCTACCACACCGAGACCGGGCTACTGGCCGAGGCCGCCCGGCGGGTGCAGCGTCTGGACCTGGTCAAGGACGAGCTGGACCGGGCCGGTTCCGAACCGGGCGGCGTGGAGTCGCTGCTCGCGGAGGCCCGCAGGCAGCTCCCGCACGACCTCGCGGACCAGATCGCCGGCTGGCCCGCCGTCGTGGCGTCCTACTCCGGTGACGAACAGGTCGTGAAGGTCCGGGACAAGGAGATCCGCACCGCGCTGACCCGTGAGTCCCTCTCGGGCAACAGGATCCCCCGCGTCGCGCTGCCCGCGTTCACGGACCACGGGGAACTGGTGCGGTTCTGGCGCCGGGAGAACCTGCCCGGCTACTTCCCCTTCACCGCCGGTGTGTTCCCGTTCAAGCGGGACGGGGAGGACCCGGCGCGGATGTTCGCCGGAGAGGGCGATCCGTTCCGCACCAACCGGCGGTTCAAGCTGCTCTCCGAGGACCAGCCCGCCACCCGGCTGTCCACCGCGTTCGACTCGGTGACCCTGTACGGCCGTGACCCCGGTGAACGCCCCGACATCTACGGCAAGGTCGGCACCTCCGGCGTCTCGGTCGCGACCCTGGACGACATGAAGGCGCTCTACGACGGCTTCGACCTGGTCGCGCCGACGACCTCGGTGTCGATGACGATCAACGGCCCGGCCCCCGCCGTGCTGGCCTTCTTCCTGAACACCGCCATCGACCAGCAGACGGAGAAGTTCCGCGCCGCCGAGGGCCGAGACCCCTCGCCCGAAGAGGCGGCAGGGCTGCGCGCGCACGCACTCGCCCATGTGCGCGGCACGGTGCAGGCCGACATCCTGAAGGAGGACCAGGGCCAGAACACCTGCCTGTTCTCCACCGAGTTCTCCCTGCGGATGATGGCCGACATCCAGGAGTGGTTCATCGCCCACAAGGTCCGCAACTTCTACTCGGTGTCGATCTCGGGCTACCACATCGCCGAGGCCGGCGCGAACCCGATCAGCCAGCTGGCTTTCACCCTGGCCAACGGATTCACCTATGTAGAGGCCTATCTGGCCCGGGGCATGCACATCGACGACTTCGCCCCCAACCTGTCGTTCTTCTTCTCCAACGGCATGGACCCGGAGTACTCGGTGCTGGGCCGGGTCGCCCGCCGCATCTGGGCCGTCGCGATGAAGGAGAAGTACGGCGCCAACGAGCGGTCCCAGAAGCTGAAGTACCACGTGCAGACCTCCGGACGCTCGCTGCACGCCCAGGAGATGGACTTCAACGACATCCGCACCACCCTCCAGGCGCTGATCGCCATCTACGACAACGCCAACTCGCTGCACACCAACGCCTACGACGAGGCCGTCACCACCCCCACCGAGGAATCGGTCCGCCGGGCCCTGGCGATCCAGCTGATCATCAACCGCGAGTGGGGCCTGGCGATGAACGAGAACCCCCTCCAGGGCTCGTTCATCATCGACCAGCTCACCGATCTGGTGGAGGAGGCGGTGCTCGCCGAGTTCGACCGGATCAACGAACGCGGCGGTGTGCTCGGCGCGATGGAGACCGGCTACCAGCGCGGCCGCATCCAGGACGAGTCCATGCTCTACGAGCAGCGCAAGCACGACGGCAGCCTGCCCATCATCGGTGTCAACACCTTCCGCAACCCCCACGCGGACACCGCCGAGCCCGGCGCCATCGAGCTGGCGCGTGCCACCACGGAGGAGAAGCAGTCCCAGCTGCGGCGCGTCCTCGACTTCCAGGACCACCACCGCGACCAGGCCCATGCCGCGCTGGCGGCCCTGAGGGACGCGGCCGTCAGCGGCCGCAACGCGTTCGCCGTCCTCATGGACGCGGCCCGGGTCTGCTCGCTCCAGCAGATCACGGAGGCGTTCTTCGAGGTGGGCGGCCAGTACCGCCGCAACGTCTGACCGGTCCGGCCGACGGCCGCCGCCCGCACCCCGCTCCGCAGTGAGCGGGGTGCGGCGTCCGTTGCCCGGGAAACTCCGCGCAACCCCTATGTGCCGGCGTGCCCGGTCCAGTTGACTGGAACGAAGCGCCGAGACCGTCTCCGGAGGGGGAGCCACGTGAGTTTCGGGGGACAGGATCCGTATCAGCCGCCGTGGCCGCCGAACAGCGGACCCTATCCACCGCCGCCACCGCCGCCACCGCCGAACACCGGACCGTATCCACCGCCGCCAACGCCGGGTCCGGGACCGTACGGCCCTCCGCCCGGGTGGGGGCCGCCCTACGTCCCGCCCCAGCCGGTTCCGTTCCCGTACGGTCCGCCGCTTCCCCGCCCCTCCTTCTGGCAGCGGCTGCGCCACGACGAATGGCCGACGCTCGGTCAGGCTCTCAGGGGTGGACGGCACCGGATCCACGGGTGTGTGTGGGCGGTGATCCTTTTCCCGTGCACCTGGATGGTGACCCTGCCGTTGCTGACGGGCTACGCGGTGCTCCGGTCGGCCCGCACCAGGGCACGGCGGATCTTCCCGACGGGGCACCGCCGCATCATGGACCCGGAGGTGATGCGGGTGCAGCGGGTGCGCGCCTGGACCGCTGTCGTCGTCTCGTTGTTCATTCTGCTCGTGTACGGCAAGCCGGACGACTTCACCGAGGCCCAGACGCAGTTCTGGCTGCGGCCGGTCATCACCCCGTGGCTGCTCCTGTTCAGCGCCCCCGCCGTGGTAGCGGTGCTCTACGCGTCGGCCTCGCCGGAAGCGAAGCGGGCCATGCGGCCGTGCCTGCGCCGTGCCGGGCGGTCGGCGCTGTGGTACGTCGGCGTGGTCACCCTGATCCCACTGCTCTTCGTGGGGTGTGTCCTGACCTTGACGGCGGTGGAGCGCAATCCGGCCGAACTGTTCTATCTGGTGCCCTTCCTCTACCTCGCCGTGCTCATCGGCATGGTCTGGGCCGTGCTGTTCCTCGTGTTCGCCTCCGGCTCCGCCGTACGCAGCGGGTTCAACACCTCGGAGGTGCACGCCGCGCTGCCCGCGCTCCTGACCGGCCTCCTGGTCTGGGAGCTGACGGGCATCAGCCTGGCGATGGGCGGCCTGCCGCCGGGTCCGCCGCTGATCCGGATCGCGGCCCTGGTCGGCGGTCCCGCCTCGGTGACCGCCGTCGCCTGGTGGGAGATCCACCGGCTGCGCACCCGCCACGGGGTGACGCTGCGTGCCTAGCACCCCGACGGGCACTGTGTACGCGGAAAGCTCGCGGGACAGCTCCCCCGGAAGACTCGGACCAGCTGTACCAAGTCTCCCGGGGGACGGGTGGGGCCGATCGGGACGTCAGCCGGTGAGCACGGTCAGGCCCTCCGGGGCCGACACGTCCGCCGAACCGTCGGCCCGCACCGTGACGTCCAGGCTTCCTCCGCCGACCTGGAGTCCGCTGACCGACAGCGGGCCGTAGGCGCGGGCGAAGGCCGGGTTCACCGTGAGGGTGCCCGCGGGGACGTCCGCGGACAGGCCGAGGGCCGACTGGAGCACGAGGACCGAGGAGGCGGCCGCCCACGCCTGGGGCCGGCAGGAGGCCGGGTAGGGCGCGGGACGGGGTCCCGCCTCGGTGCCATGTCCTGCGAAGAGTTCCGGCAGCCGTGCCTCGAAGGCGGCCGAGGCCGTCAGCAGTCCGTCCGCCAGCGACGCCGCGGCGTCCGGGAAGCCGGCCCGGACCAGGCCGTGCACCGCGATCGCCGTGTCGTGCGGCCAGATCGAACCGATGTGGTAGCCGTACGGGTTGAAGCCCACCGCCGCGCTGCTCAGCGTGCGCAGCCCATGGCCCGCGTCCAGGTCGGGACCGCTCAGCCGGGCCGCGAGCAGCGCGCTCTCCTCGTCGTTCAGCAGGCCCGTGCCGAGCAGATGACCGAAGCCCGAGGTGACCGAGTCCACCGGCCTGCCGTCGCCGTCCAGCGCCACCGCCGGGTACGGGCCCTTCTCGTCCTCCACCCAGAAGCGCTCGCGGAAGCGCGCGGCGAGCCCCTCCGCCCACTCCTCCCACTCGTCGGCCCCCGGGCGGCCGAAGGACCGCAGCAGCGCCGCTCCGCCCCGCGCGGCCTCATAGCCGTAGGCCTGTACCTCGCACAGCGAGACCGGCGGATGGGCCAGCCGGCCGTCGCGGTGGCGGATGGAGTCGCCGGAGTCCTTCCAGCCCTGATTGGCCAGACCCCGGCCGGTCTGGTCGATGTACTTGAGGAAGCCGTCGCCGCCGGCGTCCCCGTGGTCGCGCATCCACCTCAGCGCCGACTCGGCGTGCGGCAGCAACTGCTCGACCTGCTCCGGTGCCAGGCCCCAGCGCCAGGCGTCATGGAGCAGGGTGATCCACAGGGGGGTGGCGTCCACCGTGCCGTAGTACACCGGCGGGAGCGAGAAGGTGTCGCTGTACCCCGCGGTGCCCCGCCGGACCTCGTGCAGGATCTTGCCCGGCTGCTCCTCGGTGGCCGGGTCGGTGACGCCGCCCTGACGGCGGGCCAGGGTGCGCAGCGTGCCGGCCGCGAGCTCGGTGCCGAGCGGCAGCAGCATCCGGGCGGCCCAGAGCGAGTCACGGCCGAAGAGCGTCAGGAACCACGGGGCGCCGGCGGCCAGGAACTGGTCGGGCCGCTCCCCGGGCGACCGGGGGTCGGTCAGGCGCATGCGGTCCAGGTCGGCCAGCGACTGCTCAAGCCACTGGTCCAGGCCCCGGTCGGCGCTGCGCAGGACGGGGGTGCGCCACGGCAGGGCGTCGGCCGGGGGCGCCGGGAACTGGTCGCCGTCCGCGTACCCCGCGGTGCAGCGCAGGGTGACCGTCCATGAGGTACCGGGGTCCAGGGCGATGTCGTACGACAGCCGGCCCGTCGGCATCTCCAGGGCGTCGGGCGCGGGCTCACTGGTCAGGCGCACGGAGAACCCGTCGTCCGCCCAGGACAGCTCGCTCCGCCCGGCGTCCGTGGCCTGCGGGGGCATCGTCTCCAGCCGGTGCCCCGACTTGACCTGCTCCATGCCGGCGAGGTCGGTGCCGACGGTGACCGTCAGCCGGAAACGGACCGATCGTGTCCCCGCGTTGGTGACCTCCAGGACCTCCTCGAGGCGGCCGGCCGCCGTGGTCCGACGGCGCCGCAGGGCGACCGCGGGGTCCGCCGTCACCTCTCCGAGCCCCCGCAGGATCGACCGGAAGTCCGCCCCGTCCGCCCCCCGCAGCCCGTGTCCGACCGGCACCAGCGGGACGCCGTCGGCCGCGACGGTCAGCACGGAGAGCGCCCGGCGGTCGCCGTGGAAGAACCCGTCCGCACCCCCTTCGAAGGCCCCGTTCGCCCGGGAGATGACAAAGCTGGGTGCGTACAGCGTGACGACCGCGTCATGCAGGAACGGCTGCAGGCCCTCGGTCACCGGCGGGTACGGCAGGACGGAGCTATTTGTGTCCGGGGTCTTGACAGTCGTATCCAAGGGAGTGGAACCTCTCAACGTTTGATCGTTCCAAAAACACTAAGTCAAACGTCAGAGCGCTGACAATGATTTTGGAACGCTAAAACCTGCACCTCAGCCCCTTGCACGCCGGAGTTCCCTATGCCCCGCCCCCAGAACGCCTCGCCCGTCAAGGGCGGTCCGGTGACCCTCGCCATGGTCGCCGGCCGGGCCGGGGTCTCCTCGCAGACCGTGTCGAACGCGATCAACTCGCCGGACCGGCTGCGGCCCGAGACCCTGGAGCGGGTCCGCCGTGTGATCGACGAGATGGGCTACCGCCCCAGCCGCGCCGCGCAGACCCTGCGCACCCGCTCCAGCAAGCTGATCGGCTACGGCATCCAGCCCGCCCCGGCCAGCAGCCCGGTGCTCGACCGCTTTCTGCACGCCCTGTCGGGGGCCGCCGACGAAGCGGGCTACCGGATCCTGCTGTTCGCCTGCCCGGCCGGCTCGCCGACGCTGGAGGGCTACGAGGAACTTCTCGACCAGCACGAGGTCGACGGCTTCGTGCTCAGCGGCACCGAGCACAACGACCCCCGTCAGGCCTGGCTCGCCAAGCGGGGTGTGCCGTTCGTCGCCTTCGGCCGGATGTGGTCGCGGCGGCAGATCGGCGACTGGGTCGACGTCGACGGCGCCTCCGGGACGGACGCCGCCGTCGAGCATCTGATCGCCCGGGGACACCGCAGGATCGCCTTCCTCGGCTGGGGGCGGGGCTCCTCCGGCGCCGGTGACGACCGTGCCGAGGGCTGGCAGCGGGCCATGCGACGGCACGGACTGCCGACCCGCGGGCGGCGCGCGCAGAGCGTGAACGACATGGACGCGGCCCGCGCCGCGGTGGAGCCGCTGCTGGACGCGGGGGCGACCGCGGTGGTCGCGGCCAGCGACATGCTGGCGCTCGGCTGCTACCAGACGCTGCGCGAACGCGGCACCGCCCCCGGCCGTGATGTCGCCGTGGTCGGCTTCGACGACTCACCGACCGCCGAGCTGCTGTCGCCCGCACTGACCTCCGTCGCCCAGCCCCTGGAGGAGGTCGGCCGGGCGTGCGTACGGCTGTTGCTGGCCCGGATGGCCGCCCCCGACGCACCGCCCGAACGCATCCTGCTGGCGCCGTCCCTGGTCGTCCGGGACAGCACCCGCGAACCCGGCGCCGACGCGGCGCCCACCGGGACGACGGCCGAGGCCGACGCGACCGCACCCGCCGAGGCGACGGCCGAATCCCTCGCGACCGCCGCGCCCGCTGTGGCGGCGGGCGCATTCCTTGCGACCGCCGCGCCCGCCGTGACGACGCCCGACTAGGCGTCGAGCGGCAGCGGCCGCCACCAGACCCACCCCCCAGCGCTTTCCTCCTCCACCCCCCGGCCGTGTTCCGCGCCGCCCGGGCGGAGCCGCACCAACCATCCCCGATCCATGGAGGAACCCATGTCCAACCGTACGGCCGCCGCGGCCCTCGCCACCTGTGCGGTGCTGCTGGCCACCACCGGCTGCTCGTCGAGCTTCGGCGGCGACAAGAAGACGGACCAGGACACCAGCTCCCACCAGCATCTGAGAGTGCTGATAGCCAGCTCGGGCGACGCCGAGACCAAGGCCGTCAAGGACGCGGCCGCCGCGTACGCCAAGGAGTCCGGCAACACGGTGACCGTCGATGTCGCCAAGGACATGAACCAGCAGCTGGCCCAGTCGTTCGCCGGGCACAAGCCGCCGGACGCCTTCTACGTCAACTCCGACCAGTTCGCCAACTACGCCAAGGGCGGTTCCCTGTACGCGTACGGGGACAAGGTCAAGGACGCCGACGACTTCTCCGAGCAGCTGCGCGCCTCCTTCACCTACGACGGCAAGCTGGTGTGTCTGCCCAAGGACACCTCCACCCTCGCCCTGGCGGTCAACGCCGGCCTGTGGAAGAAGGCCGGGCTGACCGACAAGGACTACCCCACGACCTGGGAGCAGCTGAAGAAGGTCGCCGGCAAGCTGACCGGGCACGGCGTCACCGGGCTGGTCACCAGCTCCGAATACGCGCGGCTGGGCGTCTTCATGAAGGAGGCCGGCGGCTGGATCACCGACGCCGAGCAGACCAAGATGACCGCCGACAGCGCGCAGAACGCCCAGGCGCTCAGCTATGTGCAGTCCCTGCTGAAGTCCGGCTCCATGAAGTACGCCAACCAGGTCGACACCAACTGGGGCGGTGAGGCCCTCGGCAAGGGCAAGGCCGCCATGACCATCGAGGGCAACTGGCTCAGCGGCGCCATGAAGGCCGACTATCCCGACGTCGACTACAAGGTGGTCCCGCTGCCCGCCGGCCCGGCCGGTCAGGGCACGCTCGCCTTCAGCCAGTGCTGGGGCGTGGCCACCGAGAGCGCCCACCGGGCCGCGGCCGTGGACCTGGTGGAGTACCTGAACTCCCGCGCCCAGCAGCTGAAGAACGCCGACGCCTTCGGCGTGATGCCCTCGCGCACCAGCGCCCTCGCCGACTACACCCAGCAGAACCCGGCCGCCAAGGCATGGGTCGACGGCATCGCCTACGCGCAGGGTCCGGTGACCGTCGGCGGCTTCGACAAGGTGCTCGGCCAGTTCAACACCGACCTCGCGGGACTGGGCACCGCCGACCCCAAGAAGATCCTCGCCGACCTCCAGCGCAACGGCGAGCAGGCCCTCGCGAAGGGCCACTGAACCACCGTGTCCGCGCGTACGTCACGCCACCCCCGCCCGGATGCGCGCTCCCGCGCGGGCGAGGGGTCCCGTACGGCCGGCCCGCCGGGCGAACCTGACACGCCCGGCGGGCCCGGCCCGCACCCGGCCGCATCCGCCGCACCCGCCCGGCGGGTGCGGCGGCGCGGAGAAGGCGCCTGGGGCTGGCTGTTCGTCAGCCCCGCGGTGCTGGTCCTCGGCCTCTTCCTGGTCCTGCCGACCCTGATGGCGCTGTGGGTCAGCCTGCTGCACTGGGACGGACAGTCCAACCCCTTCAGCGGACAGACGGAGTTCGCGGGCCTGGACAACTACCGGGCGCTGCTCACCCAGGACGGCCTGGACCGCACCCTGTTCGCGACCTCGCTGCGCAACACCTTCTACTATGTGCTGCTGACCGTGCCGCTGCAGACGGTGCTCGCGCTGAGCCTGGCGCTCATCGTCAACCAGCGGCTGCTGCGCGGACGGGGCGCCCTGCGCACCGCGTTCTTCTTCCCCGCGGTGACCAGCTCGATCGCGGTCTCCACGATCTTCCTCTTTCTGTTCCAGGGCAGCGGCGCCGTCAACGCCGTGCTGTCCTGGATCGGGGTGAAGGGCCCGAACTGGTTCAACGACCCGCGGGGAGTGTTCTCCCTGCTGCTCGGCGGCCTGGGCATCGTGGACACCGGTCACCCCTCGGGTGCGCTGGCCGGTCACTCCGTCATGGGACTGTCCTGGTTCGAGTGGCTGTCCGGGCCGTCCGTGGCGATGTGCACGATCATCCTGCTCGCCGTGTGGACGACCTCCGGCACCTTCATGCTGATCTTCCTCGCGGCCCTCCAGGACATCCCGCGCGAGCTGGAGGAGGCGGCCGCGATGGAAGGCGTCAACCGCTTCCAGATGCTGCGGTATGTGATCCTGCCCGCGCTGCGGCCCGTGCTGTTCCTCGTCCTCACCCTCGGTCTGATCGCCACCTGGCAGGTCTTCGACCAGGTGTACGTCATGAGCCAGGGCGCCCCCGGCAACACCACCCTCACGCCGGCCTTCCTGTCCTACTCCACCGCCTTCGACAACGGCGACTTCGGTCAGGGCGCGGCCATCGCCTTCGTCCTGCTCGTGGTGATCCTGATCATGACGACGCTGCAACGCCTTCTGCTGCGCGAGCGCACGGCCCGCCCCCGGAGGAACCGATGAGTGCCTCTTCCACGGCCGCCCGGGCGCAGAGCCGCCCGGTGCTGAAACGTTTTCCCCCGCCGCTGCGCATCCTCGGGTACGCACTGGTGATCGGGCTCGGACTGCTGTACGTCCTGCCGTTCGCCATCCAGCTGGCCACCGGGTTCAAGACGGACCCGGACGCGGCGGCCCACCCCCTCGGGATGATCCCGGTCACCCCGACGACCGCCGCCTACCAGCGTCTGTTCGGCATCAGCCAGGCCGGAGACGGTGTGCCGTTCCTGCGCTGGCTGGGCAACACGGTGTTCGTCGCGACCGTCGTCACCGCCGGGCGGGTGCTGTTCGCCTCGATGGCCGGGTACGCACTGGCCCGGCTGCGCTTCCCCGGCCGCACCCTGCTGTTCGGGTTCCTCCTCAGCGTGATCGCGGTGCCCCCGGTGGTGCTGCTGATCCCGCGGTTCCTGGTGCTCAACACCTTCGGGCTGTTCGACACCTACGCGGCCATGATCCTTCCGCTGCTGGTGGACGCGGCACAGATCTTCATCATGAAGCAGTTCTTCGAGTCGATCCCCCGGGAGGTGGAGGAGGCCGCCCGGGTCGACGGCGCCGGGGTCTTCCGCACCTACTGGTCGGTCGTCCTGCCGATGGCCAGGCCCGCCCTGATCACGGTGACGATCCTGGCGTTCCAGGGCTCCTGGAACGAGTTCACCCACTACCTCGTGGCCACCCAGTCCAGCCAGTACGAGACGCTGACCACCGGACTGGCCCGGATGGTCTCGGGCGGCCTGGGCGGCGGCACCCAGTACCCCCTGAAGCTGGCGGCGGCCCTGCTGTCCACGCTGCCCGTCGCGGTGCTGTTCTTCAGCTTCCAGCGCCACTTCGTCCGGGGCGCCAACGCGGGGTCCGTCAAGGAATGACCGGCACACGAGGAGGGCGGGACGACGGCCGTGCGGGGCGGCCGGCCCGCCGTCGCGGGTGAGCTGTCAGGGGGCGGTCCTGCCGGACCGCCCCCTTCGCCGTACCGGCCACCGGTCACGCCGTCCGCGGAGAGTCTCCGCGGACGGCGTCCCGCTCCGGGCCGCACACCGTCATGCCGACAGGATCCCCAGCAGCGCCGCCCGGAACTCCTCGGGGCGTTCCAGATGCACCGCGTGCCCGGCGTCCGGCACGGCGACCTCCCGCACCGTGCCGCCCGCCGCCGCATAGCGGTCCAGGACATGGCGGGTCTGCGCCACCATCGGCTGGGCGGGGGTCCCGTCCCAGCCGGGCACCGCGCCGATCGAGCCCAGGTGCGCCAGGTCGAACATCGAGGTGTCCGAGACGATCACATCGTCCTCGCCGCGGATCCACAGCACCGGCGGCTTGGGATCGACCAGATGCAGGGCGTCGATGCGGAAGTGGACCGGGGAGAGGCAGTTGAGGACCCCACGGGTGCCGGGTGCGAGGCCAGGCCAGGCGGGGGAGGGCACGCTGTCGCCGGGATAGTGGTCGTCACCGGTGCGCGTGGTGAGCATGGACTCGACGTAGGTGTTCTCGTCCTCCTGCTCCGGGCGCCAGGGCGGCTTGACGTAGCAGGCCGCCAGGACGGAGCGGGGCGAGGTCGGGGAGTCCTCGCCGCGGTCGCCCTCGGCGAGCCGGGTGACGAACTCCGGGTTGGCCGTGCCGCCGCCCGAGCCCGCCCCGTCCTCGGAGTTGAGGGTCCCGTCCACCCCGTGGGTACCGCCGAAGCCGTAAGGGGAGACCGGGTTGACCAGGGTCAGGGAGCGCACCGCCGCCGGATGGTCGCACAGATACTGCATGACCACGCCCCCGCCCAGGGACCAGCCCACCAGGTGCACCCGGTCGACGTCGAGGGCCGTCAGCAGCGCGGCGAGGTCGTCGGAGTGGTCGCGCAGACCGCGGGTCGCGTCGATCGGCAGCGGGTCGGTGCCGCCGAAGCCGCGCAGGTCCGGCGCGATGGCGCGGTAGTGGTCCGGGAGCAGGGGCAGGGTGGTGTGCCAGAAGGCGGAGGAGGAGACATTGCCGTGGACGAAGACGACCGGTTCGCCCTCGTCCCGGGTCTCGGTGATCTGGACGGTGAGCCGGTCGGTGGGCACACGGCGGGTGCGGATGCTGCTCATGGTCAGGTGCGGTCCTTTAGAGGTCGCGCGGACAGGTGGGGTGGAGGAAGGAGCGGGGCCGGGTGTGTGCAGCTGCAAGGCGGAGGACTGAGGCATGGCGGAGCCATGGTGATTGACGACAACGCCGCGGATGTGCGTGCCCGGCCCCGCGATGCCGCCCCATCCATCCGCGCGACCTCTTACGCGAGCCAGGTGGCGATCTGGGCGGCGGCCGAGCTGTTCCAGCCCAGCTCCAAGTGGTTGGCGCCGACGACGGTGGCGGTGCCGCCGACCGTGGGGACACCGGTGGTGTCGAGCGCGCTGGAGATGAAGACCACCCCGTCGCTCGGCCCGCGGTTCTCGTTGAAGATGCCGACGACGGTGGGGGATCCGCCGGCCAGCAGATAGGTGGTGACGGAGGCGGGTACTCCGGCGTTCTGCAGCGGCTTGATCAGCGACCCGGCGTCGATGGCGGCCTGGATTCCGCTGCCCGCGGTGTAGAAGCCCTGGCCGCCGTAGTACGTCGTGTACCAGTCCTGCGCGGCGCCGTCGACGCCGTACTTGCCGTCCCAGCGGGCCAGCATCTGCCGCTGGCCCGGGTAGTCGTCGTAGCCGCCGGAGGGCGTCATCGAGAACTCGGGGTGCGCGGTGTAGAGGCCGTAACAGGTCATCCGGGAGTGCGGGGAGGGCGCGTTGACCGTGCCGCCGCACTCGGGCCAGATGGAGAAGTCGTGCGCCCAGCCGTGCGCGTACGGGTAGTCGTAGCCGCCGTTGGGACCGCCGACGGTGATCAGCCGGCGCACATCACCGGCGTACGCCCGTCCCCAGCTCGGCTTCAGGGACGACACATAGGCGCGCGCCGACATCTCGCCCTTGCTCCAGCCGACCAGGTCCACCTTGTCGACGCCCAGCTTCGCCTTGATGACGGCGATGGCGTCGCCGACGATCTGCGCCTGCATCAGATTGTCGCCCTGCTTGTGCGCGAAGCCGACCGCGAAGACCCGGTGGCCGCGCCCGGACAGATACTGCATCAGCCCGGTGGAGGGGCAGGAGAGGGCGCCGCAGCCGTAGCCGCCCGACTCACCCGGATTGGCCCAGGCACGGTCCGCGGTGTCGTTCGCGCCGTGCACCAGGAGCACCGGCGTGGTGCGGGTGCCGGTGTTCCAGCCGGGGGCCGAGTAGAGCAGAAAGCGCGCGGAGGACGGGCGGGAGACACCGCCGAAGTACGTCACCCGCTTGCCGTCCTGGTCGCCGCGGCCGTCCGGAGGGTACCCCTCGGTGCGGAATCCGCTGGTGCTGTCGAGGTAACGCTCCACGCTCTCCCAGCCGTTGGTGACCGTGCCCGCCCCATAGCTCGCCTCACGGGTGAGATAGGGCGGCGGCTCGGCGGCGGAAGCGGTGCCACCGACGGCCGGCAGGCCCACCACTGCCAGCAGCAGGGCGAGCAGCAGACGCCACCGGCCTTCTCGGCTTCGTCCGTATCGCATGCTCCGGCCCCCTTGTCGACGATGCGACGAGTCTGTCCCGCGCGGCGCACACCTTAGGCAGAGGCTGCGGGGGAGGGGCATATGCGCGGACCCTATAAGAGTGGCCGGTCGTATGGGGTGGCGACCCAGTGTTCCGGTTCTCTGCCCGAGGCGCGTCGGCCCCTCGTCGTCGGCCGTCGCCTCGTCGTGCCCCTCCCGGATCCGGACTCGTCCATGTTCCCCGACACGACGCCGCGCAGGGGTTCCCGTCGCCTACGGCTGCTCGTGCCGGCCGGTGAGAAGGGCGAGTTCGGCCGGGGTGAACTGCGGGCCGCGCAGCTGCGGGCGCAGTGGTCCGAGGAGAGCGGAGAGCAGCACGCCGGGCCGCACCAGGGACGTGGGGCGGGCCCGCAGGGTCAGCACATCGGTCAGGGCGGTGGCGGCGCGGAAGGACCCGGTCGCGGTCAGGGAGAGCCGGCTGACGTAGCGGTGCAGAAGCCGGTCGGCGAGGCCGGGGCTCTTCCCGGTCGTGGTGGAGAAGTGGATGTCCTGGCCGACGGCGAGGGCCCATGCCACCTCGACGGGGCGGGCGATGGCGCGCTGGGCGCGCCGGGCGTATCCCGGGACCAGTCCTTCGGAGAGCAGCTCGCGCAGGGCGAGCGCACCTTGTGCGATCACCGAGATGCCCTGCCCGTAGACGGGGTTGAAGGCCGCGACGGAGTCCCCCAGCGCCACCAGTCCCTCGGGCCAGGTACGGAGCCGCTCGTAGTGGTGACGGCGGTTGGCGGTGCTGTGGGTGATGCTGACCCCGGTCAGCGGCCGGGCGTGCGTGAGGAGGTCGGCGATGACGGGGTGCCGCAGAGTGCGCGCGAAGGGTTCGAAGGCGTCCGGGTCCCGGGTGGGCTGCCCGCCGGGGGCGCCCATCAGGCTGACGTGCCATCGGTCGCCCTCGATCGGCAGGATGCCGCCCGCGTTGGCCGGCCGGGGCAGCCGCGGATCGGCGTTCACACTGACCATCGGCCAGCCGCGGGTGGAGACCGGAGCACGGTACATCCGGCTGGCGTAGACCAGACCGGAGTCGATGTGCTCCTCGGTGAGACCGGTGATCCCCAGTTCGGTGAGCCAGCGGGGGGTGCGGGAGGCCCGGCCGGAGGCGTCGATCACCAGATCGGCACGGAGCTCCTTCTCCGTACCGCCGGCGGTGCGGATGCGCACACCGGTGACCCGGCGGCTGCTGCCGAGCAGTCCGGTGCACCTGGTCCCGGTGCGGACCGTGATCCGTGGTTCTCGGAGGACCTGTTCCCGGACGATGTGGTCGGTCAGGTCCCGGCTCGCGGCCAGCAGATGGTGGGTGGGCCGCTGCCAACGGCGGTACCAGCCCTCGGGCGAGTAGATGACCATATCGGTGGTCATCGGGATGCGGTGGGCGCCCGCGGCGAGCAATCGGCCGACGGTGCCGTGCAGTAATTCCTCCATCGCCTCGGCGCCGCCGGACTGCAGCAGATGGATATGGACGGCCTGGGGGACACCGACCCGTGGCTCGGGGCCTTCGGGCAGCTCATGGGCCTCGATGATCTCGACGGAACCGACGTGGTCCTTGACGGCGGCCGCGGCGAGCATTCCGGCGATGCTGCCCCCGATGACGACCGCGCGGGTGGGACCTGGCCGGGAGGCTTCACTCATGAGGGGCTGCTTTCTGCCGGGGCACGGCGGTGCGCAAGGAGGTCTTGGACGACGGGCGAGGCCAGAGCGAGGGACAGCGGGATCAGATCCTTGGAGCGCCAGGCCGAGGTGTTCGTGCTGTCGTGGAGCCGCTCGGGGTCGGACCGTTGCCGCGCGACCGCGGCAACGATCATGGCGGCGTCCGCACAGGCCGCGGCGGAGACCTTCGCGTCGCGGCGGCGCAGTGCCGCCCGGTGGGCCAGGTCGCGAACGGCCGGATCGCAGTAGGGAGTCAGCGCGAGCAGGGCGTCGTAGAGGGCCGTCTTCCGGCTCGTCAGAAGCATGGCCGGGGGAGTGCGCCACCAGGGCGGCGAGGAACGGACCGCGCCGGGGGTCGGCACGTCCCGCAGCACCCGCCACAGCGGGGTGAGTCGGCGTAGCTGGTGCACCGCCCGCGTGGTCCGGGCCACCCGAGGTCCCACCAGCGGAAGGGTGAAGCCGAGGGCGCCGAGGAAGGCGGACAGCGCGGCGAAGCGGGGGGAGACCCGGTCGATGAGGAAGTCCAGGTCGTGGCCGCTCCAACGGGCACCCACCGCGACCAGTCGGGTGACGTCGTAGCTCACATGGAGCAGATAGGCGGCGACGAGCAGCCACAGCCCCGCCCGGAGGGACCCCCGGACCTCCCGTGACCAGCGGCCGCAGAGGACGACGTTGGCGAGTGCCGCCACTCCGTGAGCGACCAGATAGGTGACGATCATCTCCCGGATGTACGGCGTCCTGGCGTAGTAGGCGTCGAACAGCGTGATCTGCTCCACCGGGGTACGGCCGGCCCGGAACAGTACGAAGACGGCGAGAACGGCCACGGCGTAGACCGTCACGCACCAGAAGGCGGCGCGCCGGGTCTGCTCCGGTGGCGCCGGC
Source organism: Streptomyces nodosus (assembly GCF_008704995.1). Classification (NCBI taxonomy): domain Bacteria; kingdom Bacillati; phylum Actinomycetota; class Actinomycetes; order Kitasatosporales; family Streptomycetaceae; genus Streptomyces; species Streptomyces nodosus. Next base: position 6,296,520 of record NZ_CP023747.1, read on the forward strand.
CGCCAGTGGATGATCAGCAGCAGGCTCGCCCCGGAGTACGCGATGAGCGTGGCGTAGACGACCGGCGCGGCGAAGTTGGTCGTCCCGGAGAGCCGGTTGACGGCGACGATGGAGTCCGGGGCGGCGAGGAACATGATGCAGCCGCCGGCGAGCAGCAGCAGAAAGGCCGAGCGCAGCAAGGGGTCGCGCCGTCGGCGGAGGAGCGCGGGAAGCTTCAGGACGCAGACCAGGAAGAGCGTCGTCCCGCAGGCGTAGTAGACCGCATCGCCCGGGCCCGCTGTCACCGTGCCGGCTCCCGCCTCGTCATATGCGGCGGGAGCCGGAGCCGAACGGGCCGGCTCCGGGGAAGCGGTGGGCCAGGGAGGCCCCGATCCGCCCGGCTGCCCGGTGCGGGTCGGCCGGGGAGTACGCCTGATGCAGGAGGGACGTCTGGAGGTCGGTGGCGAACCGCAGCCCGAAGCGCTCGGCGTCGAGTTCCTCGTCCATCCCGCGGGTCTCCGAGCGCGCGGCGTGATGGAGCGCCGCGTCCATCCGGTCGGTGAGGGGCGCATCGGCGTCGTCGGCCTCGCATACGGCTGCCACGATGTCCCCGAGGACCGCCGCCCCTTTGCCGTCGGTCGCGCGGGAGGCGGCGACACCATGAGGGACACCGCTGCCGCAGTGGCCGTGGAACATGTGCCATGCCTCATGGCCGATGATCACAAGCTGGTGTTCGGGGTCGGTGTTCTCCTCGTAGACGATCAGGTCGTGGCTGGTGCGGTCCACCCACAGCCCGCTGGCCGTCACGGGCGGAAAGGCCGCCTTACGGAGCCGGACGGTGCGTCCCCGCACCCGGGTCAGGGCCTGGCCGATCAGGGGGATGACGTCCTCGTCACCGGCCGGCGGCTGTAGATTGCGGATGAGCTGGGCGCTCAGCCGCCGCATCGCCCGTGACCCCGCGCTCACCGGTCTCTTTCCCGGTCATCGGGTTCCGGCAGGGCGGAACGCCGGGATCCCCCACCGCGGACGGTCGCTGAGGGAGGCGGGACGGGCTCCACCGGGGTCCTCCGTGGGGGCACAGATGATCAGATTGGTGTGCACATGGCACTTTACTGACGTCCCGCACCGTTATCAACGAGCGTCTGTCAACGAGCGCCATGGCAACGATCTTCGTATCGACGATCGGCGGAGGAGATCCCGTGCGCAGGGGGTTCAGGAGCGCGGCACCGCCCTCTCCTCCGCTGCGGGAGCGGCCACGGCAGCCGCCTGGTCCTCGCTGAAGCTCATCACCGGGGGCTTCCGGCTGAACAGCCGGGTCAGGAACAGCAGATACAGGAAACCGGCCAGCATCCAGCAGAGCCCGACCTCGAAGGTGATGCCCTCCAGGCTGGTCCACAGCCAGAGCGTCAGCGCGAAGCCGACGATCGGCAGCAGCCCGTAGGAGAGCAGGTCGCGCCCGCTCCGCCGGCCCTTGTCGACCAGATAGTGCTTGACCACGCTCAGGTTGACCACCGAGAAGGCGATCAGGGCACCGAAGTTGATCATCACCACGGCGTTGTCGAGGGTGATGAACAGGGCGACCAGCGAGACCGCGGACACCAGACAGGCCGCGATCGCCGGGGTGCGGAAGCGCGGGTGGAGATAGCCGAACACCCGCCGGGGCAGCACCCCGTCCCGTCCCATCGAGTAGAGGATCCGGGACACGCTGGCCTGTGTGGTGACGCCGGAGCCGAAGGCACCCGCGACATAGACGGCCACGAAGAACGAGGTGAAGGCGGAGCCGCCCAGCGTCCGCATGATGTCCAGGCCGGCGCTGTCGGGGTCGGTGAAGGTGGAACCCGGGTGCACCAGCGCGCCCATCCAGGACACCACGATGAACAGCACACCGCCGATGACCGTGGTCAGCACGATGGCTCGGGGGATGGTGCGCCGCGGGTCCTTGGCCTCCTCCGACATGGTGGAGACCGCGTCGAAGCCGAGGAAGCTCAGCGCCAGGATCGCGGCCCCGGAGAACGCCGCCGAGGTCCCGGAGCCGCCCGGCTGGAACGAGGCGAACGGCGCGGAGACATGGTGGCCGAGCGTGTGGTGGACGGACAGGGCGACGAAGACCACCACGAGCACCCCGGCCAGGCCCACCACCAGGGTGCTGAGGCGGTTGATGGAGTTCACGCCCAGCACATTGACGAGCAGCGACAGCAGCAGCGCGGCGAGCACGAACACCCGTGCGGGAACCGACGGGAACTGGCTGTGCAGATAGATGCCGATCAACAGGAAGTTGATCATCGGCAGAAAGAGGTAGTCCAGCATCAGCGTCCAGCCGACCATGAAGCCGACATGCCCGCCGAAGGACTGCTGGGTGTAGGTGTACGCCGACCCCGCGGCCGGGAACGCCCGCACCATCCGCCCGTAACTGACGGCCGTGAAGAGCATCACCACCAGGGCGATCACATAGGCGGCCGGAAGATGGCCGTGGGTCACGCCGGTGACGGCGCCATAGGTGGTGAACACGGTCACCGGGGCGAGATAGGTGAGACCGAAGAGGGTCAGTCCGGGCAGCCCGAGGACCCGTTTCAGTCCGTTTTCCGCGGGGATGTCGGTCGCTGTCATGAACGTTCCTTCCGCAGAGAGGGTTACGGATTGCCGGGCGGTCCGGCAAATGGCGGTGGCGGGGCGCCCGGCGGTGCCCCGCCGGGCGGTCACCCGTGTCCGTGGGCGCCGTGGGTGCGCTCGCCGGCCAGCCAGGTGCCGAGCACGGTGAGGGCGGGCACGTCGTGCGGGTCGCAGTCGCGGGGGTCCCGGTCCAGCCACACCAGGTCGGCGACCCGGCCCGGGGCCAGGACCCCTCGGTCGTCGGCCATCGCCTGATGGGCGACGCCGGCCGTGTAGCAGGACATCGCGGTCTCGATGTCGATCCGCTCCTGGGGCAGCCAGCCGCCCTCGGGGTGGCGCTCCGGCGTCTGCCGGGTCACCGCGACCGGGAGGCCGGTCAGCGGACGGTGGTCGCTGACCGGCCAGTCGCTGCCGAACGAGACCCGGGCGCCGCTGCGCAGCAGCGACCCCAGCGGGTACTGCCGCCGGGAGCGGGTCTCGCCCAGACGGGGCATGGTGAGGTCGGTCATCGCCGGGTCGGGCTGGAGCCACAGCGGCTCGATATTGGCGATCACCCCCAGTTCGGCGAAGCGGGGCAGGTCCTCGGGGTCGACCATCTGCACATGGGCGATCACCGGACGGCGGTCCCGGGGGCCGCACACCTCGGTGAGACGGGCCAGGGCGTCCAGGGCGGTACGGATGCCGGCGTCGCCGATCGCATGCAGATGCGGTTGCAGTCCCAGCCGGTCGATCTCCACCAGGGCCTCGCGCAGCTCGGCGGCGGCCCAGACCGGCATGCCCCGGGTGCAGGGGTCGTCGGCGTACGGTTCGAGCAGCGCGGCGGTGCGGTTCTCGATGATCCCGTCGACGAAGAACTTGGCGGTGCGGGCGGTCAGCCGGTCGAGTCCCGCCGCCTCGATCCGGTCGCGGTCGGCCGCGAACTCGGCGAGCTGCTCGCGCCACCGCGAGGGGTCGGCGCGCAGGGCGAGGTTCACCCGGGTGGCCAGTGCGCCCTGCCGGGCCGCCGCCAGATAGGCGTCCACGGCCTCGTGCTCCACCCAGGCGTCCTGGATCCAGGTGACCCCGGCCTCGGCGTAGCCGCGGGTGGCGAGGGCCAGGGCCCGTACCCGTTCGTCCAGGCCCCGCGCGGGCGCGGCGCCGAGGACCGCGTCGACCGCGTCCCACTCGATCATGGTGCCCAGCAGGCTCCCGTCGGGGCGGCGCGGGAACCGTCCGCGCTCGGTGTCCCGGACGGAGTCGTCGAGGTCGGCCCGGCGTACGGCCTCGGTGTTGCACCACAGCGTGTGGTAGTCCCAGGCCCGCAGGGCGACCGGGCGGTCGGGCACGGCGGCGTCCAGCCAGCGGGCGTCGAAGAGGCCGTCGGGGGCGAGCGTGGAGTCATAGCTGCCCCCGAGGATCCAGTCGGCCTCCGGGTGCTCGGCGGCGTACCGGGCGACCTCCGCCACCAGCTCCGCCACGCTGGTACAGGGCCTGATCCGGGGGCCGAGCGCCTCGAATCCGCCCTGGTCGGGGTGGCAGTGACCGTCTCCGAACGCGGGCATGAGCAGGCCCCCGCCGAGATCCAGCAGCTCGTCGGCGGCGCCGGCGAGCGCCTCGGCCGCGGCGCCGACGGACTCGATCCGGCCGTCCCGCACGGCCAGCGCGGTCGGCGGCTGCCCGGCGTCGGACGGTGTGGGCAGACCGGTCCACACGGTGGCGTTGCGGAAGACGGTGAGGGGCATACGTACTCCCAAAGCGAATGCCATTCGTTTTAGTGGACGCAGGCTAGACTCATGCGGCGACGCTTGGGAAGAGGGGCGGGGACACCGAAATGAGCGCCGGAACGCGCAGGACGGGACGGCCCAGCACACCCGTGCTCGATCGTGAGGTGATCGTCCGGGGCGCGCTGGACCTCATCGACGAGGTCGGCGCGGGCGGGTTCTCCATCGCCCTGCTGGCCCGGCGGCTCCGGGTGCGGCCATCGTCGCTGTACAACCACGTCAAGGGCCGGGACGACATCCTGGCCGGAGTGCGCGAACTGGTGGCCGACCCGATCGACGCGGCGGCCTTCGACGTCCTCCCCTGGGACGAGGCCCTGGTGAGCTGGGCCAGGCTCTACCGGGCGGCCTTCGCGGCACATCCGCAGACCATCTCGCTGCTGGCCACCATCCCGGTGTCCGGCGCGCACCGCACCCTGCGGATGTACGAGTCGGTGGTGGCCGGTCTCGAGCGCGGCGGCTGGCCGACCGCGTCGGTCATCCCCGTCATGGTCGGCGTGGAGTCCTTCGTCCTGGGGTCGGCGCTCGACCTGGTGGCACCGCCCGCGATGTTCGACCCGGGGCCGGACACGCCCCAGGTGCCCAGGTTCGCCGCCGCGGTGCACGCCAGGGACGAGGTCTCGGCGGTGCAGGGGCGGTCCGCCGCCGACCTGGCCTTCGAGGTGTCCCTCGCGGCGCTGGTGGAGGGGCTGCGTGTCCGGCTGGCCGCGGAGATCGCCTCTCGGCGTGGGTAGTTGACGTCCGGACCGGACCGACGGGGCGTCGCATTCCCGTGATGTCCCCCTGATGTCCCCATGCCCGCCCCGCCGTTGTCGCTGTGACCGGAATCGAGGAATTCCGGGGACGACTCCTGCGGCCGATGGGGCGATCGCGTACACGACGACGAATTCGCGCAAGCCTCCCCGGCGAGCGGCGGGGTGACTGCTTATCATCGACCAGGCATCAGTCTCCGGAATTTCGCCGCCCGGTGGAATTCTCCCCAGCCGGAAAGAGACTTCATGGTGTTGTCTGCCCTGCCGGGAGTAGCCGACCCGCCCCAACTCCTCCCCGCACGCGAGCAGATGGCGTTCACCCTGGGCTTCCACATCATTCTGGTGCCCTTCGGTGTCGCCTTCACCTTTATGATGCTGATCTGCCAGTACCGGGCGTTGCGCCGGCACGATCCGCAGGCGCTTCTCCTGGCGCAGCGCTGGTCCAAGGTGGCCGCCGTGCTGTTCGCCGTGGGGGCCGTGTCCGGCACTGTACTGACTTTCGAAATGGGGCTGCTCTGGCCCGGGCTCATGGGGCCCTACGGGTCGGCGTTCGGATTTCCGTTCGCCATCGAAGGGCTCTTCTTCTTTCTCGAGGCCATTTTCATGGCCATCTACATCTACGGCTGGAAGCGGCTCCCGCCGTGGCCGCACTTCTTCACCGGTGTGGTGGTCACCCTGGCGGGCATCGGCGGTACCGCCGCCGTCATCGCGGTCAACAGCTGGATGAACCAGCCCGCGGGGATCGTGATGAGGAACGGGCGGGTGGCGGAGGTGATCCCGTCCAGGGTCTTCTTCAACGGGGCCTTCTGGTGGGAGATGGTGCACATGCTCCTCGCGGCGTACATCGTCGCGGGGTTCCTGGTCGCCGGGGTGTACGCGGTGGACCTGCTCAGGGGGCGCCGGGACCACTATCACCGGCTCGGATTCCTCGTCCCCTTCACGGTCGCCGCGATCGCCATGCCGCTGCAGTTCATCGTCGGGGACACCATCGCCCGCCAGGTCTACGACAGGGAGCCGGCCAAGTTCGCCGCCATCGAACTCGTACCGACCACCGGCGACCACGTCCCGGAGACCCTCGGCGGCCTCTACATCGACGGCAAGGTGCGCTACGGCATCCCGCTTCCCGATATCGCCTCGTTCCTCGCCGGTTTCCGCTCCTCCGCGGTCATCAAGGGCCTCGACGCGATCCCGGCCGCCGTACGTCCCACGGAGGCGGTGGTCAATGTGGTGCACCTCGCCTTCGACGTCATGGTCGGCAGCGCCACCCTGCTGCTTCTGCTGTCCCTGTGGTTCGGCTGGCTGTGGTGGCGGCGGCGCGAGGTGCCGACCAACCGCTGGTTCCTGCGCGGCTCGACCGTCGCGGGACTGCTGGCGCTCCTGTCCCTGGAGAGCGGCTGGGTGGTCACCGAGGTCGGCCGCCAGCCCTGGACCGTCGTGGGGCTGCTGCTGACGAGGGACGCGGTCGCCACCCAGGGGAACCTGTGGCTGCTGTTCGCCACGGTTCTCGCGATCTACGCCTGCGTCGGCGCCGGAGCCCTGTTCGTGCTCCGGGCCATGCGCCGCCGCTGGTCGGAGGAGGGCACCGACGCCGTGGCGGTCCCGTACGGCCCCGGATCCGCGCCGGCGCCGACCGGGCGCGCTCCCGGAGCTGATGACGTATGAGCACCGTGATCGCGGCGATCCTGTTCATCGGTGTCATCGCCTACGCCCTCTTCGGCGGGGCCGACTACGGAGCCGGCTTCTGGGACCTGACCGCCGGGGGCGCCGGGCGGGGACGCCGTGTCCGCGAACTGATCAACCTCTCCCTCAGCCCGGTGTGGGAGGCCAACCACACCTGGCTGATCTTCTGCCTCGTCACCATCTGGACCGGCTTTCCCGAGGCGTTCACCGCCATCACCACCACCCTGTACATCCCCCTCGGACTGGCGGCGCTGGGGATCGTGACCAGGGGAGCGGGCTTCGCCTTCCGTCATGCGCTGACCGAACGTCACGGGGAGCGGATCAGCGGTGCCGCCTTCGCCTGCTCATCGGTGCTCACCCCGTTCTTCTTCGGCACCATCGCGGGCGGGATCGCCTCCGGCCGGGTGCCCTCGAGGGGGCACGGTGCCCCGCTGACCGGCTGGCTCAACCCGACCTCCCTGCTCGGCGGGATCCTCGCGGTCACCGTCTGCGCCTACCTCGCCGCCGTGTTCCTCACCGGGCAGGCCCAGCGACGCGGGGACACCTCCCTGACGAGGGCCTTTCGCCGCCGGGCCCTCGGGGCGGGCGTGGGTGCGGGGCTGGTGGCCCTGGTGGGCGTGTTCGTCCTGCACGCGGACTCCCCGCGGCTGTTCCGCCGGCTGAGCACGGTGGGCGCGCCGCTCCTGGCCGTCTCGGGACTGTGCGGTCTCGCCGCGCTGCTGCTGTTGCGCAGAGGGCGCCCGTCCGTCGTACGCACCCTGGCCGCTCTCGCGATCGCCACCGTGGTCGCGGGCTGGGGAGTCGCCCAGTACCCCTACCTGCTGGGCACCCATCTGACCATCCAGCACGCGGCGGCACCGCCGGCCACCTTGTGGGTGCTGCTGGTGGTGTCCTGCGTCGCGGCCGCACTGATCGCGCCCTCGCTTCTGCTCCTGTACACCCTGCAGTTGCGGCGCAGGCTCGGCTGACGGCCCGTAAGCCGCGTGCCCCCGCAGTGAATTGTTCACCTCCGGCTCATCCGGATGTCGCCGGGATGATCTAGCGCATTGGGTGATCGACCCGACGCTTGCCGTCGGCGTTCCCCCTACCGCAAGGAGCACATGTCATGCGCTTCGGATCTCCGTCCCGCCGGGCCTCGGCCCTCGGGGCGGCCCTCGCCGTCGTCGGGACCGGCACCGCCGCACTGGCACCGGCCGCCGGCGCCGCACCCGGTGCTCCGGGCACCCGGCCGCCGTTCTGCGGCCACGACCACCGCTCCACGCCGTTCGCGCGCTATCTGTGTGCCGAGCCCGGTGAACTGCTCGACGTCCGCATCGGCGATGTGCACCCGACCCAGCCGTCGCTCGGCTATGACGAGGTGTACTACAAGCTCGGCCGCTACACCCTCGGCAAGGACGCGATCAACAAGAAGTTCGACGACTGGTGCGAGGCCGACGGCCGGACGGCGGCGGCGACCGTGTCGCCCGGCGCGCGCCTGGACGACCCCTCCTCGTTCACCTGTGAACTCCCGGTCGGTGCGGAGACCGCGGACAGCATCGCCCCCATGAAGACCGTCGTCGTCGGCCCGGGCGGCGAACCGTTCCTCACCGACGGGCACCACACCCTCACCTCCTTCTACGAGACCCCCGACGGCGGGGCCGGCCTGCATGTACGGCTGCGGGTGCAGGCCAATCTCAGCAACCTCCCCCGCAAGGCCTTCTGGGACGAGATGAAGGCGCACAAGTGGGTGTACCTGCGTGACCCCGAGGGCAAGCAGGTCGGCGTGAACAAGCTGCCCACCGGCGTGGGGCTGGCCAGCTTCACCGACGACAGGTACCGCAGCCTGCTCTACTTCGGCCGTGACATCGGTTACGCCCAGAACGGGCTGCCGTTCCAGGAGTTCTACTGGGGCAGTTGGGTCCGCGACGCCGAGCCGGTCGACCTGGCCGACTGGAACCCGAACGACCTCGACAGCTATCTGGCCACCGTCAAATCGCTGACCGAGACGATGACGGCGCTGCCCGAGGACGCCGTGGTCGACAGCGGCTTCACCGCCGCCGAACTCGGCGCGCTGGAGCGGTGGAACGACGGAAGCGCGGTGAACAAGGGCGAGTTCAACAAGCTGAGCAAGCCGTACTCCGACGCCAAGCCCGGGAAGCTCGCCTACACGCTGGAGTACAAGCGGGCACACGGACTGGGCTGAGGCCCCCGAACCGGCGGTGGGCGATCTGGCTTCGGTGGGACGGCGCAGTCGCCCGGGTGACCCGGGGCGCGGTCATGCCCTATACTTGATCTTGAGCTCGCCGCCGAACTCCCGGCGCCGGTTCACGCGTTGGTGGTCCAAGGAAAGACGTCCCGCTTCCTGCGGGGAGATGCAGGTGCAAGGCCTGCCCGGCGCTCGGAGACACACCCCGCCCTGTGCACACAGGGCGGGGTTTTTCGTGTTGTGGGTGACGTCGTGGGTCCCCGGCCGGCCGACCTCGGTCCGGGTGCGGCCTCCATCTCGACGGCACCCGGCCCGTTCTTTCAACTCCTCATGGATGCAGGCGGGTTGCCGGGCGGCCTGAGGGCGAGAAGTGGTCAATGAAGCGAATAACAGCCAGATATTTCGCCCCTGGCGTAAACATTTTGTGACCCTTGTCACTTAGACCCCCCGTGTCCGGTGGGGCACTTGTGGGCCGCTTTCAAGATCGCTTAGAACTCTTGTCAGTTCTGTTTCACCGAGGTGGGGGTTCCGGTTCCGTGCTTCCGGCACGTCCGCTTGTCGTTGCTGCCGCGTTGACGCTGGCCTTGCTCGCCGGCACCGAGCTGACCGCGTCCATCGGCGGGCGCGAGAAGGCGGTCTCGACGGCGGAGGCACCGCGACGACAGCCGGACTCCGCGGCCGGTCGCGGCCAGGCCTCGCCGACGGACGGGACGGACGCCCCCGGCGAGGGAGGTCCCGCCGGGCCGGGCGCCGGTCGCCTCGGCGGCGTGGACGGCGGCGACGAGATCGGCGCCCACGAGGGCACCTATGTCACCACCGCGACCGATGCGACGCTGAGCACCGTCGGCCCGGAGCTGGCGGTCACCCGCACCTACAACTCCCTCGATCCCCGCACCTGGAGCGCGTTCGGCACCGGCTGGTCTACCCGCTGGGACATGCGGCTGCGTGCGGAGCCGGCCACCGGCACCGTGCTGGTGACCCTGGCCGACGGCGCGCGGGTGCGGTTCACCGAGAACACCGACGGCACCTACTCCGACCCGTCCGGCGACGGCTCACTCACCCTGGCCCGTGAGTCGGCCGACTGGGTGTTACGGGAACGCTCCGGTGCCATCTACCGCTTCCTCCCCGACGGTGAGCTGACCCGGATCACGGATGCCGCGGGCCGCGGCCAGACCGTCACGCACCGGACCCCGACCGGCGGTCCGGTGCGCAAGGTGACCGACGACCTGTCGGGCCGTTCGCTGGCGTTCGACTGGGCCGACGGCCATGTCACCTCGGTGACCACCAGCGCCGTCGACGCCGCCACGCCCGGCCTGACCTGGAACTACGCCTATGACGGCGATCAGCTGACCCGGGTGTGCGCGCCGCCGGCGCCCACCCGGTGCATCAGCTACGAGTACCGCGACGGATCGGCCTACCACAGCGCCGTTCTGGACGCCGGACCCTCCTCCTACTGGCGTCTGGGTGAGCGCGAGGGGGCCGTCGAGATCGGCGAGGCGGTCTCGCCCACGGGCCCCGAGGTGGCCCTCCACCGGGACACCCGGCCGAGCGCGGACCCGGCGATCGAGGGCACCGAGGACCCCGCCACCACCTTCGACGGAACCCGCTCGGTGGTCGAACTTCCCGCCGGCACACTGGAGTCCGCCGCCACCCCGACGGTCGAGCTGTGGTTCAGGACACGCACCCCGTCCGGCGTCCTGGTGAGCTTCCAGAACACCGAGCTGGGTGAACGGCCCACCTCCTGGCGGGCGATGCTGAACATCGACGGGGCGGGCAGGCTGCGCGGCCAGTTCCACCTCGTCGATCGTCCCTTCCGGGCGACCCCCATCGTGTCGGCCGAGGCCGTGACGGACGGCCGATGGCACCATGCGGTGCTGACGTCCGGTGGGGACACCCAGAGCCTCTATCTGGACGGTGCGAAGGTCGGCTCCCTGGACGGAGTCCTCGACGAGCAGGCGCGCGCCCATGTCTATCTCGGCGCCGGCCACGGAAGTTCCGGCTGGATGAGTCTGGCGAGGGGCGAGTACTACTTCAAGGGCCAGCTGGACGAGGTGGCCTTCTACGACCACGCCCTGGACGCCGCCACCGTCACCGAGCACTACGCGGCCCGCACGGCCATCGGGCAGTTGACCAGGATCACCCTGCCCTCCGGCCGGGTGCACTCCACCGCCGCCTATGACCCGGTCGACGGGCGGCTCACCCGGTACACCGACGGCAATGGTGACACCTGGAAGGCACCGGCGCCCGCCCCCACCGCCCCCACCGCCTCCCCGTCCTCCTCCGAGGGCACCGGCGGGCACGGTGACCCGGCCGGCCACCGTCCCCCGGAGGGGCGCGGCGGGGCCGATGCCACCGACTTCGAACCGGACTCCACCGCGACTCGCGGTGACCCCGAGGGGCATGCCGTCGTGACCGGCGAGGAGGCACCCGGCATCACCGTGCCGACCGCCGTCTGCCGGGCCACGGGGCCGTCCCGGGCGGAGGACGCCGTCTTCCGTGTGGACGCGAGTGATTTCTACGCCCGACGCGACGACGAGCATCCGAGGTATCGCGACCGGCGTTCGACCGACCCCGACGACGACCGTTGGCGCCCGACTCCCGGTGACCCGTACGACCCGGCGGGTGCCCCCAGGCGGCACACCGGCACCGTCGGCATCAGTACGCACACCACCACCGGCACCTGTGACCGGCGGGGCCCGCCCCTCACCACCGGCGGTCGTGCTGCGACGCCACCGGAGCGAAACCGGGGGCGTGCGGCGTAGGCCGTCGTTTCGGCGGACGGTCGGCCTGTGCTGCCGCGTCGCCGGGGCGGAGCCGGGGGTGTCCCGTACAGGTCGCCGTTTAGGGCGGACGGTCGGCCTGTGCTGTGACGCCGTCGGGCCGGAGCCGGTGGTGTGCGGTGCGGGTGGCCGTCACGGCGGACGGTCGGTCTGTGTTGTGACGTCACCGGAGCGGAGCCGGTGGTGTGTGGCACAGGTCGCCGTCACGCCGGACGGTCGGCCCGTGTTGCTGCGTCACTGGGACGAGCCGGGGGTGTCCAGCGTGGGTTGCCGTTCAGGGCGGGCGGTCGGCCCGTGCTGTGACACCACCGGAGCGGAGCCAGGGGCGTGCGGCACAGGTCGCTGTCGTGTCGGACGGTCGGTCTGTGCTGTGAGGTCACCGGAGCGGAGCCGGTGGTGTGCGGCACAGGTCGCCGTTCAGGGCGGGCGGTCGGCCCGTGCTGTGACACCACCGGAGCGGAGCCGGAGGCGTGCAGCGCAGGTCGCCGTCACGCGCACGGTCGGCCCGTGCTGTTACGTCACTGGAGCGGAGCCAGAGGCGTACGGCACGGGCCGTCGTCATGACGTACCGGCCGCCCGGTGCGGGAGAGCCGAGAGCCGCACCCGCGCACTCAGCCGACGGCGGCGCCGAACCACCTGGGCAGCTGACCGACCAGAGCCCGCTGGTCCTCACCGGCCCACGCCACATGGCCGTCAGGACGCAACAGCACGGCGGGCGCGTCCAGTTCCTCGCTGACGTCGACGACATGGTCGACCCGGTCCGCCCAGCCTTCCACGGAGAGCCGACCGGTCTGGTCGAGCAGCAGTCCGCGGCCGGCATGCATCAGTTCGTAGAGCCGTCCCCGCTTCAGCCGGATGTCCCGCAGCCGCCGGCCGAGCAGGTCATGCCCCGCTCCGAAGTCGTAACGGACCCCGATCGCGGTGATCTTCTCGATCAGGAACCGGTTCACCTCCTCGAAGTCCATCAGTTCCGCCACCAGCCGGCGCACCGCCCGGGCACCCGGCTCGGGGGAGAGCAGCTCGGTCTGGGCGCGGGTGTTGTCCAGCACGGCGGCGGCCACCGGGTGCCGTTCGGTGTGGTAGCTGTCCAGCAGCCCCTCCGGGGCCCGGCCACCCACCTCGGCGGCCAGCTTCCAACCGAGGTTGAACGCGTCCTGGACACCGAGGTTGAGGCCCTGTCCGCCGGTCGGCGGATGGATGTGGGCCGCGTCGCCGGCCAGCAGCACCCGGCCGGTACGGTAGCGCTCGGCCAGCCGGGTGGCGTCGCCGAAGCGGGAGATCCAGCGTGGTGAGTGCGCGCCGAAGTCGGTCCCGGCGAAGGCCCGCACCTGCTGCCTGAGTTCCTCCAGGGTCGGCGGGACCGTACGGTCCTCCGCCACCCCCTCGGCGGGCACGATGACGCGATACACCCCGTCCCCGAGGGGGATGGCGCCGAACCGCACATGGGTCCTGCGCACTTCGGCCACCCGGGCGGCCAGCGTCTCCGGTGGCGCGGTCACCTCCACCTCGCCCAGCAGCGTCTCCACCCGGGCGGGCTCGCCCGGGAAGCCCACGCCGAGCAGTCCCCGCACCGTGCTGCGGCCGCCGTCACAGCCCACGAGGTAGCGCGACCGCAGCCGCGTACCGTCGGCGAGTTCGCAGGTCACCCCGTCCTCGTCCTGGCTCAGCCCGACCAGTTCGCAGCCACGCCGGATCTCGGCACCGAGGTCGGTGGCATGCTCGGCCAGCAGACGCTCGGTGGTGTTCTGCGGAATGGCCAGGACATAGGAGTGCGCGGTGTCCAGCCGTTCGGGCCAGACCTTGCCGATACCGGCGAAGAATCCCCCGCTCGCGACCCGCTTGCCCAGCGCGAGAAACCGTTCCAGCAGCCCGCGCTGGTCCATCACCTCGACGCTGCGTGCGTGCAGGCCGAGCGCGCGGGCCTGCACGGTCGGCTCCGTCCGCTTCTCCAGCACCACGGTGTGCACGCCGTGCAGCCGCAGCTCACCTGCCAGCATCAAGCCGGTCGGACCGCCGCCGACGACGATCACGTCAAACATCGGTTCCCCCATCGAAAAGGGCGCAGGGCGCCCGGGTACTTCCCCGCAGTACGGAGGCGCGCGCACCCGCACCTCGGTGCCGAGTGTTCGCGACCGCGTCTCCGGTCCCTCCGACACCTTCCGTGAGACCGCTCCGACGACTGCGTAGGGCTTCGACCGGAGATTCTGCAGCACGACCTGGGCCTTGCCGCAAGGCCCCCGGTGCGCTATACGTTGAGAGTGGCGAGGAGCGGACAGCTCCTCGCCTTTGCTGTGTGCCGTCCGCGAAGCCGTCCGCGAAGCCGTCCGCGAAGACACAGCAGACCCTCCACGCGCTCGCCCCGTGCAGCCTCTGCACGGCCTCAAGTCATGTCAGTATTTTGCGAAGCTCTGATCAGTTCTTGCGTAGGTGCTGTACGGTGCGTTCATGACGGAGAGAGTTGCGGAGGTCGCCCGGTTCGCGGGTGTCAGCGAGGTGACGGTGCGGCGCACGCTCAACGGGAGCCCGCTGGTCGCCGCGGTGACGAGGGAGCGGGTGCTCAGGGCCCTGGACGTGATGGGACTGCCCCGGCCGGCCCTGATGGAGGAGGAGCGCGGCCCGCTCGTCGGAGTGGTGGTGCCGGATCTGCAGAACCCCGTGTTCCCGGCGTTCGCGGAGGCACTCGCCGGGCGGCTGAACAAACGCGGACTGATTCCCGCCCTGTGCACCCGCACGGCTGACGGTGTGTCCGAGGCGAACTACATCGAGATGCTGCTGGCGCAGAACATCGGCGGGATCGTCTTCATCGGCTCCAGCTACACCGACGCGGGGGTCGAGCAGGGGGCCGCCCTGAAGGCTCGTAAAGTGCCGTTGGTGCTGGTCAACCCGGCCGACGAGAACGCGGACGCGGCGCGGATCAGTGCGGACGACGCGGACGCGGTGCATCAGTCGCTCACCCATCTGACCGGGATGGGGCATGAGCGGATAGGACTGCTGGTCGGCCCGGTCGGGCATGTGCCCTCGGCGCGCAAACTCGCGGCCTTCGGGGCCTTCTTCAAGGCCGGGCGGGTGCCCCCGGAGCAGTGGATGCCGCTGGTCGGGCACACCTTGTTCTCCATGGAGGCGGGGGCTTCCGTGGCGGCGGGCCTGCTGCGGCAGGGAGCGACGGCCCTGGTGTGCGGAAGCGACGAACTGGCGCTGGGTGCGATCCGTGGAGCCCGGCGCCAGGGGCTGGACGTGCCCGGCGACGTCTCCGTGGTGGGCTTCGACGACTCGCTGTTCATGGGTGTGGTCGACCCCCCGCTGACCACCTGCAGACAGCCGGTGTCCCGGATGGCGGAGGCGGCCGTGGAGGTACTGCTGCGGCAGATCCGGGGGCACCGGGTGGAGCCCGGCGTGACCCTTTTCCAGACCCAGCTGATCCTGCGGGGCTCGACGGGAAGGCCAGGTCACGCCCGCAAGTAGTCAGGTTTTTGCAACAAGTCATTGACTATTTGCGCGAAGGACTTCTACCTTCTGCGTGTCCGCTGTCGCTGTGGGCGATGGGACTCACAGGCGCGGATGCTTCGCAGGAAGGCTGAACTGTCATGGCAGTCACCCAGGGCCGTCGTCGGCTCATCGCCGCGGGCGTGGCCTGCGCTCTCATGGGGGGACTGGCCGCTTGCGGCGGCCAGTCGTCCGAGGCCGGCAAGGACGGCGTCGTCACGATCACGGTGAACGGCATGCCGCCCAAGACGCAGCCGGTGGACCGCAAGTACTTCGAGGAGGACGTGAAGGCCTTCGAGAAGTCCCACCCCAAGATCAGGATCGACGCCCGTGAAGGGCAGATGGACCCCCAGACGTTCTCCGCCAAGCTGGCCGGCGGTCAGCTCGAGGACGTGTACTACGTCTACTTCACCGATCCCGCCGGTTTGATCCAGCGCGGCCAGGGCGCCGACATCACGCCGTATGTGAAGAGCATGGCGTACTACGACGACGTCAAGCCCGAGTTCCTGAAGGTGTTCACGGGACCGGACGGCAAGATATACGGCCTGCCCAACGGCCAGTACTCGCTCGGCCTGGTCTACAACCGTGATCTGTTCAAGAAGGCGGGCCTCGACCCGGACAAGCCCCCGGCCACCTGGGAGGAGGTCCGTCAGGCGGCGAAGAAGATCAGCGCACTGGGCGACGGCACCGTCGGCTACGCCGACTACAGCAAGAACAACCAGGGCGGCTGGCACTTCACTTCCTGGGTGTACTCGATGGGCGGGGACATCGCGGTCCGGAAGGACGGCCGATGGAAGGCCGCCTTCGACAGCGAGGCGGGCCGCAACACCCTGCGGATGCTGCACGACATGCGCTGGACCGACGACACCATGGGGTCCCGGCAGCTGCTGCAGATCGATGATGTGCAGAAGATGATGGGCGCCGGCAAGCTCGGTATGTACATGGCCGGCCCGGACAACATCCCCACCATCGTCAAGCAGTTCGAGCGCAAGTACGAGGAGTACGGGGTGGCGGCCATGCCGGGCGGGCGGGCCACGCTCGGCGGCGGCAACGGCTTCATGTTCAACCCGAAGGCCTCGCCGGAGAAGATCAAGGCCGGCATCGAGTGGGTGCAGTGGAAGTACCTCAACCCCGATCGCACCGCGCTCGAGGACAAGCGGGCGTCCGGCAACGGAGTGCCCATCGGCCTTCCGCTGGACCGGCTGTTCACCGGGCAGGCGCAGGCCGAGCAGGACGCCGCCCACGCCATGTACTCCAATGTGCCGCAGGGCAACTACAAGCCCTTTGTGGAGGGTAACGCCCGGCTCGAGCAGAAGGTCGAGCCGCCGAACGCGCAGCAGATCTACACCGTGCTGGACGGCGTGATGCAGGCCGTGCTGACCAAGAAGGACGCCGACCCGGACAAGCTGCTCTCCGAGGCGGCCAAGAAGGTCGACGGCATTCTCGCGACGGTCAAGTGACATGGCGGCTCCGACCCTGACCCGGACACCGACGAGTTCCGCCGAGCCGCGTACGGCCGGCGGGGGCGACCAGCGAAGGCGTCGGTGCCGCATCCGCGAGAACCTCACCGCCTACGCCTTCCTCGGCGCGGGACTGCTGTGCTTCGCCGTGTTCTCCTGGTCCCCGATCGTCCGGGGGCTGCTGCTGGGCTTCCAGCAGGTCAGCTTCGCCCAGCCGGCCACCTGGGTCGGCTGGGAGAACTACCGGCGCCTGTTCGATGACCCGCTGTTCCTCACCGCCTGGAAGAACACCGGGTACTTCACCCTCCTCGCGTTGGTGTTCGGGTTCGCCGCCCCGTTCGTGACCGCGGTCGTCCTCAACGAGTTCCGGCACGCCCGGGCGTATCTGCGGATGACCGTCTATCTGCCGGTGATGCTGCCGCCGATCGTCACCATGCTGCTGTGGCGCTGGTTCTACGATCCGGGCCCGGGCCTGTTCAACAACGTCCTGAAGCTCCTCCATCTGCCGGGGCAGCAATGGCTGGAGTCGGAGAACCTCGCCATGCTCTCCCTGGTCCTGGTCTCCACCTGGGCCAATATGGGCACCACCACGCTGATCTATCTGGCGGCGCTCGGCTCCATCCCCGGCGAGCTGTACGAGGCGGCCGAACTGGACGGCGCGTCCATCCGCCGACGGCTGTGGCACGTCACGATCCCGCAGCTGCGGTTCATCCTGATGATCACGCTGCTGCTGCAGATCATCGGCACGATGCAGGTATTCATCGAACCGTATGTGATGACCGGCGGCGGCCCCGACGACGCCACCGTCACCGTCCTCCTGCTGCTGTACCGGTATGCGTTCGTCTACAACGACTTCGGCTTGGCCAGCGCCATGAGCACCGTGCTCTTCCTCGTCCTGGGCCTGTTCGCCGGGATCTATCTGCGTCTGACCCGCGGCAAGGGCTGAAAGGAACGACCATGCCCGCCTCCTCCGAACGCACGCTCATCGCTCCCGGCGAGATGAACCGCCGCACCGGCCGCGTCCTCTACCGGTTCGTGCTGACCCTGACCGTCGTGGGCTTCACCCTCGCGTTCGTCTTCCCGCTGTACTGGATGGCGAGCGGTGCGCTGAAGTCCTCCGCGGAGCTGGCCGACCCCACCCCGACGCTGGTGCCGCAGAGTTGGCACCCGGAGTCGTACAGCCAGGCATGGACCAACGTCGGACTGGGCCAGTACTTCCTCAACACCCTGCTGCTGGCCGCCGGGGCATGGCTCATCCAGCTGATCGTCGATGTGGCCGCCGCCTACTCCCTGTCGAGGCTGCGCCCCGCCCTGGGACATGTGGTGCTGGGCATGATGCTGGCCACTCTCATGCTGCCGGTGTCCGCCCTGCTGGTGCCCACCTATCTGACCGTCACCGATGTGCCCCTGATCCACCTCAACCTGATCAACACCCCCTGGGCGATCTGGCTGCCGGCCTGCGCCAACGCCTTCAACATCTTCATCCTCAAACGGTTCTTCGACCAGATCCCGGCCGAACTGCTGGAATCCGCACGCCTGGACGGTGCCGGACCGGTCCGCGTCCTGCTCTGGGTGGTGCTCCCGCTGTCCCGGCCGGTGCTCGCCGTCGTCTCGATCTTCGCGGTCGTCGGCGTCTGGAAGGACTTCCTCTGGCCGCTGCTGGTCCTGCCGGACCCGGCACGCCAGCCGGTCACGGTCGCGCTCAACCGCCTGGCCGAGTTCATGCCCGCCAACCAGCTCCTGGCCGGCATGGTCATGGCCTCCATCCCGCTGCTGGTGATCTTCCTGCTCTTCCAGCGGCACATCATCGCCGGCCTCACCGCCGGAAGCCTCAAGGGCTGAACCGCCCACCGGGCATCACCCGTCGGTCCTCGAGGGCCGACGCCCCTCACACCGGAAGGACACACCACCGTGTCGATCCACCGAACCCACCGTCTGAGAACCACCGCGGCCCTGTCCGCTCTCCTCCTCGCTCTCACCGGCGCCGTCTCCTACAGCGTCGCCGCAGCACCGCAGGCCTACGCCGCCGGCAGCACCCTGGAGGCCGAGGCCGCGGTGTTGTCGGGTGGTGCGGTGGTGGAGCGGGAGCACTCGGGTTACACCGGCACGGGTTATGTCGGTGGGTTCACCGATGCCAACAAGGGGCGTGCGTCGGTTGCGTTCGCGGTGCAGTCGGCTCATGTGGGTGCGGGTTCGGTGGCGGTGCGTTATGCGAACGGCACCGGTGTGACGATGTCGTTGAGTCTGGTGGTCAATGGTTCCCGGGTCGGTCAGGTCGGTCTGCCGGCGACGGGTGGCTGGGACAGTTGGTCGACGGTGCGGGTGCCGGTGGACTTCGTGAAGGGTGCGAACGCGGTCGCGCTGACGTTCACCAGCGCTGACAGCGGCAATGTCAACATCGACAACCTCACGGCCACCACCCCGGATTCGGACACCACCACCCCCACCGACCCCACGGTGCTGGAGGCCGAGGCCGCGGCGTTGTCGGGTGGTGCGGTGGTGGAGCGGGAGCACTCGGGTTACACCGGCACGGGTTATGTCGGTGGGTTCACGGACGCCAACAAGGGGCGTGCGTCGGTCTCGTTCGCGGTGCAGTCGGCTCATGTGGGTGTGGGTTCGGTGGCGGTGCGTTATGCGAACGGCACCGGTGTGACGATGTCGTTGAGTCTGGTGGTCAATGGTTCCCGGGTCGGTCAGGTCGGTCTGCCGGCGACGGGTGGCTGGGACAGTTGGTCGACGGTGCGGGTGCCGGTGGACTTCGTGAAGGGTGCGAACGCGGTCGCGCTGACGTTCACCAGCGCTGACAGCGGCAATGTCAACATCGACAACCTCACGGCCACCACCCCGGATTCGGACACCACCCCGACCGACCCCACCGACCCGCCGTCCTCCACCGTCGCCTACGAGGCCGAGAGCGCCTTCGCCTCCGGAGGGCCCGCCAAGGCCACCACCGCGACGGGATACTCCGGCGCCGGCTACCTCACCGGCTTCCCCAGGACCGGCGCCCGGGCGATCTTCGCAGCCCGCGCCGAGGGCGCCGGTCAGCAGACCCTGACCGTGCGCTACCGCACCCCCGGCTCGGGGGCCGCCTCCGTGACCGTCGGCGCCAACGGCGGGGGCTCCGCCCGGCTGTCCCTGCCGGCCACCTCCGGTGCCTGGAAATCCATCGACACCAAGGTCACGCTGCGGGCCGGACTGAACAACCTCTCGCTGCGCAACGAGTCCGGCGACAACGGTGACTTCGACCTCGACGGCATCGACATATCCGGCACCACCGCACCGGCCCAGCGCGGTGCGACCGTTCCGTACACCGCCTACGAGCTGGAGAACGCCGGTACCAACGCGCGCAAGCTCAGCCCGGACCGCACCTACAAGACGGTGGCCTCGGAAGCGTCCGGCCGCAGTGCCGTGGTCCTGGAGAAGAACGGCGACTACGCCGAGATCACCCTCACCAGCCCGGCCGATGCCCTGGTCCTGCGCTACTCGATCCCCGACAGCGCCGACGGCCGTGGCACCGACGCCACCCTGAGCCTGTCCGCGAACGGCACTGCCCTGCCCAAGCTGTCGCTCACCTCACGCCATGCCTGGGTGTACGGCGACTATCCGTACAACAACGCCCCGGCGGGCGGCCAGGCGCACCGGTTCTTCGACGACACCCGGGTCCAGCTCGACCGCACCTTGCCGGCCGGCACCACCCTGCGCTTCGCCAAGGGCACCGGCGACACGGCCGCGAGCTACACCCTGGACCTGGTGGAGACCGAGAGCGTGCCGGGCGCGCTCACCATGCCCGACGGATACGTCAGCGCCACCACGCTGGGCGTCACCCCCGACGACAACGCCGACGACACCGGGGCGCTCAACTCCGCGCTGAACCAGGCCAGGAGCCAGGGCAAGGGACTGTGGCTGCCCAAGGGCACCTACAACATCTCCGGACGGCTCCTCCTCAACGGTGTCCGTGTCGCAGGCGCCGGACAGTGGTACACGGTCCTGCGCGGCAAGGACGGAAAGGGCGGCCTGTTCGCGCAGGGCGGCACCAGCTCCGTCCAGGACCTGAGCATCCTCGGCGATGCCACCTACCGCAACGACTCCGCCTTCGACGCCGGGATCGAGGGCGACTTCGGTGAGGGAAGCACGATCCAGAACGTATGGATCGAGCACACCAAGGTCGGCCTGTGGCCCACCAGCCCCACCACGGGCCTGTACGTGTCCGGACTGCGCATCCGCGACACCTACGCCGACGGCGTCAACCTGCACGGCGGAGTCACCGGAACGGTCGTCACCCAGTCCAGCATCCGCAACACCGGTGACGACGCCCTGGCCATGTGGTCCGACGGACAGGCCGACGTCGACAACGTCTTCCACCACAACACCGTCCAGCTCCCGCTGCTGGCCAACGGCGCCGCGATCTACGGCGGCAGCGGCAACCGCATCGAGGACAACCTGATCTCCGACACCGTGGTCGGCGCCGCAGGCATCGCCGTCAGCAGCCGCTTCGGCCTGCCCTTCAGCGGCACCACCACGGTCGCCCGCAACACCCTCACCCGTACCGGCGGCTATGAGCCCAACTGGCAGAGCAAGCTGGGCGCCCTGTGGGTCTACGCCGACCAGTCCGACATCACCACCCCGGTGATCATCACCGGCAACAGCATCCTCGACAGCACCTACAGCGGCCTGCTCGTCTCCTGGCAGAAGAACATCGCCGACCTGCGGGTGTCCGACACCACCATCGACACGGCGGGCGCCTACGGCATCGAGATCAACGCCTCCGGCCAGGGCAGCTTCAGCGGTGTCACGGTCCGCAACGCGGCCGACGGCGCCCTGAACGTGGCCGGCGGCTTCACCGTCCAGCGGGGAAGCGGCAACTCCGGCTGGTGACAGCCGCGCACGAACCGCGGGCCCGGCCACAGTCCCCGCCGGCCGGGCCCGCACCCTCATCACGCACACCTCACGAAGGCAGGCACATGACCTCCCGCACCACCGAATGGTGGCGGCACGCCGCCATCTACCAGCTCTACCCGCGCAGCTTCGCCGACGGCAACGGCGACGGCATCGGGGACCTGGCCGGCGCCCGGGACCGCCTGGACTACCTCAAAGCCCTCGGCGTCGAAGCGATCTGGTTCAGCCCCTGGTACCTTTCGCCGATGGCCGACGCCGGCTACGACGTCACCGACTTCCGCCAGATCGACCCCCGCTTCGGCACCCTCGCCGACGCGGAGAACCTCATCCATGAGGCACATGAGCGGGACATCCGCGTCATCGTGGACATCGTCCCCAACCATGTCTCCAACGAACACGAGTGGTTCCTCAAGGCACTCGGCTCCGCTCCGGGCTCCCCGGAACGCGAACTGTTCTGGTTCCGCGACGGACGCGGCGAGGACGGCTCACTGCCGCCCAACGCATGGCAGTCCATCTTCGGCGGACCCGCCTGGACCCGGGTCCCGGACGGACAGTGGTACCTGCATCTGTTCGCACCCGAGCAGCCCGACCTGAACTGGCGCAGCCCCCAGGTACGCGCGGAGTACGAGGACATCCTCCGCTTCTGGTTCGACCGGGGCGTGGACGGCATCCGGGTCGACTCCGCCGCCATGTGCAGCAAGGACCCCGCACTGCCCGACTACGACCACACCACGCTCCCCGACCCCCACCCCTATGTCGACCTCGACGCCAACCACGAGATCTACCGGGGCTGGCGTGCCGTCGCCGACTCCTACCCCGAGCCGCGCGCCCTGATCGGTGAGGTCTGGCTCGCCGACTCCGAGCGCTTCGCCCGGTACCTGCGCTCCGACGAGCTGCACTCCGCCTTCAACTTCGACTTCCTGGGCTGTGGTTGGGACGCCGAAGCACTGCGCGGCTGCATCGACCAGACCCTCGCCGCACACGCCGGGGTCGGCGCCCCCAGCACCTGGGTGCTGTCCAACCATGACGTCACCCGCCATGTCACCCGCTACGGGCGCCCCGACACCAGCACCGCGGCCGGGATCCGCCAGTACAACCCCGTCGTCGACGAGGACCTCGGGCGCCGCCGAGCCCGCGCCGCGGCCTTGCTGACCATGGCCCTGCCCGGCGCGGTCTACATCTACCAGGGAGAAGAACTCGGACTGCCGGAGGTCGAGGACATCCCGGCCGACCGCCGCGACGACCCCATCTACCACCGCACCGCCGGCGAGGACCCCGGCCGTGACGGCTGCCGTGTCCCGCTGCCCTGGAGCGGCGGCCACGAGCCCTATGGATTCAGCCCCGACGGAGCGGAACGCCCTTGGCTGCCCCAGCCCGCATCCTGGGCGGGCCTGAGCGTCGCCGCCCAGGAGACCGACCCCGCCTCGATGCTGTGGCTCTACCGCGAGGCACTGTCCCTGCGCGCCGGCCATGCCGCGCTCGGTGACGGCCCCATGCAGTGGCTGGAGGCCCCGGCCGGCGTCCTCGCATTCGCCCGCGGCGCCACCTTCACCTGTGTCCTCAACCTCTCCGACGCTCCCGTGGACCTCCCGGAGCACCGGAGTGTGCTGCTCGGCTCGGGCCCCCTCGACGGCACCCGGCTCCCCCCGGACACCGGCGTCTGGCTGCGCACCTCCTGACCTGACCTCGTCCGAAGCGCGGTGGTGCCCTCCTCACCGGGGGCACCACCGCGTGGTGACTCCCTCCGTCGGTGCCGCCGCCACGCCCGAATAATCGCTTGCCCGTCGGACCGCTGTTCAGAATCATGCACTCGATGAGCGACGTACCCGAACGATGGACCCAGGCCAGCGTCTATCCCGATATGTGGGCGGACCCCGACAAGGACCCCCGCAACAAGGACGGAGCCGGCCCGGAGGGTGAGTTGGCGACGCTGCGGGACTTCCTGGACGGCTATCGGCTGACCCTGAGGATGAAGTGCGAGGGGCTGGGTCCCGAGCAGTTGGCGCGCCGCTCTGTGCCGCCGTCGACGATGTCCCTGCTGGGCCTGGTCCGGCATCTTGCCGAGGTGGAGCGGGACTGGCGCAACTGGATCGTGCCGGGAGACCCGGCACCGAAGCTGTACGGGGCGCGTGACGGCGACTTCGACGGAGCCGTCGCGGAACAGACCCTGGTGGAGGGCGCGTTCACCGACCTGGCTCGCGAACAGGCGGCGACGGACGCCGCGTTCGCCGAGTACACCGATCTGGGCACACGGGTGGGCAAGGACGGCAACTCCGTCCGGGAGCTGTGGGTCCACCGTGTCGAGGAGTACGCCCGCCACTGCGGCCACGCCGACCTGCTGCGGGAATGCGTCGACGGCCGAGTGGGGCAGTAGCAGGCGGAGCCCAGGGGCCGCTCCCGTGGTCGAGGGAGGCAGGACGACGTCGGGAAGCGAGGTCTCGTGGACGAGTTGAGGCGATTCCGCCGTGCGCTGACCGCATGGGCGGCCGGTGGGGCGGAGGCGGGGTCGGCCGCCGTGCTGGCGCGGGAGCTGGCCGACGGCGGTGTGCGGACGGTCGTGCTGGTCGAGGGGAACAGCGATCAGGTCGCCCTCGAGGCGCTGGCCACGCGCCACGGCCGCGACCTCGGCGCGGAGGGCGTAGCGGTGGTACCGCTCGGAGGTGCGACCAACATCGGGCGGTTCCTGGACGTGTGCGGCCCTCCCGGGCTCGGCCTCCCGCTGGCCGGTCTCTGCGACATAGGTGAGGAGCGGCACTTCCGGCGCCATCTGGAGCGGGTCGGGCTCGGGGCCCGTCTCACACATGCCGGACTCGAGACCCTGGGGTTCCATGTGTGCGTCGCCGACCTGGAGGACGAACTGATCCGCGCCGTCGGCGCCGAGGGCGTGCGGCAGGTGATCGACGCCCAGGGCGAGACGCGCCCCTTCCACACCTTCCAGGGCCAGCCGGCCCAACGGGAACGCCCCCTGGAACACCAGCTACGGCGCTTCATGGGCACACACAGCGGCCGCAAGGCCCTCTACGCCCAGGCACTGGTCGCGCACCTGCCTCCCGACCGCGTCCCCCGCCCCCTGGAACGCCTCCTCACCCATCTCTGACCCGCCCCGGGTGCCCAGGTCTCCTAGGGCCTGTCCGGCGGAGCACGCCGGACAGGCCCGTGGTTCCTAGGGGGGCTCAGCGCTTGAGCGTGAAGGTGAAGTCGCCGGAGAGCCTCCCGCTCAGCCGGACCGCCGAGACGAGTTTCCCCTCCGTGATCAGTCTCTCGACCTCGGCCCGCGGAATTCCGCAGCCTTCAGCGATCAGTCGCACCGGCCGGACGGGGATCCGCGCCGCGAAGCGGACCGAGACGTCGATCACCTCGCGGTCCAGGTGATCCGATCCGCCGGTGTCGAGGCGCCAGGCGTCGTTCCAGTCGAGGGCGATGCGATTACGGCGCTGCACGACCGGATCCTGGAGCAGCTCGGCTGTCAGGCCAGGGTCGTTGTCATGCAGCCGGTCCAGCAACTCGGGCCGTACGGAGCGTACATGCGTGCGTTCCAGGACCGTGAGCTTCGTGGTCTCCCCGCAAGCAGCACAGAGCGCGAGGAGCCAGACGTCGATGAGCTTGTGGTTGGCGTTGACGCGGAATTTTCCGCTTGCCCGGAAGCGCTCGGACCCGCACGTATGGCAACGGCGGCGAACGAGCGGCAGGCAGGTGGGCACGATCACCCAGTTCGTGAGCACAGAAGTACACCGGTTTCAGTGAGAAATCCGCAGCAAAAAGGAGCGCGGCGCACCTACGCGACGCGCGACACATCAGCGCTCGGGAGGTCTCACAGGGTGTACAACGGCACGTCCTTGCCCAGACGACTTGGTTCGGCAGCACGGTAATGGCGCACAGCGGCGCCGCTCCACCGGTTTTCGGGCACCCCCGTCAGGGGCTGTTGAGGACCACGAGTTGCCGGGTCGCCCGGGTCATCGCGACATAGCGGTCGACCGCTCCCTCGACCCCCTCGCCGAACGCCTCCGGGTCGACGAGGACGACCAGGTCGAACTCGAGTCCCTTCGCCAACTCGGGTGTCAGGGACCGGACGCGGGGTGTCGCCCGGAACGTGGGATCGCCGATGACGCAGGCGGTCCCGTCGGCATGCGCGGTGAGCCAGGAGTCGAGGACCTGACCCAGGTCGGAGACGGGACCGTGGACGACGGGGATGCCGCTGCTGCGGATGGAGACCGGCACATTGGCGTCCGGGAGCACGGCCCGGACCACCGGCTCGGCTTCCGCCATGACCTCTTCCGGTGTCCGGTAGTTGATGCTCAGCGAGGCCACCTCGACCCGGCCGAACCCGACCCGCTCGAGCCGTTCCCGCCACGACTCCGTGAACCCGTGTCTGGCCTGGGCACGGTCCCCGACGATGGTGAAACTCCGGGACGGGCAGCGCAGCAGCAGCATCTGCCACTCCGCGTCGGTCAGTTCCTGAGCCTCGTCCACGACGACATGCGCGAAGGGACCGGCGAGCGGCTCCGGGTGCGAGCCGGGCAGTGCGGTCTCGTCGACCAGGGTGTCCTTCAGGTCCTGTCCGCGCAGCATCGTGACGGCACCCTCACCGTCTGGGTCGGCCTCGAGCAGATGGTCGATGACACCGGCCATCCGCTCGCGTTCGGCGGCGACGGCGGCGTCGTGCCGACGCCTGCGCAGCGACGCCCCCGGGTCGCCGAGCCGCTGCCGTGCCGCGTCCAGGAGCGGCAGATCGGACACCGTCCAGCGCCGGGCGTCCTGGCGCTGGAGCAGGCGCACCTCGTCCGGGCCGAGCCAGGGAGCGCACATCCGCAGATAGGCCGGGACCGACCACAGGTCCCCGACGAGGTCGGCCGCTTCGATCAGCGGCCATGCGCGGTCGAGCGTGCCGGCCAGGTCCGCGTCGCGCCGCAGCGACCTCCGGAACAGGTCGGGCGGGACGTCACCGTCGTGCCGGTCCCTCAGGATCGTGACCAGTTCCTCCCAGATCTGGTCGCGTGCCTCGTTGTGCGGGGTACCCGGTCCCGGTGTCTCGAAGGCCTCGGCCCAGTCGTCGGCGCTCAGTTCCATGTCGCCCCAGTCGGTCGTGACCGTCATGCCCTCGGCGGGCGGCTCCTCGTAGAACCTGACGGCGGTCTCGATCGCCCGCACCATCGCCGCGGACGACTTCAGGCGGGCCACCTCCGGGTCGCTCTCGTGCTCCGCCCCGGCTCCCTCGGCGACGAGATCCCGCAGGGTGCAGGTTCGCACGCCGTCCTCACCGAGGCTGGGAAGGACATCGGCGACATAGGCCAGATAGGGCTGGTGCGGACCGACGAACAGCACACCGCCCCGACGGTGACCGAGGCGGGGGTCGGAGTGGAGGAGATAGGCGGAGCGGTGGAGAGCGACCACGGTCTTCCCCGTGCCGGGGCCGCCGTCGACCACGAGAGCACCCCGGGATCCCGCCCGGATGACGGCGTCCTGGTCGGCCTGGAGGGTGGCCAGCACATCGCGCATCCGGGCCGACCGATGGCTGCCCAGATCGGCGATGAAGGCGGACTGGTCGTCGAGCGCGGCGTGCCGTTCGAGCCCTTCGGCGGTGAACACCTCGTCCCAGTAGTCGCTGATCCGGCCGCCGGTCCAGCGATATCTGCGGCGGCTCGCCAGCCCCATCGGCCGGGCGTGGGTCGCCGCGAAGAACGGCTCGGCCGCGGGGGAGCGCCAGTCGACCAGCAGCCGGCGTCCCGTGCTGTCGGTGAGGCCGAGCCGTCCGATGTACACGGGCTCCGGGTCCTCCGTGCCGACGATCCGCCCGAGGCACAGATCAAGTCCGAAGCGGCGCAAGGCACGGAGCCGGCCGTTCAGCCGGTGCACCTCCGTGTCCCGCTCCAGCGCCCCACGGCCGACGCCGCCGGGTGCCTTGAGTAGGGCGGCGAGGCGGTCGGACAGCTCGGCGATCGTCTGGTCGAGGCTCTCGGCGATGGCCGCGAAACGCTTCTCGTCGGCGGCGATGAGCGTCGGGTCGGCTTTGGGGGAGAGGCGGTCGGGAAGGTCGAACGCGCTGATGGCCGTGGAACCCATGTCATCGGCTCCGATCCGCGGCCGGGGCGGCGGCGCCCGACGACGCCCGCCCCCGCGCTCCGGTGCCGACGTCCGACTCACAAGCTGACAACTGCATAGGCACGTCGCAAAACTCCCGTTTCCCCAGGTTCCGGCCCAGGTCAGCGATTGTGCGGCATCCCCCGGGCCTTGCCGCAAGCCCCCCGGTGCGCTATAGGTTGAGAGTGGCGAGAGGTGCGTACTCCTTCTTGCCCGGCGCCCCCACCCCCACGGCAGTGGCCCTGACGACGTCCAGGCACGGGCGCCGAGCGGCGGGACCCGTACTACCGCGCCGCGGTGTCGTACTCCGGTGTGACCGTGAGCAGTTCGGACACGTCCGAGCCGGCCAGCAGCTCGCGCGGCTCCGCGCCCCGGCGGAACAGACGCGCGGCATGGGCGCCCTCCACCGAGGCGTGGGCCCCGGTCACCCGCAGCCAGGAGCCCTCACGCAGACCGAGCACCGGTACGTCGTTCTCCTCCAGGAACTCCGTGAGGCGCTCCTCGCGGGTCTCGCCCTTGTGCGTGGAGTGCGGATCGGGGTCGAGATAGTGCGGGTTGATCTGGAACGGGACCAGCCCCAGGGCCTCGAAGGACGGGGGCTGCACGATCGGCATGTCGTTGGTGGTGCGCAGGGAGGGGGCCGCCATGTTGGTGCCCGCGCTGGCGCCCATATAGGGCAGCCCGTCCCCGACCGCCTTGACCAACGCCTCCCGCAGGCCCGTCCGGTACAGCGCGCTCAACAGCCGGAAGGAGTTGCCGCCTCCGACGAACACGGCGTCCGCCTCGGCGAGTCGGTCGAGCGGGGCCCCGCCCTCGTGCACACCGTGCACCTCGATGCCGGCGCCCGTGAGCGCGGCGCGCACCTTGGCGGTGTAGCCGTCGTGGTCGGCGAGGGCGTACGGCACGAAGGCGAGCCGAGCCCGGGCCGGCAGGAAAGCGGTCACGGTGTCCAGGGCGTGTTCCAGGTAACCACGGCCGTACTGGGTGGAGTTGGACAGGAGCAGCAGGTTCACAGGGTGTTCCTCACCATCGGTTCGGTGCTTCAGGCGGTGCGGGTGCGCGGGCGGCGGTGGTGCTGGGGAGGGTGCGTCAGACGCTGTTCCAGCAGCCGGGCCGCCTTGCGCAGCGCGTCGAGCCGGTCCTCGGGCCCGTCGGGAAAGCGGTCCCGGGGGCTGCCCAGGCTGAGACTTCCGTAGGGCTCGGCGCCGAGGAAGACCGGTACGGCGACGGTGCC
The DNA here is from genome assembly GCF_008704995.1 of Streptomyces nodosus. Lineage (NCBI taxonomy): Bacteria > Bacillati > Actinomycetota > Actinomycetes > Kitasatosporales > Streptomycetaceae > Streptomyces > Streptomyces nodosus. The sequence continues at coordinate 6,325,414 of NZ_CP023747.1, forward strand.
GATGCCCGTGTCGTACTCGCCGACCGTCCAGGCGTACCCCTGCGCCCGCACCTGTCGGAACTCGTGTTCCAACTGGTCGGGGTCGGTGACCGTGCGGTCGGTGAAGCGGGCCATCGGGCGGCCGCGGAAGAGCCGGTGGCGCTGATCGTCCGGCAGGAACGCGTAGTACGACTTGCTGGTCGCGCCCGCGTGCGCCGGATACAGCTCGCCGACCAGCGGGTAGTAGCGCAGCGGTCCCTCCCGCCCCTCGACGGCCGCCACGCACCGCATGTGGAAGCTGTCGGGCAGACAGAACAGGACCGTGTCACCGGTGGCGGCGCGCAGCTCCTGCAAAACCGGCTCGGCGAGCAGCTCCAGCGACCCGGAGCGCTCCCACAGGCGGCCCAGCCGCAGCGCGGCGGGGCCGATCCGATAGCGGCGGGTCGCCGGATCGGACACCAGGAAGCCACGGCCGGCCAGCGTGGACAGCAACCGCTGGGCGACCGAGGTGTCCCAGCCGAACTCGGTGGCGACCTCCGTCACCCCCCAGTCGGGCCGGGTGCGCTCGAAGGCCAGCAGCACCAGCAGGGCCCGGTCCACGGTCTGCAGCGCCCCGGCCGGTGTCTTCCGCTCGACGGGAACCTCGGACACGGTGACTCCTCCAGCGACTTCCGGATCGACCGATCCCTCGGCCCATCTCGCCATTCAGACCTGAATTGCAAATAACGGGAAACTGTTGCGTAGAAGGTTAATGGATCCTGAACCTTCTGTCTGCACCGCCTCACGGTGCGGATCAGGAGAAGCTGCCCATGTTGAAGTACGTCCTGGACATCGTGGATCTGCTGGACGATCCCGGCGCCGACGGCAAGCGAGTCGCCGCCTACCTCGACTCCGTCGCGGGTGCCGACGGCTCCGGCGCCCAGGTCACCACCGTCACCGGTGAGAAGGGCTCGACGGACTTCGTCCAGGTACGTGTGCCGGGCCGCACCGGCCGCGGCAGCGGTGGCTCCTCGCGCACCCTCGGTGTGGTCGGACGGCTGGGCGGCGTGGGGGCGCGCCCAGAGATGACCGGCCTGGTCTCGGACGCGGACGGCGCGATCGCCGCGCTCGCCACCGCAGCCAAGCTGCTGGACATGCGCCGGCGCGGCGATGTGCTCGACGGCGATGTGATCGTGGCCACACACATCTGCCCCAACGCCCCGACCGCACCGCACGACCCGGTGCCGTTCATGGACTCCCCGGTGGACATCGCCACCATGAACCGCCACGAGGTCACGGACGAGATGGAGGCGGTGCTCTCCATCGACACCACCAAGGGCAACCGGATCATCAACCACAAGGGCCTGGCCCTGTCGCCCACCGTCAAGGAGGGCTGGGTGCTCAAGGTCGCCGAGCAGCTGGGCGAGCTGCTGGCCGTGGTCACCGGCGAGCCCCTGGTCACCTACCCGGTGACCACCCAGGACATCACCCCGTACGGCAACGGCGTCCACCACATCAACTCGATCCTCCAGCCGGCCACGGCGACCGCCGCCCCCGTCGTCGGCCTCGCGATCACCTCGGCCGCCGCGGTGCCCGGCTGCCAGACCGGCGCCAGCCACGAGACCGACATCGCGGCCGCCGCCCGCTTCGCCGTCGAGACCGCCAAGGCCTACGGCGGCGGACGACTGGAGTTCCACGACGCTCCGGAGTTCGACCGGCTCGTGTCCCGCTACGGCTCGCTGGCCCACCTGCAGACCCTCGGCCGCACATCCCAGGAGTCCTGACCATGACCGGACACAAGAGAACCGCCGACACCGACGCCGCCGGCCGCAGAGAGCTGGGCAGCGACGACTACGCCCTCGCCCGCGTCCCGCGCGACGAACGGCTCGGCTTCGGGACGATGCTGCTCCAGTGGCTCGCCCAGTCGGGATCGATCTCACAGTTCACCCTGGGCGCCACCATCGGCGTCGGGATGTCCTTCGGCAACGCCTTCCTCGCCTTCACCCTCGGCGCGGTCATCCTGGAAGTCGTGATCTTCGCGATCGGACTCGCCGGAATGCGCGAGGGCCTGGCGACACCGCTGCTGACCCGCTGGGTCGGCTTCGGCCGCAACGGCTCCGCGCTCGTCAGCCTCGTCATCTCCATCAGCCTCGTCGGCTGGTTCGGAGTGCAGAACACGATCTTCGGCAACAGCGTCTCCGCGCTGGTCGGCGGCCCGTCCTGGCTGTGGTGCATCGTGGCGGGCCTGGCCATCACGGTCCTGGTCGTCTTCGGGTTCCGCTATATGGCGGTCTTCGCGAAGATCGTCACCCCGCTGTTCTTCGCGATGGTCGCCTGGTCCGTCACCGACGCCCTGAGCAAGCACTCCCTCTCGGAACTCGTCCACTCCCCGGCACCCGGCCCGGCGCTGCCGCTGTCCGTCGCCGCGACCGCCATCGCGGGCGGCTTCATGACCGGGGCGATCGTCGCTCCCGAGATGACCCGCTACAACCGCAAGGGCGCGCATGTCTTCGTGCAGAGTGCCTCGTCCATGATCCTCTCCGAGTACATCGTCGGGCTGACCGGTGTCCTGCTCGGCCACATGGTGGGCAGCAACCAGGTCTCCCAGATCGTGCTCTCCACCTCCGGCGTCTTCGGTGTGCTGGTCGTCCTGATGTCCACGGCGAAGATCAACGACTGGAACCTGTACGGCTCTTCGCTCGGCGTCGTCAACTTCTTCCAGGTCGTCTTCCGCAAGCGCCTGCGCCGCGGCGCGGTCACCATCGTCCTCGGCATCGCCGGCACCGCCCTGTCCGCGGTCGGCATCATGACCCACTTCACCGACTTCCTGTCGGTGCTGGGCGTCGCCATCCCGCCGGTCGGAGGCATCATCGTCGCCGAGTACTGGGTGGTGCGCCGCATGCGGGGACCGCTCGACGAGACCCGCGAGGCACAGACCCTGCCCGCCACCTCACCGGTGTGGGTGCCCATGTCCCTGGTCATCTGGGCGGCCGCGTTCTGCGTCGGCAAGTTCTACACCGGAGGCATTCCCGCCCTCAACTCCCTGCTGACCGCCTTCGTCCTGTACTGCGTCCTCGGACTCGCCGGCTGGATCAGGACCTACGGCACCACCACCCTGGACGACGAGCCCGTGGACGGCGCCGGGCAGTCGCCGTCCGTCAGCGGCACGGCCCCCGTAGGAGCACCATGAGCATCACTCCCTCTTTCGTCGCCGCCTCCGAGGAGGCACAGCGCGAGGTGGTCGAACTGTGCGCGGAGCTGATCCGCTTCGACACCTCCAACCCCACCAGCAACGAACGGGCCTGTGCCGACCGGGTCGTCGAGTGGCTGGCCGAGGCCGGCATCGACTCGGAACTGGTGGAGAGCGCGCCGGGCCGAGCCAATGTGGTGGCCCGCATCCCCGGCACCGACCCGGCCCGCGGGGCACTGCTGGTCCACGGACATCTGGACGTCGTGCCGGCCGACCCGGCCGAGTGGCGCGTCCCGCCCTTCTCCGGTGAGATCCACGACGGCTATCTGTGGGGCCGGGGCGCCATCGACATGAAGGACACGGTGGCCGTCATGCTGGCCACCGCCCGGCGCTTCGCCCGCACCGGCAGCCGTCCGGCCCGTGACATCGTCCTGGCCTTCCTCGCCGACGAGGAGGCGGGCGGCCGCTACGGCGCCCACTGGCTGGTCGAGCACCGGCCCGAGCTGTTCGCCGGTGTCACCGAGGCGATCGGCGAGGGCGGCGGGTTCAGTTACGCGCTCGACGACACCCGGCGCCTGTACCCGATCGAGAACGCCCAGCGCGGCATGGCCTGGATGGAACTGACCGCCACCGGCCGCGCGGGCCACGGCTCCTCGCCCAACGACGAGAACGCGGTCACCGACCTCGCCGAGTCGCTCACCCGCATCGGCCGCCACACCTTCCCGATCCGTCTGATCGAACCGGTGCGCGCACTGCTCGCCGAGGCCGCACGGCTCAAGGGCGTCGACGTCGACTTCGACGCCGAGGACCTCGACGCGGAACTGGCGAAGCTCGGGCCGGTCACCGACTTCATGCAGGTGGTGCTGCGCAACTCCGCCAACCCCACCATGTTCTCGGCGGGTTACCAGACCAATGTGATCCCGGGCCGGGCCACCGCCCGTGTCGACGGCCGCTTCCTTCCCGGCCATGAGCAGCAACTCATCGACACCATCGACGAGTTGCTGCTGCCGTCGGTCACCAGGAAGTGGGTCAACCATGACATCGCCATGGAGACCTCCTTCGACGGTCCTCTGGTCGACGCCATGTGCGAGGCCGTACGCGCCGAGGACCCCGAGGGCCATCCGGTGCCGTACTGCAACCCGGGCGGCACCGACGCGAAGGCCTTCACCAAGCTCGGCATCCGCTGTTTCGGCTTCAAGGGCCTGAAGCTGCCGCACGATCTGGACTACGGACGGCTCTTCCACGGTGTCGACGAGCGGGTCCCGCTCGAAGGGCTGCGCTTCGGGGTACGGGTGATGACCCGGCTGTGGCAGAACTGCTGAGACCGGGCACAACCACCGCACCCCCACGCCGGATCACGGCGCGAGCATCCCGGGCCGGGCCACGTCGAGGAGACGCGGCCCGGCCCGCGGCATGAGGAGGGCCCCGATCGGTCACGGGTCCGCCGAGCCGTCCCGGAGGGGGTGTCAGGACCTCATCCGGGGCGGTGGTGAACTGCCCGGTGCCCGCGGGCCGTTGTCGCCCCCGGCCCGTTCCTCCTGGTCCGGTTCCGCGTCCCGGGCCGCACGGAAGGCGGCCAGGGCGTGCTGTTCGGCCGCCGGGTCGAGGGCGTCCGCGCGCAACGCGTCACGGAAGGCCGACTTCAGCGCGGCAGGAGGGACCGGGGCGTCACCGTCCGGCGCGTGACCTGCCGCGTCGGTGTATCGGCCGGCGTATTTCTCACCATCGCCCTGACGGTCGTCCTCGCGTGTGTCCCTCGGTGTGCGGTCGCCGCTCGTCGGTGTGCTCTGTCCGTCGCCGTCGCCGTCGCCGTCGCCGTCGCCGTCATCGTCGCCGTCGCAGCGCATGCCGACGGCCTCTGCGTCATGGGGCCCAACTCCTGTCACACCTTCCCTACGGGTCGGCGGCCCGGCCGTCTCAGTCCAGGTGACCCAAGGCTCGCCGAGGGCCCACGCGGCAGCCCGGTGGACCCGACCTCCGCGGCCGCTCCGGTATGGTCCCGGGGTCGAGACCCGCACCCGGACCCCTTTCGCGGTCACCTGCACCTCCGGCCGACCGGCCCGCCTTTCGCTCGGGCCGCCGTCCGCGGCGGCGCCGGACGGGTCAGGCGTCGGCCAAAAGTCGCCAAGACTTAACCCGCGAGTCTGTTTAGGGCGGGCCTTGGCACATAACGTATTCCGGTGCCTGACCCCGGCCGTTGACAGCGGATCCGGGTCGGTCGGCGTGTCTCAACGCGCCCCCATCCTTTCCCGGTTCCCAAGGAGACCCATTCCGTGTCGCACTCCAGCGATGAAGAAACGTTCCGCCCCGCACGACACCGCGCGAACCCGTTGCGCAAGCGGCTGATACCGCTGGCGATCACCGGTTCGGTGGTGCTGGCCGGAGTGGGCGTCCACTCCGCCTTCGCCACGCCGTCGGCCGACGCAGTCATCTCCGAGGTCTACGGAGGCGGCGGCAACTCCGGCGCCACCTTCACCAACGACTTCATCGAGCTGGCCAACGCCGGTGCGGGCACCCTGGACCTCTCCGACTACACCGTCCAGTACCTGTCGGGCAACCCCGGTCCGACCACCAAGTGGCAGGCCACCCGCCTCACCGGCAGCCTCGCCGGCAACGGCCGTTACCTGATCCAGGAGGCCGCGGGCACCGGCGGCACCACCACCCTGCCGACCCCGGACGCCACCGGCAACATCAACATGTCGGGCACCACCGGCACCGTCGCGCTGGTCAAGGGCACCGACCTGCTGACCTGCGTGACCGCCGAGGACTGCGCCGCCGACTCCCGCGTCAAGGACCTGGTCGGCTTCGGTACCGCCGTCGTCCACGAGGGCTCGGGTGCCGCCGCCGGCGCCAGCAACACCGAGTCGGTCGCCCGCAAGACCCTGGTCGACACCGACGACAACGCGGCCGACTTCGCCGCGGGCGCCCCCACCCCGGAGAACTCCGGCGGCGCGGGTGGCGGCACCGGCGATGACGGCTCCTCCCCGTCGCCGTCCCCGACCGCGACGCCCCCCGCGGACGCGATCTCGGCGAAGATCCACGACATCCAGGGCACCACCCGGCGCTCCCCGCTCGCCACCAAGGACGTCAAGGACGTCACCGGTATCGTCACCGGTGTCCGCACCACCAGCACGTCCTCCACGTCCAAGGGCTTCTGGATGCAGGACCCGAAGGCGGACAAGGACCCCCGCACCAGCGAGGGCATCTTCGTCTACACCAGCTCCAACCCCACGGTGAAGGTCGGCGACAGCGTCTCCGTCGCCGGTGTGGTCTCCGAGTACTACCCGGGCGGCTACGACAGCGGCATCCAGTCGATCACCGAGATCATCAAGCCGATCGTCACCGTGCTGTCCAGCGGCAACGCGCTGCCGGCCCCGGTCGTCCTCACCAAGAAGAACATCCCCACCGCCTGGTCCCCGGCGGGCGGCAGCGACGGCAGCATCGACAACCTCGAGCTCGAGCCGACCAAGTACGCCCTGGACTTCTACGAGTCGCTGGAGGGCATGAACGTCCAGATCTCCGACGCCGGTGTGGTCGGCGCCACGGACGCGTACAAGGAGCTGTGGGTCAGCGTCGACCCCAAGCACAACAAGACCAAGCGCGGCGGCACCTACTACCCGTCCTACGACGACCCCAACTCCACCCGCCTCCAGGTCCAGGCGATGAACACCTCGGACGCCTTCCCGATGGCGAACGTGGGTGACACCCTCAAGGGCGTCACCGAGGGCCCGCTGGACTACAGCCAGTACGCCGGCACCTACATCCTCGAGGCCCGCACGCTCGGCACCTATGTGGACAACGGCCTCAAGCCGCAGGTCGCCGCGGCGCCCAAGTCCAACGAGGTCGCCATCGCCACGTACAACGTGGAGAACCTGGCCCCGACCGACGCGCAGAGCAAGTTCGACCGCCTGGCCAAGGGCCTGGTCACCAACCTGCGCGCGCCCGGCATCGTCGCCCTGGAGGAGATCCAGGACAACAACGGCGCGGTCGACGACGGCACCGTCGACGCCGACAAGACGCTGAACAAGCTGACCGCCGCCATCGCCGCGGCCGGTGGGCCGCAGTACTCCTGGCGTCAGATCAGCCCGCAGAACGACAAGGACGGCGGTCAGCCGGGCGGCAACATCCGCACCGCGTTCCTGTTCGACCCGACGCAGGTCAGCTTTGTCGACTGGCCGGGCGGCGACGCCACCACCGCCGTGGACGTCACCGGCAAGAACAACAAGACCAGCCTGACCGTCTCGCCCGGCCGGATCACCCCGAACGACGAGGCCTGGAACAGCAGCCGCAAGCCGATGGTCGGCCAGTTCCTCACCCGGAACAACAAGACGATCTTCGTCATCGCCAACCACTTCAACAGCAAGGGCGGCGACCAGAACATCGCCGGCCGCATCCAGGAGCCGGTCCGCAGCTCCGAGGTGCAGCGGATGAAGCAGGCCATGCTGGAGAACGCCTTCGTCAAGAAGCTTGAGGCCGCCGACTCCAAGGCGCTCATCGTCTCCCTGGGCGACTTCAACGACTACCAGTTCTCCCCCGCGCTGAACACCCTGACCGGCAACGGCACCGTGCTGACCGACATGATCAACACGCTGCCCAAGGAGGAGCGCTACTCCTACGTCTTCCAGGGCAACTCGCAGGTGCTGGACCACATCCTGGTGAACCCCACCATGCTGGGCAAGGTCAGCTACGAGGTGGTGCACATCAACTCCGAGTTCGCCGACCAGACCAGCGACCACGACCCGCAGGTGCTGCGCCTGAAGCCGTGAGGCCCTGACGCGGCACCGCCCGCTCCCGCGCTCGACACGGCGGGGGCGGGCGGGCCTTTCGTGAGTGTTTCCGGTTCCTTCCACGGCCGGACCGGCGGGACCTGACCGGTCCCTCCGTCTGCCGTGGAGGCCGAAAGCTGCGTCCGTGCACCCCTGAAACGTGCACGGACGCAGCCCGTTTCCGGTGCGCCGGGCCGAAGGGCCGGGCCTGACGGGAGCGCACAGTCGCGAGACGCAGGGCGTCGCCCTGCGGTGACGCGATGGGCGGGCGGTCACGTCGTGCGGCGATCCTGCAACCCCCGGCAGGCGATGTCAACAGCTGTAGCCGTCCGGGGATATTTGAATATCCCTTGTCTGGCGGGCCGTTCGGCCGGCCGTTATCGTCTCGTTCACCGAGCTGTCGTTGGGGCTCCCCCCGCCTGACTTCAGGAGACCTGCTGGTGAGAGACCCGCGCCAGGCGCTCGCCGAGACCCTGGGCCTTCTCGACTCCCTGCTGGGAAAAGGGCAGTGTCGCGATGATGTGCTGGATGTGGGGCGGTTGTCGGTCGAGTGCGGTGTCCCTCCCGATGTCGTCCGGACACTTCTCAAGGGTGGCCGGCCTCCTCTGGAGGACATCACCGACCGGATCGTCCGCCGTATCGCCCATCTCCGGGAGACCCGGCGGCGCCCCGACGGTTCCCGGCACTCCTACGAGGAGATCGCATCCTCCTTCGGGGCGACCCGGGCGTCCCTGTCCAACCTCGTCAACGGCCGTATGAATCCGAAGAAGACGGGGGACGCGGCTGATCCGGGACGACGGCCGGCGCGTCCCGGCGGTCCCCTCGCCTCCACCCAGGCGGGTGTCGAGCGCTTCTTCTTCGGGGAACCCAACGGCTGGCTCAGCGCCGAACCGGAGTCCGCCCTCGACGAGGCCCTCCAGCCGGTGCTCGCCCGTCTGCGGGCGGCGGCCGATCCGGAGACCGACCGCCGTGCCCCGGCACTTCGAGCGGCCGCGGCATTGCCCGAGGACGAGTGGCGGCTCCTGGAGCGCTTCATCGACACCCTGGTGCGCAAGGTGCGTGAGGAGCGCGGAACGCGGGGATGACCGGGGCCGGCCCGGAGCGGCGGCGCCCGCCCGGCAGCCCGCGGGTGTGTAAGGGACCGAGCCGCCTCGGGTGAAGATTTGTGAACGAATCAAAGGTGCTGGAGTGAGCGCCGCGCCGCCCGACCCGGCCGGAAGGCCTCCTGTCTCGCAATGCGGCTGCACAGAAGCCGCGTTGGGTGCATCTGGGGTGATCGAGGACGCCGCTTGAGGCGGGGTTCCCGGTGATAACATCCCGACATCTGCGATCTTGAACCACTCGATTCACAGGCTGGATCGAGATCGGCATGCTTCCCGCGCCACAGCGCCGAGCAGTGCCGAGCGGCTGTGTCGCGGATCCTCGCGGGGCGTATCCGTCGCCGTCTGCATGCCACGCGCCGGGAAAGGTTTCCATGAATCGAGACGCATTTGTGTGGTGCCTGATCGTGGTGGCGGCGATAGCCGTCGTCGCGGTCGTGGCGCTTGCTGCCCGCAGTAAGGCCCTGGGGGCGAAGAAGCAGCAGGCCGAGGCTGAGCTGAGGCGGCAGCTGCAGGCTGCCGAGAGCCAGTTGAACCACTCGCGGGCCGAGCTGCAGAAGTACCGGGAGGAGCAGGACGAGACCATCCTGGAGGCCAAGGAGGCGGCGGAGGAGAACACCAAGGCCGTCCTCAAGGGTGCCGCCCGCTTCCTGCAGAGCCTCGCGGCCGAGCAGACCACGCTCCTGGACGGCATCCAGCGCACCTACGGCGGCCACCCCGTCCTCAGCGACCTGCTGGAAGTCCACCACGCCAACGCGCAGATGGCGCGTAAGGCGCAGGGCATCGCGGTCATGTGCGGTGCCCCGCTCGGCCGCCGCAACAAGGCCGCCAGCGTCTACGACGTGGTGCGCAGCGCCCAGGGGCAGATCCGCAACTTCCACCGGGTCGACATCATGCAGCAGGCCGGTCTCGCGCTGAAGGCGTCCGCGGTGGCACCCGTGGCTCTCGCCGTGGCCGAACTGCTCGACAACGCGGCCAGCTTCTCCCAGCACGACGCGCCGATCGAGGTGACGTTCCAGCGGGTCCAGAACAACCTGTGCATCGTCATCGACGACGCCGGTGTCGGCATGAACGACGAGGACCGGCAGCGGGCGACCGTGCTGCTGTCCGGCGATGCCGTTCCGCGCCTGTCCCAGCTGGGAAACCAGCCGAAGTTCGGTTTCCCGGTCATCGGCCTGATCGCCCGTCAGTACGGCTTCAAGGTGGACGTCACGGGAGTCTCCCGGTACGGCGGCGTCCGGGCCGTCGTCCTGCTGCCCGAGGAGCTGTGGACCGTGGAGGAGACGCCGCCGCCCGCCCCGGAGGCGCCCGTCAGCAACATCCGGCGCGTCGAGGAGCGTCCGCAGCAGAGCGGAACGCGCACCATGCACGGACTGCCCAAGCGTGGATCGCGGCAGTCGCCCATCGCGAGCGTCCCCGACGCGGGGACGCCCCGGTCCGTGCCGCGCACGACCGAGGAGGCCGGCCGGACGTCCGGTCGCAGGCTGGGGGCCTTCCAGCGCGGCACCGTGTCCGGCCGCAACGTTGATGCCCCGTCACGTGAAGGGTCCGAAGACGCATGACCGCTGACCTGTCGTGGATGCTTGAGGACATCGTGCAGAACGTGCCCCTGGCACGGCACGCCGTCCTGCTGTCCGCGGACGGCCTTCCGCGCGGGGCCACGGAGGGCCTGGCGCAGAAGGAGGTGCGTACCATCTCCGCCGCGATGGCGGGGATGCAGTCGCTCAGCCGGGCCACGGCCCACTTCGCGGGAACCGCGGAGGACCGGCAGTGGAACCAGACGATCATCGAGTTCTCCCATGGGTGGATCTTTCTGATCGGTGCGGGCCAGGGCGCCTATCTGGCCGCCGCCGCTGCCCCCGACGTGGACATGCAGCAGATCTCCTTCCGTATGCACCGGCTGGTCGCCCGGCTGGGCAACAACCTCACCTCGCCGCCGCGGGTGAACGCCCAGGAGGCCGCCGGGGGGAGCGAGGCCGCCCCGGCCCGGCGCGAGGCCGCGGCCGGACCCGGTTTTGTGATCGCCGATCTGGACCAGGTGATCACCGAGGTGGAGGGCGCCCGGCACGCGGTGCTGCTGGGAGCCGACGGTCTGCCCCGCGGGGCGACCTCGGGGATGAGCCGGGACCTGGCGGACACGATCTCCGCCGCCATGACGGGCATCCACGCCTACAGCCGTGTCACCTCACAGTTCGCGGGGGTGGAGGAGGACGCCGAGTGGCGCCAGACGGTCATCGAGTTCCAGCACGGCTGGATCTTCCTGATCGCGGCCGGCGCCGGTGCCTTCCTGGCCGCAGCGGCCGAACACGACTGTGACATCGAGGAGTTCACCACGCGGTTGCACGATGCCGTGCCCAAGCTGACCGCGACGACAGCACGAGGAGAGGGGTTCGACCGTGTCTGACGAACACGACCTGGACCAGGAGCTGGAGCTCACCTCCTCATTAGTGCCACTGTTCGTGATCACCAACGGGCGCGCCCTTCCGCCGGCCCACCAGTACGAGCACACCGCTCTGGTGACGGCGGCCGAGGGAGCCTCCACCGCGGCACGCACACTGTCTCCGGAAGCGCGTCAGGTGATGGACCTGATCGCCGACGGCTTCCTGTCCGTCGCCGAGGTGGCCGGCCATACGCGCCTGCCGCTGGGCGTCGTACGCATCCTGCTGGCGCAGTTGGAGGAGAGCAGCCTGGTCTTCGTCAGGAAGCCCATTCCGCGCGCCGAACGGCTCGACAGAGAACTGGTCAGCGCCGTGCTCGATGGCTTGAAGAACCGATTCGGAGCGTGACTCGTGTACCTGGATCCAGATGTCTCCCACGCGGTGAAGATCCTCATAGTGGGGCACTTCGGGGTCGGGAAGACCACCTGCATCGGCAGTCTCTCCGAGATCGAGCCGCTGCGGACCGAGGAGGAGATCACCGAGGCCAGTGAGGGTTTCGACGACCTGTCGAACACGCCGGACAAGACCACCACCACCGTGGCCATGGACTTCGGCCGGCTCACCCTCAGCGACTCGGTGGTCCTCTATCTCTTCGGAACGCCCGGACAGGAGCGTTTCAAGGAGATGTGGGAGGAGCTGTCCCGCGGCGCGCTGGGCGCGCTGGTCCTCGTCGACCCCGAGCGGCTGGACGAGTCCTTCCCCATCCTGGACCTGGTCGAGCGCTTCGGTCTGACGTACGCGATCGGGGTCAACCACTTCGAGGGGACCCCCGACTACCCCCTCGACGAAGTGCGAGAGGCGCTGAACCTCTCCGCCGAGACCCCTGTCGTGCAGTGCGACGTACGCAGCGAGGGCTCTTCGGCGCAGGCACTCATCACCCTCGTGCAGCACCTCATGTCACTCACCGGCTAGGAGTCCGGCATGCAACAGCCTCTTGACCGTCAGGCAAGTACGTCCGGCTGCCCCGCGCACGCCAACGTCCAGCTGTACGGTCCCTCGTTCGGGGCCGACCCGGACGGTCACTACGCGCAGCTGCGCTCGTTCGGCATGAGCGCACCCGTGGACATCTCCCCGGACGTCCAGGTCGAGCTGGTCACCAGCTACGACGCCGCGCTGTACATCCTGCAGAACCCCGCCTCCTTCGTCCGGGACTCCCGGCGCTGGAAGGCGCTGAACGAAGGGCGGGTCCCCGAGGACAGCCCCGCCCTGCCCATGATGGGCTACCGCCCCAACGCGCTGTTCAGCGACGGGGCGGCCCACGCCCGGCTGCGCCAGGCCGTCACCGACAGTCTGGCCACGGTCGACGAGCTTCAGCTCGCCCGGCAGACCCAGCAGTCCGCCGACTATCTGATCAGCCGTTTCAGCTCCGAGCCGCGTGGTCAGGCGGAGTTGATGGCGGAGTACGCCCAGCCGCTGCCGCTGCTGGTCTTCAGCGAACTGTTCGGCTGTCCGCCCGAGGTGGGTGACCGCGTGATCGCGGGGATCAGCGGCATCTTCGAAGGCACCGCCGGTGCCGACGAGCTGCTCGCCGGTGCGCTCTCCGAGCTCATCGCCCTCAAGCGACGCCGTCCCGGTGACGACCTGACGACGCGTCTGATGAAGCACCCCTCCCAGCTGAGCGACGAGGAGGTGCTGCACCAGCTGGTGACCCTGCTCTCCGGCGGCACCGCGCCCCTGACCGCCACCATCGGCACCGCCAGCGCGCTCTACCTGAGCGAGGACTGGCACACCGATCTCCCGGTCGAGGACGCGGTCGCCCAGACGCTGTGGAACTTCGCGCCGATCGCCAACTACGCGGCCCACTACCCGACCCACGACGTCGAGCTGGGCGACCGGACGCTCCGGGCCAACGAGCCGGTCCTGATCTCGTTCGCGGCGGCCAACACCGACCCCAAGCTGACCGAGCACCGCGAACAGCTCAGCGGGAAGGCGCATCTGGCCTTCGGCGCGGGGCCGCACGCCTGCCCGGCCAAGGACCCGGCGTACACGATCGCGGTGACCGCGGTGGAGGCGCTCCTCAACCGGCTGCCCGATGTCTCGATGCGCGTCCCCTTCAAGACGCTCACCTGGGTGCCCACGCCATGGAGCCGCGCGCTGGTGACCCTGCCGATCCGCTTCACCCCGCGCAGCGTGCAGTCCACCGCCGGTGCCGCTCGTCCCCAGACGGCCCCCCAGCGACCGGCGCCCGCGGCCCCGCGCCCCACGGTCGGCACGGCGCCCTCGGTGAGCGGGAGCCCCGCCCCGGCCAAGGGAGGTCTGTTCAGCCGGTTCCTGGCCTGGACGAGGGGCGAGTGATGTAAGTAACCCTTCGAGAACACAGTGTTATTGGATGCCTAGATCATTTCACGGGTACGTATGGCGGCTGATGCTCAGAAAGGAGCCGTCAAGTGGGGGTTGCCACAACTCCGACGTACGACCGTCGGTCCGCCGTGTCGCTCTTCTCGCGTCTCCGGACGCCCAGAGGACAGGCGGACCCCTACCCGATCTATGCGGAGCTCCGGGAGCGGGGCGGGGTCAGCCCCGCGCCCTGGGGTGGTTCCATCGTGACGAGTTTCGACGTCTGCGACCAGATTCTGCGCAGCCGTGACTGGCTGGAGCCCGACAAGGAGTGGCGCGCGCGGCAGGGCCCGGGCACGCGGTGGAACGCGCCCTCCTCGCGTGAGATGAGCTCTACCCTGCCCGCGCTCAATCCGCCCGACCACACCAGAGTGCGCCGGGCGGCGGGCACCTTCGACCGGAACACCGTGCAACAGATCGGCCGGACGGTCAGCCGGGTCACCACCGAGCTGCTCGACTCCCTGGCGGAGCGACTGCGCGACGGCGAGGCGAACTTCTCCGCCCTGGTGAGCGACGAACTGCCGATCGCGACCATCGGCGACTGGCTCGGACTGCCGTCGGAGGACTGGCCCCGGCTGCGGCAGCTCACCCACGACCAGGTCTTCACCCAGGAACTGCTGCCCTCGGCCAGCCAGTTGGCCCTGTCGGACGCCGCGACGGCCGAACTGCGCAGCTACTTCATGGACCTGGTGCGCAGGCGACGCGCCAACCCGGGCGAGGATCCCGTGTCCCGTTGGATCCAGACCTGGGACACCCTTGAACAGGACCGCGACAAGGCCGACGAGGCCGTCTACTTCCTGGCGCTGTTCGTCATGCTGGCAGCCCTGGAGACCACCTCCACGCTCTTGTCGATCATGACGCTGCTGCTCGTCGAGCGCCCGGCGCAGTGGGAGTTGCTGACCGCACACCCCGAACTGGTGCCCGCCTTCGTGGAGGAGACACTGCGATATGACCCGCCCACCCATGTGATCAGCCGCGTCGCCTCCCAGGACTGCCTCCTCGAGGGCGTGGAGGTCCGCAGGGACGAGATGGTCCACCTCCTGGTGGGCGCGGCGCACCGGGATCCCGCGAGACACAGCGACCCCGACGAGTTCAACCCTCTGCGCCAGCCCGGCCACATCGCCTTCAGCGGAGGCATCCACTACTGCCTCGGCGCCCCGCTGGCCCGACTCGAGGCGCAGACCCTTCTCCACCAACTGATACTGCGCCTGCCCCGCCTCACCCTTGTACGACGTCCCACCTGGGCGCCCCGGGTGGCGTTCCGGCGTCTGCTGAACCTGGATGTGGCCCTCGCATGACCGACCCCGCCCGTACCCTCACCGCGCCCTCCTACAAGGCGATACACGTCGAGTGGGAAGGGCCGGTGGTCCAGGTACGCCTCAACCCCTTCGAGCAGGACGACACCCTGGGCGTCGCCGTCCTCGACGATCTCATCGCCCTGCTCGACGACCTCCATGACAGGCCCGACACCCGCATCCTGGTCCTGTCCTCCCTGGGCACCGACTTCTGCCTGGGCGCCGACCGCAACGAGTTCCAGGCGGCGCTGGCCACCGACCCGACCGGCGCGTCCGTGCGGCGCATCGTCGACCGGGCCCATCGGCTCTGCCAGGCACTGGAGAACACCCACGCGATCACCATCGCCCGGCTCCACGGCAGGGTCGTCGGCGCCGGGCTCGCCCTCGCCTCCTTCTGCGATCTGCGCGCGGGCGCGGACACCTGCCGGTTCCGGATGCCGGAGGTCGGCATCGGACTCCCGCCCGCCTGGGGAGGAGCCATGGGCCGCCTGGTCGCCGAGGCCGGCGCCGCCAGGATCCGCGAACTCATGCTCACCTGCGAATCGTTCGACGCGCCCACCGCCCACCGGATCGGCATCCTCCACAAGGTCGCCCCGGCCGACCGGCTGGACGAGGTCGTCGACGCCTGGACGAGACCACTCGTCCGACGCTCGCCCGAGGCCCTCGTGCTCACCAAGCGGATGCTCGCCGGCTTCGCACGCGCCGACCGGACCGCTGATGTCTCCCTGCTCGACTCCCACCTTCTGGCGGCCCACGTCAGACAGGGCTAGCCGGACCCCTCCGGGGCCTACCGGAACACCGCGACAGCACTCCGCCGCGGTGCCCATGAACCGTGAAGAGGCATGGCGTTCCCGCCTTGAGGCCGGACGCCATGCCTCTCGGTCATGGTGCCGTCGGTCCGGATCTCGACGCCGTAGGCGGGGGCATCCGTCCGTCCACCCCGACGGAGCGACGCGTCGCCGTCGTCCGGTGGAGGCCGACGGGTGAAGTCGCGGGGCCCGTCGGCCGGTGGTTAGGCTGATTTCAGGCTCCGGCGTCGAAGAGGCGTCCTCCCACACCTTCATACGTCCGCCGGGTCCCGGATGTCGACGTATCGATGCGCCGACGTGCCGGTGACCGTGTATCGATGTGCCGACGTGCCGGTGACCGTGGCCCGGAGGGCCCGTGCGGTCAGCCGTGCCGGACCCGGCGCGGCATGCGCACAGAGTGGAGATTCTCATGACCGAGAGTCACGCGCGGACCCCGGCCACCCCCGGCGTCCTGGTGGATCCGCTGCGTAACCGCGGTGTGGCCTTCACGGCGCGGGAACGCGAGGCCCTCGGCCTGACCGGGCGCCTGCCTTCCGGAGTGCTCACGCTCACCCAGCAGGCTCGGCGCGCCTACCGGCAGATGCGGGCCCAGGGCAGCGACCTGGCCAAGAACGTCTATCTGGAGCAGCTGCACGACCGCAACGAAACCCTGTACTTCAAGGTTCTCGGTGACCATCTGGCGGAGCTGCTGCCCATCGTCTACGACCCCACCGTGGGCGAGGCGATCGAGAAGTACTCCCATGAGTACCGCCGCCCCCGCGGGATCTTTCTGTCCGTCGACCGGCCCGACGACATGGAGAAGGCCTTCGCCACGCTTCAACTCGGGCCCGAGGACGTCGATCTGATCGTGTGCACCGACGCGGAGGAGATCCTGGGCATCGGCGACTGGGGCGTGGGCGGGATCCAGATCTCGGTCGGCAAACTGGCGGTGTACACGGCGGCCGCCGGTGTCGACCCACGTCGTGTCGTCGCCGTGTCGCTGGACGTGGGCACCGACCGTACCTCGCTGCTGGAGGACCCGCTGTATCTGGGCAACCGGCACCCCCGGGTCCGCGGCGCGCGGTACGACGCGTTCATCGAGACCTATCTGGAGACCGCGTCGTCCGCCTTCCCCGACGCCCTGCTGCACTTCGAGGACTTCGGCCCCGGCAACGCACGGCGGATCCTGGACCGGCACGGCGGCCGCTACCGGATCTTCAACGACGACATCCAGGGCACCGGGGCCGTCACCTTGGCCGCCGCGCTCTCCGCCGTCAAGGTCAGCGGGCTGCGGCTGCGGGACCAGAAGCTGGTCGTCTTCGGTGCCGGGACCGCCGGGGTGGGCATCGCCGACCAGCTGCGTGACGCGATGATCCGCGACGGCCAGGATCCGGAACGGGCCGTCGCCCAGGTCTGGCTCATCGACAGACAGGGGCTGCTCACCCGGGACATGACCGGTCTGCGCGACTTCCAGCAGCCCTACGCACGCGATCCCGGCGAGGTCGCCGACTGGGCCAGGGACGCCAGGGACGACGGGGCGATCTCCCTGCTGGAGACGGTGCGTCGGGTCAGGCCGACGATCCTGCTGGGTACCTCCACGGTGCACGGCGCGTTCACCCGTGAGGTCGTCGAGGCCATGGCCGAGGGCACGGAGCGGCCCGTCATCTTCCCGATCTCCAACCCCACCTCGCGGATCGAGGCGATGCCCGCCGACGTCCTCGCCTGGTCCGGGGGAAAGGCGCTGGTCGCGACCGGCATTCCGGTCCCGCCCGTGACCTGTGGCGGGGTGACCCATCAGATCGGGCAGGCCAACAACGCACTGCTGTACCCGGGACTGGGCCTGGGCACGATCGTCTCCGGGGCGTCCCAGGTGACCGCGGGCATGCTGCTGGCCGCCGCGGGGGCCGTCGCGGACCAGGTCGACCCGTCCGAGCCGGGCGCCTCCCTGCTGCCGCCGGTGGACGATCTCCGGGAATCCTCCGCACTCACCGCGATCGCGGTGGTCAGGGCGGCCCTCGAGGACGGCGTGGCCACCAGCAAACCCACCGACATCGAAGAGGCCGTCCGGGAAGCCATGTGGCAGCCGGTCTACACCGACGGCACGGCGTCATGAATCCGACAGCGCCCTGGAGCGACGCCCTCGACAGGCGGCGGAGGACAAGGCCATGAGCACACCGCACTCCGACCCCGGCCGGGACGGACCGGCTCACCGGGACGAGGCCCCGGAGATCCTCGACATCCCCATCGGCCTGGACGCGACCGGCACCCGGCGGGAGACCGACTCCATGGGGGCCATCGAGGTGCCGGCCGACCGCTACTGGGGCGCCCAGACACAGCGGTCCCTGATCCACTTCTCCATCGGGGACGACCGGATGCCCAAGGCGGTCTACCACGCCTACGGCCACGTCAAGAAGGCCGCCGCCCGCGTCAACGGGCGCGCCGGACGGCTGCCGGGCTGGAAGGCCGAACTGATCGAGCGGGTGGCCGACGAGGTCATCGACGGCGAACTCGACGGTCACTTCCCGCTGTTCGTGTGGCAGACGGGCTCCGGCACCCAGTCCAACATGAACGCCAACGAGGTGATCAGCAACCGTGCCATTCAGCTGGTCGGCGGGAAGCTGGGCAGCAAGTCCCCGATCCATCCCAACGACGACGTCAACATGGGGCAGTCGTCCAACGACACCTTCCCCACCGCCATGCACATCGCCGCGGTCAAGGAGGTCCATGAACATCTGCTGCCCTGTGTACGGGCGTTGCAGCAGGCCATCGAGACCAAGGCGCAGCAGTGGCACGACGTGGTGAAGATCGGCCGTACCCATCTGGAGGACGCCGTCCCACTCACGGTGGGGCAGGAATGGTCCGGCTACGCCCACCAGTTGCAGCAGGCCGCCGACCGGCTCATCGGCTCCGCCGAGGGCCTGTACGAGCTGGCCATGGGCGGTACCGCGGTGGGCACGGGGCTCAACGCCCCGCCCGGGTTCGGCGAGCAGGCCGCGGCCGAGATCGCCTCCGCGACCGGCTATCCGTTCACCTCCGCGGAGAACAAGTTCGCGGCCCAGGGCGGACTGGACGCCATGAGCGGCGCCTCCGCCGGGCTGCGGGCTCTGGCCCTGCCGCTGATGAAGATCGCCAACGACATCCGCTGGCTGGCCTCCGGACCCCGCTGCGGCCTCGACGAACTCGCCCTCCCGGCGAACGAGCCGGGCTCCTCGATCATGCCGGGCAAGGTCAACCCGACGCAGTGCGAGGCCATGGTCATGGTGTGCATCCAGGTGCTGTCCGAGGACGGGGCCGTCACCTTCGCCGACACCCAGGGCAATTTCGAGCTCAACGCCATGCGCCCGATCGTCATCGACAATTTCCTGCACGCGGCGACCATCCTCGCCGACGCCTGCACCAAGTTCCGTCAGTTCTGCATCGAGGGCGTCCAGCTCAACAGGGACCGGATCGACAGCTATGTCGACCGGTCCCTGATGCTGGTCACCGCGCTCTCACCCGTGATCGGCTACGACAAGGCGTCCGCGATCGCCCACAAGGCCGACGACGAGGACACCACCCTGCGCGAGGCCGCCCTGGCCTCCGGCTACATCAGCGCCGACGACTTCGACCGCATCGTCCGTCCCGCCACCATGGTCGGCCGGACATAGAGCATGTCCCGGTGCGGAACCTCAGCGCGCGAGGGACACGGCGAACGGCCGGAAGCCGCCCCGGCGCATCACATGGGGGACCAGCAGGATGAGCGCCTCGGTCGCGCGGGCGGTGGTGATGTCTCCGAGATCCTCGATCCACTCCGGACGCCAGCCCAGATCGGCCAGGATCCCGGCGACGGCCTTCTTGGCGTCCTCGTCGTCCCCGGAGAGATAGACGGTCGGCG
Organism: Streptomyces nodosus; assembly: GCF_008704995.1. Lineage (NCBI taxonomy): Bacteria > Bacillati > Actinomycetota > Actinomycetes > Kitasatosporales > Streptomycetaceae > Streptomyces > Streptomyces nodosus. The sequence continues at coordinate 6,345,160 of NZ_CP023747.1, forward strand.
GCGTGGCCAGCGAGCCGGGCGCGGTCATCACCGGGAAGAGCATGGTGTTCAGGGTCTTGACGACACGGGTCTCGGGCAGGGCCCGCTGGAGCCGTTCGGCCAGGCTGCCGTCGGGGTGGACGAGTTCGCCGGGGAGCCCGTCCGGCGCGTCGTGGGTCGCGTTGGAGACATCGATCAGGATCTTGCCGGCGAGTTCGGCCTCGTGGGCCCGCAGCCGGTCCAGGGCGGTGTCGCCGGGGCCCGCGTGGATGACGATGTCGGAGAGGGCGATGGCGGCGCGCTGCTCGGCGAGGCGGATCGCGGGGCCGAGGCCGGCGGTCCGGTCCGGGTCCATCGCGTCGGGGTTGCGGCTGCCGAGGATGATGTCGTGGCCGACGGAGGCGAGCGCGTGGGCCAGCCGGCCGCCGACGCGTCCCGTGCCGAGGATGCCGATGGTGGTCATGGTGACGGGGTTCCTTGTCCGGTTGTCGTGAATCGGTCGTCGTGGATCGGGTGTCGCGGTCGGGTGTCGTCGATGGAGGTGTCCCGGGTCGGGGTCTCACGGGTCGGGGTTGGCGAGGGTCGAGGTGTCGCAGGTCGGGGCGCGGTCCGGGCGGTGCTCAGGCGAGTGGGGCCAGGACCCGGGAGGCGGCCCGGTGGATGCCGGGGGCGGCGGCCAGGAAGTCGCGGTGGGCGAGCGTCCAGGGGGCGCCATGGAGGTCGGTGACGGTGCCCCCGGCCTCGGAGACCAGCAGCGCGCCGGCGACAAGGCCGGAGCGGACGTCGGAGAACTGCCAGAAGGCGTCCATCCGGCCGGCCGCGACATGGATCAGCTGGAGGGTCGCCGGGACGGAGACCCGGACCACCAGACCGTTGATCAGCATGGCCGTGACCGACTCCCCGATCCTGCGGAAGGTGGTCTCGTCCTCGCCGGGCCTCGCCTGGCCGGTGCCGACGAGGGAGGCGGCCAGGTCGGTCTTGGCGGAGACGTGCAGCGGAGCGCCGTTGAGCTCGGCACCCGCTCCCGCGAGCGCGGTGTAGGTGTCGCCGGTCAGCGGGAGGTGAACGACCGTCAGTACCGGGCGGTTGTCCCGTACGAGCGTGGCGGTCACCGCCCAGTCCGGCATGCCGTGGACATGGTTGATGTTGCCCTCGGCCGGGTCGACGACCCACCACTCGCCGTCCGGCAGCGCGCCGCCCGCCAGCTCGTCCTCGGCCCACCCGGAGCCGGGTCGGGCCTCCAGCAGAGGGGCCTTGAGAACGTCCAGAACCGCGGCGTCGTTCGCATGGATCTCGTCGACGACCTCCCGCAGGCTCACGCCACGGGCGTGGCGGGTGGAGCGGTCGCGCAGGGTGGCCCCGGCGACGGTGACGGCCGCGACGACCCGGGACAGCAGGACCTCGTCGACACCGGGAGTCATGGCAGCGGACATGGAGAACTCCTCGCGATGAATGGGGGGAGCGGCCGCCGGGTGCGCCCGTTCCCGGGTGCCGGGGCCGCCTGTGTCTCCGACGTTAAGGAGTGAGCGGATTAACGACAAGTGCATGCTTGTAAGCCGTAGCATTACTCTCATGCAATTGGATCTGAATCTGCTCACCGCACTGGACGCGCTGCTGGAGGAGGGCAGCGTGGCCGGCGCCGCGGACCGTCTGCATGTGACCGCACCCGCTATGAGCCGCTCCCTGGGACGCATCCGGAAGGTGACCGGCGACCAGATCCTGGTCCGTACCGGGCGCACCATGGTCCCCACCGCCCATGCGCTGGCCATCCGTGAACAGGTCCACGACCTGGTGCAACGCGCCCACGCCGTGCTGTCCCCGGAGCAGGAGGTCGATCTGACCACGCTGGAGCGGGTGTTCACCGTGCGCTGGCACGACGCGCTGGCCGCGGCCTGCGGACCTGCCCTGGTGGCCGCGGTGCACCGGGAAGCTCCGGGGGTCCGCCTGAGGATCGTCGCCGAATCGGGCTCCGACACCCCCGAACTGCGCCGCGGCGCAGTGGATCTGGAGTCCGGGTCCGCCGAGCCGGCCGTGCCCGACATCCGGAGCCGCTTCATCGCCGAGGACCGACTGGTCGTCGCCCTGCGCCCCGGGCACCCGCTCACCGCTGAACGCGAACCGCTCACCGCCGAGCGTTATGCCGCCGCGGAACACCTCACCGTCTCCCGCCGCGGACGGCTGCGCGATCCGGTCGACGACGTCATGGACGCCCTCGATCTGCGACGGCGCGTCGTCGCCGCCACCCCCACCGCTGCCACCGCCCTGCGTCTGGCCCTGGGCACCGACCTCCTGGTGACCGTCCCGGAAGCGGTCACCCGGTCCGCCCGGCAGGAACTGGGCCTGGCGACACTGCCGTTGCCCCTGGACATGCCGCCGATCCCGCTGTTCCTCCTATGGCACCAGCGGTACGACAACGACCGCGCCCACCGGTGGCTGCGCGACCGGGCCCATCACGCCATGCAGGCGGTCTTCGCCCCACCGGACGCGCGCGGCAGGAACGCGGGGACCCGGTGAGCACCCCGACCGCGACCGTGGCCGGACCCCCTCCAGGGCACGAACTCCGGCCCCCTGGCGGGCAGATGCAGGCCGAACCGGCTCGGTGCGAGTCCGTACTCGACTATTCTGCGCGGCATGACCAGCTCCTCCACGGATCTCGACGACGCCGGGGTCGCCCTGGCCGCGGCACGGGCCGGCGCGGAGGTGGTGCGCACCCTGTACGGCCGGCGGCTCGCCCGGATCGACAAGGGCGGCGGGGACTTCGCCACGGCAGCGGATGTGGAGGCCGAGCGGACGATCCTCGGCGTGCTGCACGCCGCCCGGCCGGACGACGCGGTGCTCGGCGAGGAGAGCGGACGGCACGGGGATCCCGACGCGGAGCGCCGATGGCTGGTGGATCCCCTGTGCGGCACGCTGAACTACGCCGCCGGCAACCCCCTGGTCGCCGTCAATGTGGCGCTGCGCACGGGACCGGCCGCCGTGGCCGACCCGTTCAGCGGAGAGATCTTCTTCACCGACGGTGAGACCGCCCGGGTACGGAAGGGCGAGGAGGACGACACCCGGCTGACGCCCACGTCCGCCGGCCGGTTGGTGGACGTCAACCTGGATCCGCCGTTCCCGAGCGCGCCCGGATTCCGGGCCGTGGACCTGTTGGCCCACCCCGGGTTCGCCGAGCGGTTCCAGCCGCGGGTCCTCTCCACGACGCTCGCACTGGCCTGGGTCGCCGCCGGAAAGCGCGCCGCCTATGTCACCGACGGCGCCGACCCGTCCGCGAGCGTCCACTTCGCCGCCGGCATCGCACTGTGCAGAGCCGCCGGCTGCGTGGTCACCGGCATCGACGGCACCCCGATCGGGCCGGCGAGCCGCGGGCTCGTCGCGGCCGCCGACGCCGAGACCCACCGGCACCTGATGTCCCTGATCCGCGATCCGCACTGACCGCACGGGCGGCCGCTCGTCCGGCCGTACGATCCTGATCACGGGTTCACGCGGCCGGCTCACACGGTCGGGGTCTCCGCCCCGTCATGGATCTCGGCGACATAGCCGCCCGGGAATCTCACCAGGGCGCTGTTGCGGCCCGCGGCGCGGTGCGGCCCCCACAGGACCGTCGCTCCGGCCGACTTGGCCTTGGCCAGAGTGTCCGTGAGACGGGTGACCCGGTAGCCGGTGGTCTCCCGCCCGAACGGATAGGGCAGATGCCCGTCGGTCACCATCACCAGGGTGTTCCCGAAGGGGGAGGAGAGGCTGATCCTGCGGTACGTCCGGCCGGACAGCCCGATCTCTCCCGCGTCCGCCTTCCTGTCGTCCGACACGACCGATCCGCCGGTGAACGCCAGATAGGAGCGGGTGAAGGCGCTGACCGCGTCGGCCGGGACATAGACCCGGTTCTCCGGAACCGTCGCCAGCGGCTGGTACGACGGCGCGGTGGTGTGCCAGTACACCTGGGTGTTGATGCCGCCGGGGAACTGGATGACGGCGTCCCGGCCGATCGGGTCGGAGAACGGGGAGACGAGAAGGTGTGCCCCGCTGGCCCGGGCGCGCCGGATCCCGGCGTCGAAGTCCTTCAGGAGCCAGCCGGTGCGCTCCGCTCCGAACGGATACGGCACGGGTGTCTCGAAGCCGAAGACCGACAGCGTGCCGACGGGCGAGAAGATCAGCTCGGACTTGGTCCGGCTGGGGGTCGGGGTGACATCGGTGTCCGCGACGGCGGTGCTCGTTCCCCCGAAGGTGGCCTTCCAACTGGCGGTGAACGCGGCCAGCTCGCCCGGTGCGACATACACATGCGCGGTGTCGTACTGAGGGCCGACGGCTATCCGCTCCCGGCTGCTCCGGTCGGCTTCCTGGTCGCTGTCCGCCGAGGTGGAGGACGCCGGGGAGAGCAGCACGGTCGACGCGACCGCCATGGGCAGCAGACAGGCGAGAACACGGTTCTTCATGGGAGCTCCTTCAGGACGAGGAGGCCGACGGCGACGCTCGCATCCGGATGGCGGCGGCCCGGGACCGGGCCTGATCGGTACTCGTGCCGTTCCGGCGCAGGACCAGGGCGACGCCCGCCAGGCCTCACCACGCCCTGTCGACATGGCGGGGTCAGGCGCTCACACAGCGTAAACAGCGGGCCGGAGTGCCGCATCCTGGGGCCGGAGATCCGGACGAGTGGCAGGTCCCGCGGCCACGGCCGATCATCTCGGTGGGGGCATTCCTCCGCGTTCCGACGGAATCATGCACCCCTGCTCCGGGGGCGGCGGGCATGGTCGCTCTGGTGCAGACCGCGAGCAGCCTGCCCGTGCTGCTCCTGGGCCTGCTGGCCGGCGCCCTGGCCGACATCGTCGACCGCCGGCGACTGCTGCTCCTGGCCCAGGTGCTGATGGTGGCGGCCGCGGGACTGCTGGCCGCCCTGACCGCGGCGGGACACATCAACCCCTACGGCGTACTCGCCCTGACCTTCGTCCTCGGCTGCGGCACCGCGCTGATGAACCCCGCCTGGCAGGCGATCCTGCCCGAGCTGGTGCCCCGCGACCAGATCCCCGCCGCCGCGACCCTGGGCGGGGTGAACATGAACCTCGCCAGGGCCGTGGGCCCCGCCCTCGGCGGCCTGGTGGTGGCCCTGGTGGGCACCGCGGCGGTCTTCGCCCTCAACGCGCTCTCCTTCGTCGCCACCGTCGCCGCGCTGCTCACCTGGCACCGGCGGAGCGAACCTGACCCGCTGGGGGCCGAGCGGATGCTCCCCGCGGTGCGCGCCGGCTACCGCTATGTGCGCCATGCCCCCCGGGTGCGCCGGGTGCTGGCCCGCACCCTGCTGTTCGTCCCGGCCGGCGCCGCCCTGTGGTCGCTGCTGCCCGTCCTCGCCCGGCGGCAGCTGGGGCTCGGCGCGGGCGGATACGGGCTGCTGCTCGGCGCGATCGGGGTCGGGGCCGTGCTCGGTGCCGTACTGCTGCCCCGCGTCCGCGGCCGGTGGTCCAGCAATATGGCGCTGGTGGGCGGGGGAGTCCTCCTTGCGATCGTCCTCGCCCTGCTGGCGCTGGTGCGCGTCCCCTGGCTCATCGGGGTGGTCCTGGTGCTGTCGGGCGTCGCCTGGGTCGCCGTACTGTCCACCCTCAACTCCCAGATGCAGGTCACGGTGCCCGAATGGGTCAGGGCACGGGCCCTGGCCGTCTATCTGACGGCCTTCCAGGGGAGCATGGCCGTGGGCGCCGCGGTGTGGGGAGCGGTCGCCGACGCGGTCGGTGCGGGCGCCGCCGTGCTGGTGGCCGCGGTGGTGCTGGCCGTCGGCTCACTGGCCGGGTATCGCCTCGCGGTCCCCGACAACCTTCTGGACCGGTCTCCCGCACTGCACCACCCGGCACCCGTGATGATGCTCGATCCCGCGCAGTTCGCCGGACCGGTCCTGGTCACCGTCGCCTACCGGGTGCCCGCTGACCGCGCCGACGCCTTCGTCACGTCGATGGGCACGGTAGGACGCTCCCGGCTGCGCACCGGCGCACTGCACTGGAACCTCTACCGGGACGGCGCGGACCCCGAGCGCTATCTGGAGACCTTTCTGGTGGCCTCCTGGGAAGAACATCTCCGGCAGCACGGCGGCCGGCTCACCGGCTACGACCGGGAGGCCGAGGCGAGGACCAGGGCCATGCTGGACCCCACGGACTCCCTCCAGGTCTCCCACTACCTCCCGGCCAGGGCAGGAGGCCGGCCATGACACATCCCTCCCGCGACCCCGCACCGTCCGGCCCGCCGGAACCGCAGAACGGAGCCGACAGCCGCTTCACCCCCGCGGTGATCGCACAACGCAGCGCCCTGGAACTGCTGCTGACGGCCGTGCTGCTCTTCGGTGTGGTCACGATCGTGCGCTGGGTCGCCGGACCCTCCCCCCTCTCGGCGGCCGTCCCGCAGATCCATCTGCAGCTCCTCATCATCGGCGGCGGTGTGGGGCTGCTGCTGGCCGCACTGATCATCAGCCCGCCCGGCAGAATCTCCGGAGGGCACATCAACCCGGCGATCTCACTGGCCATGTGGCGCTTCGGCGTCTTCCCCGGGGCGGCCGTCACCCCCTATGCGGTGGCCCAGCTCGTCGGCTCGCTGCTCGGGGTGCTCGCGGCCCGAGCGCTGTGGGGTCCGGTGACGGGGCGTCCGCCCGTCACCCATGCGGCCCTGCAGCCCGCGACCGGCTGGACGGCCGCCGAACTGTTCGTGGTGGAGGCCGTCAGCATGGGCGTCATCGTCTATCTGGTGGGATTCTTCCTGCAGAGCCCCCGGCTGGCCCCTCTGGTCCCCTGGCTCGTCGGACTGCTGATCGGAGGGGCGATCGCCGGTCTGGGCACCACCTCCGGAGGATCGGACAACCCCGCACGCCAGTTCGGCCCTGCGGTGGTCTCCGGCAGGCTCGGCTTCCTCTGGGTCTATCTGGTCGCACCCATGGTCGGGGCCGTGCTCGCGGCCCTCGTCCTCCAGCAGGTGCGCACCTGCCGGGAGGTGCGCACCCACCGGCTGTGCGGAACCCGCGCCGACGGCTCCGCCCTCACCGCCGAGGACACGCCGGACACTCGGCCGTAGCCGTGTGCGGGCCGGTCCCGCCGGGCCGGATCGCGCATCCCCCTGTCCCGCCGGGGCCGCGGCACCCGCGTGCCCGGGCACGGACGAGGGGCCGGCGCCGGCGGGCGTTCCGGGTCAGGTCCGGAAGCCACGACCGCCGACGCCGGCCCGGGGATCAGAGGTGGTTGCCCGGGAGCACCGTGAACGTCGCGGGACCGGCCTGCAGATTCACCGTGTACTGGCGCAGATAGGTGTCCAGGAACGGTGAGCGGCCGCCGGCGGTGGCGATGTCACGGGCCGGGTCGTTCAGGGCCAGCCGGAGCTGCGCGCCCTTGACCTCGATCGTCTCCTTGGACGGGGTGGCCCGCCAGGAACCTGTCTGGATGGAACCGATCTCCACGGCCAGGACATGCCCGGCCGCCAGGGTCCAGTCGGTGGCCTTGAGGTCGACCGTCATCCGGCCCGAGTGCAGCAGGGAGACCTGCTCGTCGAACATGACGGCGGTGCCGTTCGGAGCCACGTCGTACAGCTTGAGCATGACGTTGCCCGTGCCCTTGGCGGTCAGGGAGACCTGCGGGGTGCCGGTGACCCGCGCGGACTGCCCGAGCGGCTTGGACCACACGAAGAAGCTCGAGGTGACCTTGCCGTCCTTCTGGAGCTTCGCCAGTCCCTTGGCCAGTCCCTTGGGGGCCGGCTGCTCGGTCGCGGGCGCGTTCTCCATGTCCCAGGTGCCGGACGGCCGTCCGAGCGTCTGCGGCGTCTGCTCCCCGGACGCGGCCAGGGCCGCACGGCCCGAGGCGCCGCCGTCGTCCAGGTACGAGCCGTTGCCGAGCGGCAGGGTGACGGACCGCTTCACCTCCGGCCAGGTCTTCTGGGTGCGCCAGGCACCGGTGGAGTCCTCCACGACATAGGCCGGGTACTTCACCTTTGGCTTGATGCCCTTGAGGTACTCGTCGTAGAAGGACAGGGTCTCGTCGTACCAGCCCTCGCGGCCCATGGCCAGGCGCCCGTCGCCGACCCGGTCGCCGCCGCGCACATGGTCCCACTGGCCGAGCCAGCCGCGCTCGGGGCCCACGTGGTTGTCGAGGTACTCCTGCATCTCCTCGGGCTTGGTGTTGTTCTCGACGAAGCCCTGAGTGACGAACAGCGGGGTCGTGGTGCCCTTGGCCATCTTCGCCAGGTCACGGTCCGTCCAGTGCTTGTCCTTCTGGTCGGCGATCTTGTATCCGGCCGAGTTCTCCGTGAGGCACTCCGGGTGGGTCTTCTCCCACTCGGCGTTGGCCAGGTAGTGCGGGTCGTCGTCCGCCAACTGGGGCAGCGTGGCGATGCCGTTGTAGGCGTTGGCGGTGCCGGTGACGTTCGGGCGGGGCACCCCGTTGGAGTAGATGTACTGGTACATGTCCCAGACGGGCTCCTGGGCGACCACGGCCTTGAGCGGCTTCTGCTTCAGGTCGTTGCCGATCAGGCCTGTGACGGCGTCGTACGACTTCCCGTACATGCCCACCGCGCCCGTGCTCCACGACTGCTTCGAGGCCCAGTCGACCGCGGCCTTGACATCGGCCTGCTCGCCGGGGCCGCCCCAGTCGAGGCAGCCGGTGGAGCCGCCGAAGCCCCGCAGGTCCACCATGACGAAGGCATAGCCGCGGGCGAACAGGTCGGTGCCCTCGACGAAGTCCTGGAAGCGGGACGAGGGACCGGTGTGCGTCCAGCCCTCGGGGTCCGTCTGCCCGGAGTGCCCGAAGTACGGGCCGATCGACAGGATGACGGGAACCTTCTTGCCCCGGGGCAGGTTCTCGGGCAACAGGACGTCGGCGTGCAGCTCGGTGCCGGAGCGGTCCGAGGACGGGAAGTAGTGCTGCGTCCAGACCGAGCCCTCCGGGACACGGTCGTTCTCCTGGTGCGTGACGGGGGTGGTCGCGGTGGCAACCGCCCCCGCCCCGGCCTGCGTTGTGGTGGTGGGCTCGGTCGCCGTGCCGGGCGCCGCGGTGGCAGGACCGGCGAGCGTGGCGGTCAACGCGAAGGTGGTGACGAGAGCCGAGGCGGCCGAGGTGGCCGCGCGACGTCTGTTCACTTGCTCCTCCCGGAGAGTCAGGTGCGGGGCGGTGCAGGTGGTGCGGTCGAGCGGCGGCTCCTGACCGGCCGCCGGCAGGGCGACGCGAGGCAACTCGCACGCATATCCGGATCTCGGACGTACGAGCGGGCGGGAGCCGTCGGCGACGGAGCCTATGATCGTCATTTAATCGAGTCAACAGGTCCTTAAGTTCTGCCTGTTGCCGATGTGGTCGGGGTGGTGCCCGAGGCGGCCGGTGCGGGTGTGTGACCTGCCGTGATGTTCCACGCGGGGGTGCGCCCGGGGCCGCCTCGGACCGTCACGGCCGCCGACCGCCGATGACCGTCGCGACCGTGGCCTCCCTCGCCGCCGGCGCTGTACTGTGCGCGGGCGCGGCCGGAGAGATCCCGGTCTGCCTGGACTGCCTTCTCAGCGGCGTGGCGGTCTGCATCGCCGTGGCGGTCGGCACCAGTTGGGTCGAGGAGCCCTTCCGGGCCCCGCACGACCCGGCGGCCGACGTCGGCGCGGGGGCACGGCGCGCTTCCCTCTCCCCGACCCTCGGCTTCGGCCTCGGCGCGGGCGTGGCCGGCGCGCTGGGTGTTCGGCTCGGCCGCGTCCGTGGCGCACCCGGCCGGCCCGCCCGTCCGGGAGCGTTCCGGCGTGAGTGCCCTCGAAACGGCCACCGCAACCAATTCCCCCGCACCTCTGCGGTCCGCGTCCGCGTTTCGCTAGGCTTCCGGCATACCGGCAGATCAGGGGCGGCGGAGTGTCGGAACGGCAGCGCACCGGGAGGACCACCATCGTGGAGGGACGCGATCGTCCGGGGAACTCCCTGTACGAACGCGAGAGCGAGATGACGGCCGCTCAGGACGCGGTGGAGGACATCTGCGCGGGCGGTGGGAGCGGCGAACGCGGGCGCGGCGGGCTGCTGTTCTTCAGCGCGGCCGCCGGACGGGGCAAGACGACCGTGCTGGCCGAGATCCGGCGCCTCGCCGCCGCCCGCGGCTGCACCGTGCTGTCCGCGCGGGGCAGCGAGCAGGAGCACACGGTCCCCTTCCATGTCGTACGCCAGTTGCTCCAGCCCGTCCTCGCGTCCTGCACCGAGGCCGAGCGCCGCGAGATCTTCGGCGGGTGGTACGAGATCGCCGGCCCGGCCGTCGGGCTGTTCGCCCAGCAGACCGGTGCCGCGGCGCCGGACCCGCAGGGCGTGCGGGACGGTCTGGACTGGGTCGTCACCCAGGTGGCCGTACGCCGGGCCCCGGTCGTGATCGTCCTCGACGACGCCCACTGGGGCGATCTGGAGTCACTCGCCTGGCTCGCCGCCTTCGCGGGCCGGGCTCAGGAACTCCCCGTGCTGGTGGTCCTCGGCTACCGCCCCGACGAAGTACCCGCCGAGGCCCGGACGTTCCGCGAACTGCTCGACGGGCGCGGCGCACGCGCGATCCCGCTGCACGCCCTCAGCCCGGAGGCGGTGGCCGGACTGGTGCGCGGTTCGCTCGGAGCGGGAGCCGACGACGCCTTCTGCCGCGAGTGCTGGGTGGTCACCGCGGGCAACCCCTACGACGCCGTCGAACTCATCGCCAAGGTCCAGGACCGGGGCCTGGCCCCGGACACGGAGTCGGCCTCCCTGCTGCGTGAACTCGGCGCGGGCGCACGGGGCACCGGACTGGTCAAACGGCTGGAGCGGCTCGGCAACGCCGCGGTCCGGCTCGCCTGGGCCGCCGCGGTGCTCGGCACCGAGATCTCCGCCGATCTGGCCGCGACGGTGGCCGGACTGCCCCCGGCCGAAGCCCGGGCCGCCGTGGACCGGCTGCGGGTCGCCCGTATCCTCACCGGCACCCGGACCCTCGAGTTCATCCATCCGCTCATCGCCACCGCCGTCTACCAGGCCATCCCGCCGGCCACCCGCACCGGCCTGCACGGCGAGGCCGCCTGGGCGGTGGCCGACGCGGGCCTGGGCATCACCGCCGCCGCCCGGCACCTGCTGGAGACCCACCCCGAGGGCGATCCGCACACCGTGCGGCAACTGCGTGCCGCCGCCCGCGAGAACCTCCGGCTGGGCGCGCCCGACGCGGCCCGGCGCTGTCTGGAACGTGCGCTGCGCGAACCCCCGGCGCCCGAGGACCGCGCGGGCGTCCTCCATGAACTCGGCTGCTCGGCCCTGCTCACCGCCCCCGCCACCACGGTCAACCACCTCACCGCGGCCCTGGAGCAGCCCTGCCTCGACCCCGAGCTCAGACAGGATGCCACCTTCCGGCTGGCCCAGGCCTTCGCGCACAACGACGAACTCGCCGAGGCGGCGGCCGTCGCGGGCGCCGAGGTCGCCCGGGCGGAGTCCCCCCGCGCACGGCTGCGGCTGCAGGTGGCGCACTACCTGTGGCTGGTCTTCGACGCACACGAGAAGCGGGCGTCCGACCGCTCCCGCCGCCTCGCACGGCTTGTCGAGGACCTGCCCGGCGAAGCCATCGAGGAGCGGGCCCTGCTGTGCCTGCGCACCTGGGACGCGGTGCTCTGCGGGGAACCCGCCGCGGACACGCTCGCCGTCGCCGCCCGCGCCATGGGCCTGAGCTACACCGACCCGGACTGGGGCTTCGAACTGCCGAGCGTGGCCGCGCTCAGCTATATGTACGCCGACGAATGCGACCGCGCGGAAGAACTGTTCAGTTCCGCCATCGCCGAGTGCGAGCAGGTCGGGTGGAGCGGCGCCCACCTCTCCTTCGGTTTCACCCTCCTCGGCCTGGTCCGGCTCCGGCGCGGCATGCTCGTCGAGGCCGAGGAATGCGCACGGGAAGGAGTACGCCTGGCCGAGCGGGTCGGCGACCGGGTCCCCGCCCGCTGGTACGCCGTCGGGCTGCTGCTGGACGTCCTGCTGTCCCGGGGGCACCTGGAGGAGGCGCTTCGCGTCGCCAGGACGTGCGACTTCGCGCCCCCCTACCCGAACGCGGTGGTCTTCCCGGACTCCCAGACCGTCCACGGGCGGCTGCTGCTCGCCCGTGGCCTGCGCAAGGAGGCCGAGGCACAACTCACCGCCGCCGGGGCACGCCTGGAGGCCAAGGGCATACTCAACCCGACCTGGTGCCCCTGGGCGGGACACCTGGCCCTCGCCGTCGCCGAGGAGGACCCCGGGCGCGCCCGCGCCCTCACCGCGACGATGCTGCGCCGGGCGGAGCGCTACGGCACCCCCACCGCCATCGGGGAGGCGCTGGGCTTCAGCGCGACGGTGGCCGAGGACGGGCAGGCGCTGCCCCTGCGGGAGCGCGCGGTGGAACTGCTTCGCCGATCCCCCAGCAGGCACGCCTACGCCCAGGCCTTGATCGACCTTGCCGTGGAACTCGGGTGCGACGGCCCTGCCGGCAGAGCGACGAGGCTTCTCTCCGAGGGCGTCGCCCTGGCGGACCGGTGCGGCGCCGACCACCTCGCCCGGCGAGGGCGCGCCGAGATGAACCGGGCCGGTCTGCGGCTCCAGGGGGGACACCCCGCGGCGCAGCACGGCGGGAACGCCGCGGAGTAGAGACGACCGCTCGGGGGACACCGCCCTCTCAGCGGTCCCGCGGGACTCCCGGAACGGAGGGCGGCGCGGCCGGTATCCGCTCCAGGACCCCGCCCGCGAACACGTCGTACAGCGGCAGCGTCTCCAGATGGACATAGCCGATATGGCAGTCGCAGACGGCCAGCGGGCAGGCGCGGGGCCGTAGCGCCCGCCGGTAGGAACCGTCGTACAGATTGCCCAGCTCCGACCGGACGAAATGGCAGCGCCGCACCGTGCCCTCCCCGTCCACCGAGATGACCGACTCCCCCGTACGACAGGGCAGTCCCGCGCTGCGGTGCGGCCGGCGGCTGTAGGGGAACAGCGGGTCGAGGGCGGTCCACCCGTCGGCCTCGGCATCGGTGTAGCTGTGCCCCTCGGCGGCGTTCACCCACAGATACACGGGGGAGGGGAGGTCCTCGCGCAACCGGCGCGCCATCTCCAGGTGTTCGGGGAGGCCGACGATGCCGACACTGTGGCGGACCCCGCGGGCGGCCAGATCGCGGCACTTGGCGAGGAAGCGGTCGTAGGGCGTCTGCCCGGGGTGGAAGGTGCACCACAGGGCGAGGGTGTCCAGGTCGGCCGTGTCCAGCCAGTCCGTACGGCAGCTGAGATTGGTCTGTATCGCCACCCGGCGGGTGTGCGGCAGCCGGCTCAGCTCCACCAGCGCCCGCCGGTACCAGGAACGCACCAGGCCCTCGCCCCACGGGGTGAACAGCAGGGACAGGCTGTCGCCCCGCTGACCGGCGGCCCAGGCGGTGAAACGCTCCAGGGCGGCGCGGTCCGCCGCCAGTTGGTCACGGCTGTCCCGGCGCTTGGCGAAGGGGCAGTACGGACAGTCGTAGTCGCAGGACGCCAGCGGGCCGCGATAGAGGATCGTCAGGTCCATAGGGACTCCGTCACTTGGGTTCGCACCGCGGTCACTTGGGTTCGTACGCGGCCATGCGCTCCCGCACGGCGGCGGAGAACAACTCGGGGCCCAGCGCATCGGAGTGCGCCAGACCTTCCGGAGAGAGCCGCAGCAGCTCCGGGCCGCCGGAGTCGTCCAGCCAGCCCCGGTCGTGGAAACGCTCCAGCTCGACGGCGAAGTCCTCGCCGGGCGCGCTGCCGAAACGGGTCCGATAGCCCGCGACGGACATGCCCTCGGCCTGCAGCATCGACTGCAGCAGATGCCGGCGCCTGGCCTCCTCCGCGTTCATCTCCCAGCCGAAGTCGGCATGCCGGAAGTCCTCGGCCGAGCGGGCGGTGTAGTCGTCGATGATCCCGCGTATACGGTGCATGTCCACGGCGTAGTCGAAGGAGTAGTGCACCCTCCGGGTGTACGAGCGGGAGCCGCAGCCGAGGCCGACCATGCCGTCGGTCTGGCACGCGTAGTCCTCCCCGCCGCCGACGGGGGCGTCCCGACGGCGGAACATCCGCATCGACACCTGCTCATAGCCGCGCGCCAGCAGATGGTCGCGGCCGTGGCGGTACAGCCGCAGCCGCTGCTCGTCCCAGTCGGCTTCGCCGGCCGCCCGGTCGTGGTGCCGGCCGAGACCGGTCAGCGGGCGCACATAGAGGGGATAGAGATACAACTCCTCCGGCCGCCAGACGAGGGCGGCGTCCAGGGACCGGGTCCAGGTCTCCTCGGTCTGGCCGCCGATGCCGTAGATCAGATCGATGTTGAGGACCGGGATGCCGGCGGCGCGGATCCGGGCGAGGGCCGCCTCCACCTCCGCCCGGCGCTGGGGGCGTACCGCCGTCCGCGCCTCGGTGTCGACGAAGCTCTGCACACCCAGGCTCAGCCGGGTGGCGCCGCGGTCGGCCAGCACGGCCAGCCGGTCGGCGGTCGCCGTGGCGGGCGAGGCCTCCACCGACAGCGGGATCGCGGTGAGATCGGCACCCAGCCCGCGCTCGGCGAGATCGCACAGCCGCTCCAGCTCCGCGGCCTCCAGGAACGTCGGAGTGCCGCCGCCGAAGGCCGCGTTCGCGAACCGCGCCCCGTCGCCCAGCGCCTCGGACACCGCGGACGCCTGACGTTCCAGCGCGTCCAGATAGGCGGTGGTCAGCCCCTCCGGAGCCCCGATCCGGGTGAACAGATTGCAGAAACCGCAGCGGACCTCGCAGAACGGGATGTGGAAGTAGAGCGAGAGGGCGTCCTTCGGCTCCCCCGCCCACAGCTCCCGCAGGGAGGCCCGCTCCCGGCGCAGCGGCCGGTACGCGGTCTTGTGCGGATAGGCGTAGACATACTGCTGGTAGGGGCGGACGACGGGCGCGGTCGCCGTTTCGGTGCTGGTCATCGGGCCTCGTCGACGAAGAAGTGGGCATAGGGCACGGTCCAGACGACCTCATGGCCGATGCGGTGGCCGGTGTGACCGTCCTCCCCGTACGCGGTGCCATGGTCGGAGCAGACGATGGCGAAGCAAGGGCGGCGGCTGCCGACGGCGGCCAGCAGACGCCCCATGTGCCGGTCCACATACTCCAGCGCCGCGGCATGGGTGGCCCGGGTGTCGCCGGCCTCGCGGGTGGCGCCCGGCAGATGGAACCAGTTGGGCTGGTGCAGGGCCGACACATTCACAAAGAGGAACAGCCGCTGCTCCTCCGGGAGTCCGGCCACCACCTTCTCCGCACAGGCCACCTGGGCCTCGAAGGAGGTGGGGGAGGCCACCCCGAACTCCGGCTCCCAGTGGCTCTCCTGGAACATCCCCGGCAGCACCGAACCCAACGCACCTGCCTTGTTGAAGAAGCCCACGCCGCCGATGCAGACGGTGCGATAGCCCACGGCGGCCAGCCCCGAGACCAGATCGGGGGTGTCATAGACGAAGGTGCCGTTCGCGGTGGTCTCACTGCCCGCGAAACGGGCGGCGAACAGCCGAGGATGCGGACCGGGGGCGGCCGGTGTCGGCAGGAAACCCGCGAACATCGCCTGATGGGAGGCGTAGGTGAAGCTGCCCGGGGCGTGCCGGCGCTCCCAGGTCCCACCCGGCAGATAGCGGGCCAGATTCGGGATGCGTCCGGCCGCCGCCAGCTCCTCGGCCACGTCGTGGCGGAGTGTGTCGAGGGTGACCAGCAGAAGGTCATGGCTGCCCACGACCTCGTTCATGTCAAGCGATGGTGTCATGGTGGTGCTCCTTGCATGCCGCCCCGGGTGGGGCGGTCGGTGCGACGGACGGTGCGGCCGTCATGGCGGCTGTCTGAGCGGCATAGGTGTCCAGACCCTCGGCGCCGGAGCCGGGCAGGCCCCTGAGACGGGGCAGCAGATCCCCGAAGGCGTTCACCTCGCCGACGGCGAACCGGCGCCACCCGGTGGCCGGCAGGATGTCCACGCCGACGCACAGCGTGCCCGGGAAACAGGCGGCCGCCCGCTCGGCCGTGTCCAGCACATCGGTGAACGAGCCTCCCGCGGCCCGGATCGCCGCACGGGCCAGGTCCAGATCGCCGCGGGCGCCCCCGAGGTGCAGATTCGTCATGGGGTGCCGACTGGTGCGTACCACTGCATGGGTGGCGCGCCCCGCCACCACGACCACCCGCAGATCGGCGGCCCGGCCGCCCTGCGAGGCCTTGGGCAGCCACCGCTCCACATGGAGCCCGTCCGGGACCAGGGCGTCCACGAGGGCGGCGACCTCCGTCTCCGAGGTGTAGTGACGCACCCGGAGGGAGTTGTACAGACGGCCGTCGGGAGCGGTCTCCACGGAGGTCGTCGCCTTGACCCGGCCGGGCCCCGCCCACGACAGCGCCACGACACCGGAGGCCGACGACCCATGGGCCGGCTTCAGGAACGCCCGGGTGACACGGGCCGCCTCCAGTCGCTCCCTGAGCTCCTCCCAGCCGCCTACCGGGCCCGTCAGCGCCGGCGGAACCGGGACCCCCGCGGCGGCGAGCCGGGCATGGCAGCGCCGCTTGTCGAACAGGACCGCGACATCCTCCGGGTCGGCCGTCGGCACCGCGCCCGCACACCGCGCCGCCGCGGTCACCTCCCGGACCGCCGCGGTGAAACGGCGGTGCCACAGAGCCGTTCCCTCGACCCGGGTGGGATCGTCGATGCCCCGCAGCAGCCGGTCGACCTCGGCGTTCTCCCCCGGGGAGTCGATCCGAACCAGCTCGCCCGGTCCGAAGGCGTACCGTCCGCGCAGCACATCCCGCCAGGCGAGCACCCGGGGCGCCGGGTGCCCCGCCGCGCGCACGGCGTCGGCGAACATGGCCGTCCGCCGGTTCTCGGGATTGCCGACGACGGCGAACCGCAGGCCGGAGGCGGGCGCCGGGCTACTCGGAGACCGCGACATAGCGCCACTCCTGGTCACCCCAGCTGTGGGGAGTCTGATGACCCGACAGATCCACCTCGGTCCCGGCGGAGCCCAAGGCCGCACGGATCCGGTCGGCCATGGAGTCGCTCAGGAAGTGGTGGTGCAGATCCAGCCGCTTGAGATGGGTCAGTGGCTGGCCGTGGAGCAGCGCTTCGCCCCCGGTGTCGGTGAGGGTGCCCATGGACAGGCTCAGCGACTCCAGCTGCGCCACCAACGGCGCCGAGGCGACGGCCGCCGCGATCTCGTCCTGCAACTCGCTGTCCTGGAGCCCGAGGTGGCGCAGCGCCGGGAAGTGCCCCTGGGCCAGGAGCGGCGCGAGGTCGGCCACCGTCGCGTCACCGCCGTAGTGGGACACCCCGAGCCACAGCTCCAGGTGCTCCAGAGCGGGCAGTTCGCAGGCGCCGATCGCCCGTACCACCTGCCCGGGCAGCCCACCCGACTCGAACCGCAGCACCCGCAGCGCGTCATGGCGCACCGGGCGCAGCGACAGTGACTCCTCGCCGAGCCCCTGCGAGTCACCGCCGCGGACCCCCAACTCCTCCAGGAGCGGGAAGGCCGTCAGGACGGGCGTGACATCGGTGAGCTGCAGCCAGGAGATCTCGCACTCCTCACCGGTGACATCGGCGAGGAACAGGGCACGCAGCGCGGGGAAGCGCTCCGCCTCGGCCACGATCAGCTCCAGCACCGGACGCAACTCGTCATACCCGTCGTCCCACCAGGGCCCGATGACAAGAGCCCGTACCTGCGTGCTCGGAACCCGCTCGGTAAAGCTCTCCCACAGCTCGGGGAACGGAATCTCCCCGGCCGCGTAGCAGTCCAGCCGCCAGGCCACGTCCCCCGCGGCCGGAAGCGGCTCTTCCGAGGGCTCGGGCAGGGTGAAGACGGGCAGTCCGTGAAAGGTATCGCTGTTTCGGGTGACGGTCACGACGGCCTCATTCCGCGACGGCGGTGAAACGGTGGACGACGCCGTCGTCCTCCCAGGTGTCACCGGGCTCCGACAGGTCGACCGCGACACCGGAGGGCTCCAGCGCCTCCCGGATCCGCCGGGCCACCGGCTCGGTGACGTAATTGTGGTGGAGGTCGAGCCGGGTCAGATGGGTGAGCGGCTGACCTCCGAGCAAGGCCGTCGCCCCTTCGTCGGTGAGCACTCCCATGGACAGGTCGAGCGACGTCAACTGGGCGATGACCGGGGCTCCGGCGACGGCCGCGGCGATCTCGTCCTGGATCTCGCTGTTGCGCAGCCCGAGATGGCGCAGCGCCGGGAAGCGGCCCTGGGTGAGGAGCGGCGCGAGATCGGCGACCGACGCATCACCGCCGTACTCGACCACCCCGAGCCATATGTCGAGGTCCTCCAGCGCGGGGAGCTCACTGGCCGCGACACCGCGCACCACCTCGCCGGGCAGGCCCCCGGCCTCGAAGCGGAGCCTGTGCAGGTGCTGGTGCCGGACCGCCGGGAAGCGCAGCCCGGTGCCGCCGCGGATCCCGAACTCCTCCAGCAGCGGATACGCCTCGAGGACCGGGGTGACATCGGACTGCTGGATCCAGGAGATCTCCGCCTCCTCCATCTCCAGATCCCCGATGAACACGGCCCGGAGCGCGGTCAGCCGGTCACGGGCGTCCACGAGTCGCCGCACGATGCCGCTGGAGTCGTCGTCGTACGCCTCGCCCCACTGACCCACGATGATCGCGCGGACACCGGAGAGATCCACGGAGTCGAGGAACTGCTTCCACAGGTCGTCGAAATCCCCGTACGGGGAGTCCCCGTAGGGATCGGCCGCCAGCCGCCAGGCCACGGCGCCCGCCTCCGGCAGCTCCCGCTGCCCCACGGCCTCGGCGAAGTCGAAGGCCGGAAGGCCATGCAGTTCCTGCAGATGCTCGACGTGGGACATGTCGCTGGCCTCCTGAGACCGAACACGGTGCGTTGCCGCGCAATGTTCTACCAAGCGGCACTGACAACGCCGCTGACGGGATGTGTCAGGACCCGGTCCACGGGCCGACCCGGAGGCGGTCCGCGCACTGACCCCAGCCCGCTCCAGGGGGCGTTGTCAGACCCCCCGCTTAACGTCATGGACATCGATCGGCGACGGGCCGAACGGGCTGAACGGATCGACGGGGAAGGGAGACACGTATGTACCGGCAGGGGGACGTCCTGATCGTGCCTGTGGCGGAGGAGGCCGTGCCGCCGGGCACGGACCGGTTGCCGCACCAGCCGAGGGACGCACGAGGGAGGCTCGTGCTGGCCCTCGGCGAGGTCACCGGACACGCCCATGCGGTCGTCGGGCCGGGGACGCTGGTCCGGGAGGCGGGACCGTTCGGCGCCTCCTACCTCCGGCTCCCGGACGGCGGACGGGTGGTGCACGAGGAGCACGCGGCGATATCGCTGCCCAAGGGCTGGTACCGCGTGGTGCGGCAGCGCGAGTACGCGCCCGGCGCGGTGCGCGTCGTGGCCGACTGAGCCGACGACCGCGGCAGTGAACCGAGACTGCGAACCCAGACAGCGAACCGACACGGCAGATCGAGAAGGCGGAGGAGCGGAGAGATGACGACACAGGTCGAGACCGCACACATGGAGACCGGGCAGACGGACAGGACGGCGCTGTGGCGCGAGGTGGCGTCGGCGACCGGCCCCGCGGACCGTGCGGCTGCCGAGGAGGGGGTGTGCCTGGCCTACCGGCTGGCGGGCCTGCCGGAGCCGGAGCACATCGTCTGGGCGGGCTCGCCCCATGAGGGCGTGGCCCTGGCCGCACGGCTCACGGCGGAGGGCACGGCCGGCCGCAGCGTACGCGACGCGGTGCGCACCCGGCCCTGGGCCGCCGCACGCGAGCGGGTACTCGAACGGCTCGGACCGTCCGGCTGGGCCGCGCACTGGGCCCTCACGGGCGCTCAGCTGTGGGACGTCACGGTCGCCCTGACCGAACGCATACGGACCGGCGTGGTCGAGGCCTCGACCGGCGTGGCGGCGGACGATGAGCAGGCCGTCCGGCTGGTCCTGCTCGACGCGGTGCTGGGCCAGCACGACGCGGCCTGGCTGGCGGCCTTCGACGGCCAGGACGGCGCGGAGGCCCTCGAAGGGATCAGCGCGGTCGCCCGCGCCGCGGGCTGGTGGTGGCCCTACGAGAAGACCGCGGTCGTCTCCGAACGCCCCGTGGAGCTGCACCGGGACGAGGCGGGCAGGCTCGACCGAGCGGACGGTCCGGCGCTCGCCTTCCCCGACGGTTTCGCGCTGCACGCCTGGCGCGGCATGCCGGTCCCCGCCGCCTTCCTCGACGAACTCGCCGCACTGACCCCGCGCCGGATACGCGAGGAGGAGAACGCCGAGCTGCGCCGGGTGATGCTGGAGCACTACGGCTACGAGCGCTATCTGGAGGAGTCCGGCGCCCAACCCGTGCAGCGCGACAAGGCGGGCGTGCTCTGGCGCATCGAACTGGAGGGGGACGAGCCGCTGGTGATGGTCGAGGTGGTCAACTCCACCCCGGAGCCCGACGGCACCCACCGCACCTACTGGCTGAGGGTCCCACCCCGCACCCGGACCGCCCGCGAGGGCGTCGCCTGGACCTTCGGCCTCGACGAGGCCGATTACACACCGGAGAAGGAGACCTGAGACACCCGCGCGGTCGCGGGAACTTGTGTGAACCTAGTACCCATGTCGATCATCGCAACCACCGTGGTACTGCTCATAGCCGCCCTGCATGTCTACATCCTGGCCCTGGAGATGTTCCTGTGGACCGGCCCGAGGGCCCGGGCCGCCTTCGGTACCACCGCCGAGTTCGCCTCCGAGTCCAAGGCACTCGCGGCCAACCAAGGCCTGTACAACGGCTTCCTCGCCGCCGGTCTGGTGTGGGGCGCGGTGGCGTCCGATCCGGTGGGCTTCCAGGCGAAGGTGTTCTTCCTGGTGTGCGTGGCCGTGGCCGGCGCATACGGCGCCGCCACGGCCAGCCGGAGAATCCTCTTCGTCCAGACCGTTCCGGCCCTGCTCGGCCTGGCACTGGTACTGGCAGCCCACTGAACCGCACCCCCTGAGAGAAGCCCATGATCGACCACTGCTGCCCGGCCATGGCAAGCCACGCCAACGGCCACTGCGACCAGCACACCGACCCCTTCGACTGCCCGGACGCACTGATCGCCTTCAGCGCCGAGCCTCCGGAGTACGGACTGATCATCCACGACGGCGGCACGTCGATCATCGGCATCCACTTCTGCCCCTGGTGCGGCCGACGCCTCCCCGAGGCGCGGCAGGAGTGAAATCGAGCGCATCCGTGCTGCTCCTCGGCGGACGGGATCTCAGTGCGGCTCACTGCCCGGGACGCGGCGCGGGACACCGCACCGACGCGAGCGAGTCAGAACTCCTTGTTGAGGTCCGTACCCTCGGGGGCGCGGAAGCAGCCGGAGACGACATTGACCTGGATCATCGGCTCCTTGGTCCCTGACGGGCCCGTGACGTGCAAGGAAACATTGACGGAGAAGGGATCTTTCTCTGAATCCGCGGTGAGTTCGAGATTCTTATTGGCGCTGGTGTCCCGACCGTATGCGACGACTTTCCATCCATTCTTCGGAAGCTTCTCCCGCAGGCGTTGGAAACCTGCCTCCAGCGTGTCGGGTTTTACTTCGTAGATCGACCAGGGGTGGCGCATGAGGTAGAGGTGATCGGGATCTTCGTCACAGAGGGATACGCCGGCCCCTCCTCCCGCCACCTTTCCTTCCTTGATCCCGATCAGATCGAGAATCTGGCTGGAGATGTTGTTGGCCTTCGTTCTGGCCTCGTTGACAGCGAGGACCGTAGGTTCGGCGGTGGTCGCATCGTTCGTGTCTTCTGCGTTCATGCTTTTTGAGCACCCTGTCATGACGAGGACCAGAAGGCCGGCTGCCGCACACAGGGCCAGCTGTCGTCGTGCGTGTTGATGCCTGCGCGGAATCACTTTTTTCCCTTAACGTCATCATATTTTCCCACGACAACTGCAGCCTGGTTGCTCAGCGAAAGTGACCCCTTGTTCCAATAGTCGCTGTGCCCGCTGGTGTCCACATCCATCCGATGCCCCCCGAACGCCTCGTCGGACGGGATCGTCGAGATATGCCCTGCCTTGTAGGGAATCCCGTGAAAATAGTGCACGCCCCATTTGTCGCCCGCGAGAAACGGCCGTCCGATGTAGGGCACGGGATCGTCACCGGCAGCTTCGGACCACACATGGTCCCTGCCCACGCCAAGGTCGCTTGCGTCGCCCACCAGCATGCCCGGGCTGCCGGCGACCACGATGTCGTCGGCAGCGATGTGGTGTTCCTTGGCCGCGGCCCCGACGACGGTGGTGCCGTAGCTGTGCGCGATGACCGTGGTGTGGTGTGACGGTAGGCATACGGCGTCACTGCCCTGGGCGGCCCGCAAGCCGTCCAGGAAGCTGTTGAGCTTGGGCGCCGCGCCATAGGCGTAACTCGGCCTAGGGGAATCGGTGACGAGATTCTGCGGGGCGTCGTAGCCGATCCAGGTGATGGTGGACGTGGCCTTGCCGGGTGCCATCTGCTGAGTCTGCCGCCATGTGTCCGTCATCCGCCTGATGTCGCCGCTGGCATCCTCCAGCTTCGAGCCCGTCCCGGGCACGAACACGGCGGTGTGATCCGCTGTGTCCGGGTTGCCGTTGGCGATGATCGCGTGTCCGTCGCCCTTGGTGTCGAAGCCCAGCAGATACGCCTGCGGCAGGCCGGGCTCACCGTTCCGGCCGGGCACGCCGCTCGCGTCCAGCCGGTCCTGGATCGCTTGCATGCCCTTGAGTTGGGCCCGCAACCGCTCGCCGCCGCTCTTGTGCCACTGCTGCCACAGGGGATTGACCACCGCTGAGGGAGGATCACCGACCTGAACGTACTGCGGAGGTTCGGGTCCAAGGCGCTCGTACTGCTGCGACAGCAGTGCGCGAGTCTCCGCCAGCACCAGCCGGTTGGAGGTGTCGCGTACTTCGGACGGCAGGCCGTCGAGCGCGCCGATCTCGGCCGGGTAGAGCGTGGCGTACTCGTCGCGCTGCCCGTCGGTGAGGTCGCTCCACCACTTCCTGTTCTCGGCGGGCGAGTTGCCGTGCGGGATGCCCTTGTCGTCAAGGAAGTTGCCGACGGCCTTGCGAACGGCCCCCATGTCCTTCGCGGCATCCACCAGTATGTCGTCGGTGACATCCAGCCCGGCAGGCGCCTTGAGCGCGCGGAGCACCGGTGCATAGCGCGCGTCGATCTCGCTCGCCTGGCGCACGGCGCTCGCGATACGTTCCGCGATGTCCTCGGCCATGGCCTTGTTGGCGTTGGAGCCGCCCTCGCCCCAGCCGGGAAGAAAGGGGACCAGGGCGCCCGCTCGCGCCGTACCACCGCCCGCACCCGGGGCGTACGGGCCCGGAAGGACCGGCGACGACGTGCCGTCCATCGAGACAGGCGCGGGATACGTCACCGAACCGTCCCCGTTCACCGTGAACTTGAGCGCCTCGGCGTCCTCCAGCGCCTGCTTCAACTTGCGTTGAGGTCCTTCCAGGTCGGCGGCGAGGGACTCCAATGTCGTCCGGACCAGACCACACTCGCCGTGGACGTACCGGTAGTTGCGGCTGAGGCGATCCAGGTCGCCGGCTGCCTTGGTGGCTGTCTCGCCCTTCTGGGTGGACCGAACGGGAATCGTCATCTCCCGGTCCACCCTGAGGCGGGCCGCGTCGGCGCGGCGGCTGACCTTGCCCCAGCCGTCCGCGTCGTGCCGGTACCGGGACAGCTTCACGTCCCGTAACTGCTGCCAGGTGGGCACCGGCCTCACCGTGCCCAGTCAGGGGTGTTGCCGATGCGAACGGCAGCCGCCCGCCCCTTGACGTGCCGGTCGACCTCGCCGAAGTGCGTTCCGGTCCTGGCCAGGGACCCGTGCAGCCGCTCGCACTCACTCCGCACCGTGGTGAGCCGGGCCTCCCAGGTGGTGCGGATCTCGCTCAGCGCGGCCGTACAGTCGAATCCCTGGGTGCCGCTTGCAGTGCCGGTGCCGGCTTCCTTGAGGTCGGCCAGACCGCTGTTCGTGGCGGTACGCAGTTCGTCCGCCACACCGGAAGCGCTCGTCCAGGGTGTCTTACTGATCCGTAGATCGGCATCATCGGCCCGGGGCGGAACCCCGGCGGCCTTCTCCCAGTCAAACCCCACGAGCTTGCCCCTCCCGCGCCATGGGCGGTCCCTCCCGTGTCTCACTGTGTGAATGCGCGACCGCAACGCTGCGCTGAACCAGAGCAGGCTAGAACTCCGCACCGCCTGCTCTCATCCGCTCTGGTCGCCACAGGATCTGAGTACGTGTACGCAGAGGGAAACCGCTGTACGGGAGAAAAGGGCACGCCCCTGGCACCCCGGTCACCGAGGCCGTGGAACTCGGGCTCGCAACCAGGCCTCTCCATGGCTCCTCAGCGGTAGTCCTCGGGATGAGACTGCAGCCACGTGTTGACCTCATCCCGGGTGTCCAGCAGAAGCCTCTGGTGCCGCTTGAGGTTCTGGAAGGAAGAGCGGTCTCCGATGGCGTCCTGCATCGCACGGATCCGGGCGAGGGCACCGGCGAGGCATCGGCGAAGTGTCCGGCGCCCTTCGGGCCGGCGCTGAGGCCGACGGTGAAGATGCGATGCTTGGTGCCGATCAGTCGTCGCCCAGGGGCAGCAGGAGCAAGCCTTGGGCGTCGACACGTCGAGGCTAGGGCCGGGGCACCGACTGCCCTGCCATGGCCCTCACGTTCTCCAGCAGCGCGTGGAGCAAGTCGGGTTCACCGTCGGCGGTGCGTGTGGCCTCGGCGTAAGTCGGTACGTGCTTGCCGTGCACGTAGCCGGCACCCTGCTTGATCAGCTCCTGGCAGCGGGCGTCCCAGGCGGGCCAGCGGTCGCTGAGGTACGTGTCGAGGTCGTCCTCGAAGACCGTGTATGTCCCTTCGCACGTGGTCGTGGGACGCGGCACAGCGGGTGCGCCAAGGTAGTCAAAGATCCGCAAGTTCTTCCCGGCCGACTTCCGCACCTTGTCCTCCTGCTGCGGATTCTCCAGATTCTTGGGCCCGGTGTCCGCATCGAACACGAGGTAGCAGCGCACGTCGAACCCCGTGAGAATGGCGTGGCAGAGGACCATGTTGTCCTTACCCTCAGCGTTCAGCACGCAGATGCCTTCGGCTCCCAGGTTGAGGCCCTGACGCTCGGCGAAGGCCAGGAGGACGCTCTCGTCCGTCGCGCCCTCGACCACGACGGCGACATTGGCGAACATCGCCTCGGCGAGGTTCTTCACGTAGCGAGTAGTACCTCGCCGTGCGATCGACCTCTCGTTCACATAGCCGTCGAGCGACTGCCGCAACTGTTCTTCAGTGAGTTCCCGCAGGCATACCTCGGGGTGCTCGCCGGTGGCGACGCGGTACAGCCTGCGGACCTGCTGGTAGTCGCTCGGGTCGATGAACACCGGGCTGTGCGTCGCGTACATCACCTGGGTCTGGTCCTGAGCCGACTCGACCAGGTTGCGCAGTACCTGCGCGAAAACCCTGGTCTGTGCCGGGTGCTGGAACAGCTCGGGTTCCTCGACCGCCAGGCACAGGGAGCGCGTGCCCGTCTCAGGACGGCGGCAGTCCGAGAGGTACCTGAGCGCGGCGATGATCAGCGCACGCTGGAAGCCGTGCCCCTGACGCCGGACCGGAGTGAGGGCCGCTCCGTCGCGGATGTTGACGGCGAACGCGGTCCTGGCCCGCTTCGGTACCTGGGCCGTCGGCGTGACGACGACATCCCGTCCGGTGGTGAACCGGCCGACCTCTTCGGACAGGGCGCCGGACAACTTGGCGAGCACTGGCTCGTAGATCTCCTTGTGCACCTTCTCGCGGGCCGCCTGGGCGTCCTCGTCGATGGCCGTGAACTGGGCTTCCGCCTCCGATCGATCCACCGCGTGCTCGAGGATCCGGCCCACCACGGACGTCTTGTTGTCGTCGGTTTCCTCGTACGCTCGCAGATCGGCGGAGATGAAGACGAAGTCGATCAGCTTGCCGAGGAGCCCCTGGCCGGCGAAGCCGAAGAAGTGCGTGCCTTCGACTTCGGCCTCGGTGAGCTGGTCACGGTGCGTCGCCTCCCAGGAGCGCATCGCGGCCTCGGCGTTGTCCCAGCTGCGGACGGCAGGCAGGCCGAGTGCCGGGTCGCTCTCGCGTAAGGCCTTGTACGCGGTGGTCTTCTCCCGACTGCCGGCGCCCTGCCGGATCCGTTCGAAGGGAAGATAGGCCAAGGCCTTGCCCGTGATGCGGTCCTCTCCGTTCTCCCAGGTGCGCCAGATGCTCAAGGTGTGCACGCCGTGCGGCGCGTAGTGGCCGAGCGCGACACGATCCGACTCGGTGAGCCCGTCGAACTCGACCTCCACGCGAATCCGCTGGGTCTCCGCAGCCGAGTGGACGTCCTCCTCGCCGAGGGTGCCGCCCTTCTCGCCGTTGAAGAACCAGTCGAGGGCGCGCAGGACGGTGGACTTGCCGACACCCGTCGGGCCGATGAGCGAGGTGATGGAGTCGAAGGAGACGTCGAGGCTGCGAATGCAGCAGAAGTTCTCGATGTGGACGCGCTTGATCTTCACGGCTTTCCTGACGTGTGACGGAGCGGAATGCCCGGCTCTCGGTGCGGAAGTCGGATCGGAGGTCGCGGCACCGGTGGCGGGGCGTCGAGTGAGGCGACGCCATGACGCCCGGCTGCCAACGGGCATGTGGGACGGGTGTTTCCGGTGGCGCCACCGGCTATCATTGGAAGCATGACCACTTAAGCACGCCAGTGAAAGCGCTGTCAATCGTCATGATGGAGGTGGGGCTGTGGAACGGATCGCGGTGCGACGCGCGGAACTGGGCGAGTTGGAAGACCAGTTGGCCAGGCGGCCGACACGGCGCTGTTCACGGTGCGGAACCAACTCGGGCTTGCCAGGTGCGGGACGCAGGCTGCCGCAGTGAAGGCGATCATGTTGAGGGTCGATGCGATGGCATCACCAGCCGCATGATGACGCGCTAGGGTTACGGCTCACGGGACATTCGTCGACAGAAGTGCTAGCTGCTGTGCCACCGTGTTGAGTCGTCAGCGAGGTTGTCCATACCAGAGGCGCGGACGGCATCAAGTCGGGCAAACTGGTTCACCAGGCTCATCGCGCAGGCCCTGAACTCCTACACCGACAAGGTCAACTGGCAGTACTTCCAGGAACGGTACGCAGGCCCGCGGACGCCATCGTCGATCAGCGGATCAAGATGGCGGCGAGGTACGCCGCGCTCGAAGGCGGACTCTCTGACGGAGATAGACGCCGAGTCAGGGGATCTGAGCGACATCCTCGACGCGGCCGACCGAGTGGCCACGGTGGATGGTGCTGTCAACGCGTGTGAGGATGCCGTGATCTCCGAACTTCGAGACCGCTGCAGCCGAGTCTGACACCGTCCTGCGCCACCTCCCACAATGGCGAAGCTCTGACGCGTGAGTTGCGGGTCCCGCCTAGACGATCAAGGCCGCGGACTCCCGCCCGCAACCTGCATGAGCGACGTGCCTTCGGCGGCCGAGGCCGCCGGAACGAAGACCCGCCACAGAGCCGTCGATGATGACAAAACAGAAAAGCCCCAGGATTGCTGCATGGTGACAGGCCGTCGACAGCTCAGACAGCGATGACGCCGGACTCGACGAGGAACGGGCTGGGCTCGCCGGACCAGGAGACGTACAGGCTGTCTCGCGCCCTCGTGCAGGCCACGAACAGCAGGCAGCGCTCGGACATCATGTCGGTTTCGTGCTGTTGGGAATCGATGTCTGGCGGTGTGACTGCCTTTGAGAACGGCAGCGCGCCGTCGTTGGCGCCGATCACGGCGACGCAGCGGAACTCCAGGCCCTTGAAGGAGTGCATGGTCCCGACCCGCACGGCCTCCGACCCGCCCGTGGTGTCGGCGGCTCGCAGCGATGCGGCGGGGACACCGGCGTCCTTGAGATGGGCGATCGCCTTCGCGCACGTCTTGTTGAACCTGGCGCTGACCCCTATCTCCGCGGCGCCGACACCCGCCTCCCGCCATGCCCGCACCTGGGCGACCAAGGTATCCAGCTCCGCTTCCTCGGTCTCCGCGGCATGCAGTGCGGGCCCGTCGCCGTGCAACGCGGAGCGGTACCCCAGCAGCGTCTCGTTCCGGTTCTCGTCCTCCAACTGGGCGATGGGACGGCCGATGAGCAGCGCCGTGGCCCAGCGCAGGATCTCCTGCGTGCTGCGGTAGTTCTTGCGCAGCTTCACGGACCGCCCGGTCACCTTGATACCGAGGGACTTCAGGGAGACCTTTGAGCCATAGATGCGCTGATGCGGGTCCCCCGCGATGAACAGGTCGTCCGGGCGGGCGGGGGCAGCCATGCGCAGCAGACGCCACTGCGCCGGATGCAGGTCCTGCGCCTCGTCCACCACGACGTGCCGGTACTGCGGCCCCTTTTCCTCCAGCAGCCGCGCCGCCTCCGCGCACGTCTGTAGCCAGGTACGCGCCCCGTCCTCGGCCAGTCCGGCGGTGAACCGCTCCGCCGTCTCCCAGACCAGAGGCCGCTCGCCCGCGGACAGCCGGCTTCCGCGGCCACGCCGGTCCGCCGACTCGTACTCGGCGAGGGACCTTATGCCCTGGGCCAGGATGACGTGCCGGTACTCCTGTGCCAGGAACTGCGCGCTGCCGGTGAAGCCCGTCGCCTTGGCGGCCTTGCCCCAGCGGCTCTCCTCCTCGTTGTTCATCAGTGGCCGCAACGCCAATGCGTCCGGCGCCTCGGCGACGACACGGCTTGCGAAGCCGTCCACCGTCGAGATGTCCACGCGATCGCGCAACTCCGGGTCCTCGACCAGGGACTCCAGGCCCGAACGGAGAGCATTGACGAGCGCGTTGGTGTACGTGGTGAGAAGGATGCGGTCACCGTCGCGCAGATGTCCGAGCAGATGCTTGACGCGGTGCAACGCCACGACGGTCTTCCCGGTGCCGGGCCCGCCGGTGACCTGGGCGGGTCCTGAATAGGACGCCCGGTAGGCCACCTTCCGCTGTGACGGATGCAGGAAGACCCGCCAAGCCGCGAACGGCTTCTCGAGGATGTCCCGCAGTTCCTCCGAGGCCGTGACCAGGGCGATACGTGCCCGGGTGTGCTGGATCGCCGTCTCGTAGTCCATGGCGTCCAGCGGCTGCGTCGTAGCCTGCAGGGCCGGTGCGACGATCTCCTGCCACACCTCCTCGACCGTGCAACCGTCCGCGAGGAAGTGCAGCACTTCGCGCTGGTCCTGAGGCAGCAGCGGCGCGAACACCTCCAGCTGCTCCTTGTCGACCAGCGTTCTCGCCTGCCGCAGCGTCTCGTCGTCGATGCCGAGCGCCTTCAGATCCCCGTCCGAGAACTTTGCGAACAGCCGTTCCTTCGGCGAGGTCTCCGCGATCTGCTCGTACGCCGGCGTGATCGCGTCCAGGGTCGCCGCGTCCCGGATCTCGACCGCCCGTGTCACCTGGTTGATGCTCGACTTCTGCTTCTTCGCCCAGGCGATGGCCTTGTCGTGCTGCATGACCCGCAGCAGGACGAAGGTGTCCCCGGAGGGCGGGGCGAGCACGACACCGCGCCAGAACTGGTCGATGCGGATGGTCCGGATCTGCTGGTCCTCCGCGTTCTTCAGGCTCTCCAGCTTCAGCCCCTGATCCTTGAAGAGCTGATCGAGGGTGAGCCGGTCGAACTTGTCCCAGGCGTCGAGGACGCCTTTCCTGACCGGGGGCTGAAGCTTGGGCAGTTCGGCGAAGAAGCCGATGTCGAAGGCAAGCTGCGGCATGGGGGGTCCTAGGGTCCGAGCGGGTTACGAGACGGATGAAAGTCAGGTCAGGAAGAGGAGCCCGGGGCGCCGCCGTCGAGGTCCAGACGGATCACGGCCAGTGTCTCGGCCACCTCGGCCGTGAGCTCGTCGTCCGGGCCGAACACCATGCACAGGTCCGCGTGCAGCGGTTCCATGACGGCGAAGGCATCTGCCGCCCGTCCCTGCGCGAGCAGCAGCATGCCGATGTCGCGGCGCAGCTCCACCGCGTTCTCGCTCACGTCGCCGTCCACGGAGCGGACGATGCCGAGTACACCGTTCAGCCCGGCCAGCGCCTCGGTCACCTGGCCCAGTTCGCCACGACAGCGGGCCGCTTGAGCCCGGCTGTCCAGCGCCTCCTCGCTGCTCGGGCCACTCACGCGTCCGTAGGCGTCGGCGAGCGCCTCGAACTCGGGCAGCGCGGCCCGGTAGTCACCCGCCAGCTGACGGCTGACCGCCCGGCGCACGCGCAGTCCGAGCACCGCCTTGCTCTCCGAACCGAGGGCGCGTGCGGCCGACTCGATCATCTCGCCCACCACCTCGGCGGCCTGGGCGTACCGTTCCTCATCCATCAGAGCGAGGTAGTGCGCGTGGACCTCGCGGATCTGCTCCCGCAGCGCCTCCCGCTCGGCCGCGGGAACGACCGGCGGCGCGTCGGACCCGGCGGCGGGTGCGACAGGCCGCCCGCTCGCGGTACCGGCACGTGAGCGGGGCGCGTAGGGACGGCGGAAGATCCCGGTCGGGTCGGGTGTCCCGGCGGGCCCCGACTCCTCCGGCGCGGACACCTCACCGGGCGCCGGCAGGAAGGGCCGCAACCGCTCGTACACCTCCTGCACGTCCGCCGGACGCGCCTCGGGCGCCTTGAGGAGCAGGTGCAGGACGAGATCCTCCAGCTCCGCCGGTACGTCGGCACGCAGCTCCCGCAGGGGCGTCGGGGTCGCGCTGACCTGCTGCATCATCAGCTGCCACTCGCTGTCCCCGTTGAACAGCGGTCGCCCGCAGAGCAGTTCGTGCAGCACACAGCCGAGTGCGTACAGGTCGGTGCGCGGCGTGACGCGTCCACCACGCACCTGTTCCGGCGCCATGTACTGGTGCGTCCCGATGGGAGTGCCCGTCGCGGTCAGCTTGGTGACGTCCGTCCGCAGGATGGCCGCGATGCCGAAGTCGAGCACCTTCACCGTGCCGTCCCGCGCGACCAGGATGTTGCTCGGCTTCAGGTCACGGTGCACCACGGGTACGTCGTGCGCGTACGACAGCACGGTCGCGACCTGAGCCGCGACAGCCACCGCCCAGCTGAGGGGGAGGGGGTGCTCCGGGTGCACGTAAGCGGTCAGTGGGATGCCGTCGACCAGTTCCATCACCAGGAACAGCTGCTCGTACGACTCGTCGAGCACCGCGTCGTACACCTGCGGGACGCCAGGGTGCTGAATGCGTGCGGTGATCCGCGCCTCGCGCCGGAACCGCTTCTCGAACTCCTCGGCCAGATGCGGGGACGTCACGGCCTCGGGCCGGATCAGCTTCACGGCGACCGGCCGGTCCAGTACGGCGTCGTAGCCGCGCCACACGTCCCCCATGCCACCGTGATTGAACTGCTCCAGCAGCTCGTAGCGCCCTGCGATCCGTCGTACGTCCGGCACCTGGTCCTGGCCCCCGCCCGCGTCGAGTGTCCGAAGTGGTCTTCGATGTGGTCGGGGATCAGTCTCGCCGGTACGGTTCCGCGCGTCCAGCCGGGCCCGCCGGGGACTGGCTCGTCTAAGCCGTCGGGGTCACACCAGGGGTGCTGAACTGCGCCCAGACGGTCTTGCCCGGCCCGCCTCCGGTGCGTGGGGAGCAGCCCCAGCGGTCGGCGAGCGCCTCGACGAGGAGCAGGCCGCGTCCGCCGTCTTCGAGGGGGTCGGCGATGGTGCCGTCGGCCGGTGGGACGCACGGGAGACGTTCACCGCGGGTGTCGCTGACCTCGATCCGTACGGTCGCAGTGGACGGGTCCGCGGTGAGGAGGAGGTGGAAGTCCCGGCCTGCCACATGTCCGTGCCGCACGGCGTTGGCACACAGTTCCGCCGCGACGAGCGTGATGACGTCGTGAGTGTCGCTGCCGTACGGGATTCCCCAGACGTCAAGGCGGTGCCCGCACAGCCGCCGGGCCAGGCGGGCGCCGCGCGGGGTGGAGCTGAAGCGCATCGCGAAAAGACGGGCGGTGAGGGGTGGTTGAGTTGCGGTCATGCACTCACGGTGGCGCCCTGTGGCACACCGTGACCAGTGGTGACGCGCCGACGCCGGACAACCGTCCGTGGCGGCGCGCGGTCGTGTACGCGGCGGTACGGGCGAGAGACGCGGGACAGAGACCAGCGCACCGGCCGCTTCGCAGTTCTTGCCGGACGCCGAGCCTGACCGGCTCCGAGGCGGTGAGAGTGCGACCTTCGGCCGAGGCCGTGGCCGGCACAGCGAGGCGCTCCGCCCCGAGGTGCTCGTGGGGGCGGAGCGCATGCGTGGGACACGGGTCAGCGGCCCGCCCAGGTGACCGCCGGCTGTCCGGACCTGATGGTGATCTCGAACTCCTCCAACGGCGGCGCCCCGGCGCCGCGCCACCGGGTGATCTGCGCCTCGACGGCGTCCCAGATGCGGGACGGCCCGCCCTGTCGGACCGCCCACCGACCGTCGTGCTCTCGGAGCACTGCCCAGGCGCCGGTGTCGACGTCGAGGAACAGGTGTTCCGTGCGGCCTTCGCGGGTGAGGCGGACGCACTGAGCGCGTGGCGCGGCGAGCTGGGCGACGAATCGGGTGTTCCAGTCGTCGATCACGTCGGCGCCGAGGACCGCATGTCGCTCGTCGCCCTCGTCGAGATCGGGGAGCAGCCCCAGGGGCGGCGGCAGTTGTGGCCTGGCAAGCATGAAGGAGATGTGTCCACCGAGGAAGCGTCCGGATGCCGTGCCGTCCTCGTGCACCGTGAGCCTGGCCAGTTCGGAGGAGTACAGCCAACCGCCGAGGGTCACGAGCATGCTCCCACCGGGACGGGTCTGCTCGATCAGTTCGCGTGGGACGGTGAGGAGCCCGCAGGTGGCGATCACCCGGTCGTAGTGGGCCCCGTTCTCGTACCCGGCAAGGCCGTCGCCGACGATCAGGTTCGGCGCGAACCCACACTGGCCCAGCGCGATGCGGGCGCGGGTGGAAACGTCCTCGTCGACCTCGACGGAGGTCACCGAATCGTCGCCGAGCCGGTGACACATCAGGGCCGTGGAGTAGCCGGTGCCCGTGCCGATCTCGAGCACACGGTGGCCTGCGTCGACCTGGAGGTCTTCGAGCATGCGCACCACCAGGCCGGGCATGGTGCTGGACGACGTGGGGGCGCGCATGATCTTCCCGTGGACGTCCCCGGGCACGATCGTTCCGGCGACCTGCGTCACCAGGGAGGCATCGTCGTAACACCCCTCCAGCCACCGCGGGTCGTCCGGCATGACCGGGGCCCAGGCGGTGGGCGTCGAGCCGTCGACCTGCTGGAAGAAGCCGCCGCGCAGGAACTCGTGGCGCGGAACCGCGGACACGGCCTCCCGCCAGGGCCCGGTTCGCAGATGTCCGCTGTCGGTCAGTCGCTCGACGAGCCGTGACCTCAGCTCCTGTTCGTTCACGCCGTCTTCCTCTCCAGGAGATCCGCCATCGCCGCCACCATCGGCAGCCCGGTCTCCGGTTCCAGCCACGCCCATTGCCCGGAGGGGTTGCACTCCAGGAACCACCATTGCCCCTGGCGGTCCACGGCGAAGTCGAAAGCGCCGAAGACGAGCCGGAAGTGGTCGAGATAGGCGCGCAGGGCCTCGCAGATACCCCGCGGTGGATGGACGACGCTGTACCGGAGTCGTGAGTAGTCGGTGCGCCAGTCCAACAGGTCCGACTCGATGCGGACGCAGAACACCTGATCGCCGATGACGGTGACGCGCACGTCACCGGTCTTGTCGATCCGCTGCTGGAAGAGGTGGGCGGTGCCGGCCACCGTGCCGTCGATTTCATCGGCGGTGACCTCTCGTACCTCGACGGTGCAGGAGACCCCGTCGATTCGGTACAGCGGCGTGGACAGTGGCTTGTAGATGACCGGACGGTGGGTCTTGACGAAGGTGCGCGCGGTGTCGGGGTCCGAGGTGATCGCTGTGGGAGGCAGACGGAATCCGCAAGCGGCTGCGACGGCAAGCCCGGACGGCTTGAACTCGGCGTCGCCGATGCGGTGCGGGTGATTGACGTACAGGCAGCCGGGCAGCGAGGCCATGACTCCGCCGAGGCCGTAACGTGCCTGCGTGACGGCGAAGCGTGCGGTCTGACCGTCGAGGTGGGGGAAGGCGAACCCGGAGGGCCTGCGGTAGTAGAGGGAACGGACGCGGGACAGGTCCGCTGTGCGCGTGGGCGTGCTCAGCGTGCCTCCGATTCCGTTCGACGTGACGGTGGCCGCGAACGACAGGGTGGCGGGGAAGTCCCCGGAGTCGAACCGCACGACCGGGACGCCCCGGCCGTGCAGTTCGTCGATCACCAGGTCGGTCGTGGGGTCGTCCAGGTTGGTGACGACCAGAACCGGACCCATGTCTGTCACTGGTCGGTGTCGTTCCCGGTGTCCTGGTCGCCGCCACCGGCACCGCCGGGGCCCGCGCCGTCGGAAGGGTTGCCGGTGTTGGTCGCGGGGTTGGTGCCTGTGCTGGTCCCGTGTCCGGGCATCTCCACGACCTGTCCGGCGGCGTCGAAGTAGCGGCCGGTCTGGGTGGCCGGGTCCAGCGCGACGTGGGCGTACGAGGGTGCGAAGGCCGGGTACGGCGCCATCCGGCGCAATCCCCATGGCGCGGGGGTGTTGACGCCGTTGGGCAGCGGCGTCCCGCTGGGAAGCCGATCGGAGTGGGCGAACATCGGTGCCTCCTTGTGGGCGGGAATGTCATGGGTTCTGCCGGGCGGCGGCCGTCTCCTGGGAGCCGGCCACCGGTGCCGCTGTCCGCTCCGTCGGCCTTTCCGGGGGCTTCGGAGCGGAGTCGGTGGGAGCCGCCGCCGGACGGTTCCGGGGCGTTTCGCCTGCCTGGTGATCAGTCGGCGACGAGGTCGGCCGCGAGGTTCGGTTGCCGGCCCGAGGGGTGGCCCCGGCGGAGGTGCATCGCGAAGTTGTGCACCGTGAGGGGTGATTGTGCCGAGGTCATGCACTTACGGTGGCGCCCTGTGGCCTAGCGTGACCAGTGGTGACGCGCCGACGCGGGGCTTTCGTCCGTGGCGTGTGCGGCCGTGTACGTGGTGGTACGGGGAGAGGCGCGAGAGATGACCGTGCGGGACGAAGAGGCTGGGCAGCGGAGGCCGGAGGACGAGCCGGGGGCGGGCGTGGTCACCGCGTTCGGACGGCAGTTGAAGCTGTTGCGGGTGCAGGCGGGGCTGGAGCGCCCGGAGTTCGGCAAGCGGATGGGGTACTCACCGGAGACGGTGGCCTCGATCGAGCAGGGGAGGCGGATTCCGCAGGCCCGGTTCATCGAGAAGGCGGATGAGGTGCTGGGGGCCGGGGGAGTGCTGACCGCCCTGAAGGAGGAGATGGGGAGGGCTCAGTATCCGGCCTTCTTCAGGGACATGGCTCGGCTGGAGGCGAAGGCTGCGGCCTTGAACCTGTACGCGGTGTACGCGGTGCCGGGCTTGTTGCAGACGGAAGACTACGCGCGTGCTGTTTTCCACATGCAGCGGCCGCTACTGGAAGACGAGGTGATCGAGCAACGGCTTGAGGCACGCATGGTGCGTCAGGAGATCTTGTGCCGACGCCCCGCTCCCTTGATGAGCTTCGTGATCGAGGAGGCGGTGCTACGCAGGCCGATCGGCGGCCAGAAAGTCATGCGCGAGACGCTGGAACAAATCCTCGTCACCAGTCAGTCTAGGAACGTGGAGGTGCAGGTCATGCCGATCGAACGTGAAGACAACGCCGCGTTGGGCGGCCCCTTCACACTGATCGACACGGACAAGGGGCAGCGCCTTGCGTACGCGGAAGTACAGGATCACAGCCGCATCTACACCGACGCTGCGTACGTACGCACGCTTGAAGCGCGCTATGGCATCCTCCGGTCACAAGCGCTGACACCGAGCGAGTCGGTGGCGTTCATCGAGCAACTGATGGGAGACACATGAGCGTGCAGCACAGCAAGGCGGCTGTGCCCGAGGCCGCTTGGATAAAGAGCAGCTACAGCACAGGCAACGGTGGTGAATGCGTCGAGGCCGCCCCGACCTCCGGAGCCATCCTCGTCAGGGACTCGAAGCGGCCCGCAGTGGCCAGGCTGGCGTTCGGCGCCGAAGCGTGGGCCGGCTTCGTGCGCATGGCCGCCCGGCGCTGAGCGACGGACACATGACCGTCGGGGCCCGGTGCGCACCGGCACCGGGCCCCAAGCGGTCAGAGGTCGTCCAGCCCCTCTTCCCGGCGGATCATCCGCCAGGCCGCACGGCGGGCGCTGCGGTCCAGGTTGGACTTGAAGTCGCGGTCCGTACCGAAGTACCGCTTGCCGAGCGTGTCGATCGTGGAGACATGGTCCATCATGTTCTCCTCGAACTTCTTGTCGAAGACGATGCCGAAGTTCTCCTCGTCGTTGACGAGGGCGGCGGCCCGGACCTTCGGGTCCTCCTTGGTGGCGTTGAAGGCCGGCAGAACGTCTTCCTCGGTGAAGTCCGTGCCGAACTTGCTGTTGAACTTGTCGATCAGCTCGGACAGCAGTGACTTCTCGGGGTCCTTCGCGCCGCCGACGCCGTCGCCGAAGCCCTTGAGCTCGGCAGGACCGTCGGGGCTGAGGGACACGTCGTGCTCACCGGTCTTCTCGACACGCAGGTGACTCAGGTCGACCTCCCCTATGTCGACTCCGCCGTCCGCGAGGCGGGGGAGGCGATTGAGCAGGTAACGCCCGTACAGGTACAGGCGCTCCAACTCGGCATCGCGGTACGGCACGATCTGTGCGAGGAAGCCGTACTTGCGGACGTAGTCGTTGAGATTGGCACGGAACTCCTCGGCCGTCTCGACGTCGTCCTCCTCCTCGCTCTCCAGGAGGGCGGTGAAGCGGACGACGGCGGGGGACAGGAGCCGGTACAGCTCGGCGTGCAGCTTCTCCCACTTGGACTGGGAGCCGGCCGCCTTCGCCTGCGCCTCGAAGTACGCGGCGACGAACTCGTCCATGTCCTGCTCCGAGATGATCGGGGCGGACATGACGCGGCTCTGGGCCGTGTAGAGGAGGTTGGGATCGGAGGGCAGGGTGTGCGCCTCCTCGAAGTACGGGCGGAAGGCGTCCTGGATGTCCTCGGCGTCGTTGACGAAGTCCAGGACGGCGAGGTCTGCCTGGGACTTGCGTTCGGCGGTGCGGTTGAGGCGGGAGAGGGTCTGCACGGCCGCGATGCCGGTCAGTGTCTTGTTGACGTACATCGTGGTGAGGAGCGGCTGGTCGAAGCCGGTCTGGTACTTCTCGGCGACGACCAGGATCCGGTACTCCTGCTGCCCCTTGCCACCGGCCTTCGCGGCCTTGTCGTCGGCACGGGTGTAGCCGAAGGCCTTCGGCAATGCGTTCTCCGAGATGCCACCGCCGTTCTCCTTGACCTCGGTGGTCTCCTCGCCGTCGATGGTGAGGGACCCGGAGAAGGCGACCAGGACACCGAGGTCCGGGTACTTGGTGTCGTACTCGCGGTCGGCGATGTAACTCCGGATGGCGCGGGCCATCTGCACGGCGGAGTGCCGGGAGGCCGTGACCACCATGGCCTTGGCGCGTCCGCCGAGCCGGCCGCGGGTGTGGGCGACGAAGTGCTCGACGATCACCTGGGCGTGCTGCGACACCGTGTGCTCGTGCATGAGGGCGAACCGGGCGAGCAGGCTGTTTGCCTTGGAGGGGTCGACCTCCTTCTCGTCGCGGTTGAGGTTCGCGAGCTTCCAGTAGGTGTTGTACGTGACGTAGTTGCGCAGCGGGTCGAGGATGAAGCCTTCCTCGATGGCCTGGCGCATGGAGTAGGTGTGGAAGGGGCGATAGACGGTGTTTCCGTTCTCGACGCCTTCCGTGCCGAAGAGTTCGAGCGTCTTGGACTTGGGCGTGGCGGTGAAGGCGAAGTAGGAGAGGTTGGCGGCGCGGGAGCGTTCCACCGCCTTCGCCTTCAGCTGGTCGTTCAGGGTGACGGTGGTCGCGCCCTCGTCGTCCGAGTCGGCGTCCAGGCCGAGGTCGCGCAGGGCGGACTTCACGGCGGTGGCGGCGTCGCCGGACTGCGAGGAGTGTGCCTCGTCGACGATGATCGCGAAGCGGGTGCCCTTGATCTCGGTGGGGTTGCGCTTGATGTAGTCGAGCAGCGCGGGGAACGAGTGCAGGGTGACGGTGACGATTTTGCCGGTGTCCCGGGAGAGGGCGCGGGCGAGCTGTTCGCTCTTGGCTCCGTGCTTCTCGTCGACCTTCACGACCAGGCCGTCGGTCTGGCTGAATCCGCCGACGGTTTCCCGGAGCTGGGAGTCCAGGTTGCGGCGGTCGGTGATGACGATGACCTTGTCGAAGACGGGCTCGCCCGGCTTGATACGGCCCTCGGCGAGGGCATCGGGCCTCAGGACGCTCGGATCCCTGCGGGCGTGCAGGTCGCTGAGGCGGTGGGCCAGCCAGCCGATGGTGTTCGACTTGCCCGAGCCGGCGGAGGCCATCACCAGGTAGTTCTGGCCGGCACCGTGCACTGACGCGTGCGCGGTGAGCTTCCGGACCACGTCCCACTGGTGGAAACGGGGGAAGATCGTCGACTTGGTGGTTCCACCGCCGGGCGTCTTGTGCTTCTGCTGGTGCACGAAACGCTGGAGGAGGTCGAGCCAGTTGTCCCGCTGCCAGACCTGTTCCCAGAGGTAGGAGGTCGCGTACGTGCCGTGGGCAGTGGGGGCCGGGTTCCCAGCCCCACCGGGCTGGCCGGGGCCGTTAGAGCCGGTGTTGAAGGGCAGGAATCGGGTGCTCTTGCCGCGCAGTTGCGTGCTGACGAAGACCAGGTCCGGGTCGACGGCGAAGTTCGCGATCACGCGCCGCGTGAAGATAAGCTCGGTCGGATCCCGGTCGGTACGGTACTGCTCCTTGGCCTGTTCGACGCCCTGCCCGGTGAGCGGGTTCTTCAACTCGGCCGTGGCGACCGGGATGCCGTTGAGGAACAGGGTCAGGTCGAGCTCGTGTCCCCAGTCCGCCTGCTTGGTGGCGTACCGGAGTTCCCGGACGACGGTGAGGCGGTTGGCCCGGTAGCCGTCGAGTACGGAGTCGGCGGAGATGAGGTTGGGCTTGAAGTAGGCGACGCGGATGCGGACACCGCGGTCCTTGACGCCGTTGCGGAGGACGTGGAGGAGCCCGTCCTCGGCGATGGCCCGGTCGAGGCGCTGGGCGAAACCGTGCTGGGCCTCGTTGGGGTTGCCGCCGTAGACGGTGAGCAGCTCGCTCCACTCATCGGGCTGGGTCGCGCCGATGAAGGTGTACAGCTCGTTGGTGTCCAGACCGAGATCAGCCTGATAGTCCTCGGGATTCGCCTCCCGCCAACCTCGCTCGCAGAGGGCGGCAACGATCGCGGACCCGAAGGACGACTCGTCGTGCACGGGGCTCATGCGGAGACTCCTTCGGTTACGTTGCGCCCGCTGGCGGCGGATACGTCGAACTGGCCGGTTACGGCGGCGGTGATGAGGGCCTGACGTCGCTCCGCGAGCAGTTTGGCCTGGCGGTCTACGAGGCTGCGCAGGCGGGCAGAGGCGGCAGTTCTGTGCGCGATGATCGACACGAATTTGTCCTGTTGATCCTTCGTGGCACTCGGAATAGGCCATGTCTTGATGTCCTCGCCGCGCAGCTTGACCATTGACTGCGACGTCCCGCGTGCCACGGACTCGATGAGGGAGCGGGTGCGGCGGCCAAGCGCCACTTGTGCAACGAAATCT
This sequence comes from Streptomyces nodosus, assembly GCF_008704995.1. Lineage (NCBI taxonomy): Bacteria > Bacillati > Actinomycetota > Actinomycetes > Kitasatosporales > Streptomycetaceae > Streptomyces > Streptomyces nodosus. The sequence continues at coordinate 6,384,687 of NZ_CP023747.1, forward strand.
GCGCTTACGCTGTCGGTGAGTCTCACTCGATAGATGAGGTCAGGCAAGAGCAACCTCTCGACCCCTTCTGTGACTACTGCGACATCACCCACGAGGTTGGGCGTGTTAGCCCTGGTCACGAGAAAGTCCCCATGGCCGACTGAATAGGAGCGGTTCGGGCGGAGGTGATCGGGGAGGCGCTTATTCTCGTCAGGGTCAAATTGCCCATGCCTGACGGAGCTTAGCTTCAGTATCCCCCACTCAGTGCTCGTCTGGCGCGGAACTGCCTCGCATTGAGGGCTGTCGCCCTGCTCGATTCGAGTGATGAACCTCCGTAGAGGAATGGTATCTGTGGACTCGAACAGGCGGTCCAGTAGGCCATCACGCAAAGCGTTATCACGTTCGATCAGGCGCGCAGCGAGCTCACTGCGAAGCTCTAGAACGCGGTCGATGCGGATGGTCTCGGCGTCGAGGAATTCGGCGATGCGTCGCTGCTCCTCCAGTAGGGGGAGATCGATCCGAACTTGAGCCAGGTCGTCCCAGTAAAGTCGCCACTGTGCTGGGCGGATTCCCTTGGAGCGAGACTTGAAATCCCCGATAATCGGTGCTGACCTCAATAGATGGTGGAGATAAGGTGGGTGCACCTGCCCGCCGATCTCACATACAAGGTAATCGGGGCTAACGATTCCTTCGTGGTCAGATACCCCAAGGGAACCTTGCCACGCCTTCATCTTGTTGACAACGAGGTCGCCTGCTTGAACCAGTTGGTAGCGTGAAAGGTCAGTTGGGGTTTTGTTGTAGTTATCGCTCCGTGAGTTCTTGGGGACTACACCGTGATCGCGGTAGACGGAAAGGACTTGGGAAGTTTCGAAGCCTGTTCTCTCCACAGGGGTAAGGACGTATCTGAGCGGAATTGTCGAAGGTTGAGTCTTCACGCTGTCACCTCCCCCAGAAGCACCTGAATTTCCGCCTCCAACGCCTTCAACTCCGCGTCGATCTCCGCCAACGGCCGCGGCGGCTCGTACACGTAGAAGTGCCGCGTGAACGGGAGCTCGTACCCGATCTTCGTCTTGCTGTGGTCGATCCACGCATCCGGCACGTGCGGGTGGACCTCCCGGGCCACGTACTCCTCGATGTCCTCGCCCAACGGCACGTTCTCGAAGTCCCGGAGCTCCGCGTCCGGCTCGGGCTGCCCCTTGACGAGCTGGACCTCACCTTCCGGGTCCCGTACCCCGATGACCTCACGCAGCGCCTTGTTGAACGGCGCCCCCGTCGGCCACGTCCCGCCTGCCTGGACCACCGCGTCCTTCAAGGCGAGCCAGGCCTCCTGCTTCGTGCTCCAGCTCGTGTCCATCAGGGACTTGAAGGCATCCGCCAGAGCCGAGGCTTGCGGAAGCTTCTGGATGACCTTGGACGCCTCCAGCGCCGCCAGCCTCTCCTCCGTCACCTCGAACCGCAGCTTCAGCGGCCGTTCCACCGTGATCCGCTGGTAGCCGAAGTCCTCGTTCCAGAAGACCTTCACCTTGCCGTGCAGCGGGTGCTCCGCATCCCCCGCCACGGCCAGGGCCTCGCCGTACAGCTTGACCACAGTGGCGATGTGGTCCTTGCTCAACTCCTTACGCTTGTCACCCAGCGACTTACGCATCTTCTGCCACTGGTCGCGGGCGTCGAGCAGCACGACCTTGCCCTTGTGGTCGGGGCTCTTCCGGTTCGTGAGGATCCAGAAGTACGTCGCGATGCCGGTGTTGTAGAAGAGCTGGTCCGGCAGGGCCACGACGGCCTCCAGCCAGTCGTTCTCCAGGATCCAGCGGCGGATCTCCGACTCACCCGACCCCGCCGCGCCCGTGAACAACGGCGAGCCGTTGAAGACGATCGCGAGACGCGAACCGCCCCCGCCGTTCACATCCACCGGCTTCATCTTGTCGATCATGTGCTGGAGGAACAGCAGCGAACCGTCGTTGATGCGCGGCAGACCCGCACCGAAGCGGCCGGCCTCACCGAGCGTCTTGTGCTCGGCCTCGACCTCGTCCTTGACCTTCTTCCACTCCACCCCGAACGGCGGGTTGGCCAGCATGTAGTCGAAGGTCTTGCGGGCGTGGCCGTCGTCGGAGAAGGAGTTGCCGAAGGCGATGTTCTCCGGGTCCTGGCCCTTGATCATCAGGTCGGACCGGCAGATCGCCCACGACTCGGGGTTGAGCTCCTGCCCGTACACCTCCACCGTGGCGTCCGGGTTCAGCTCCGTGATCAGGTCGTCCATCGCGGAGAGCATGCCGCCCGTGCCGCAGGCCGGGTCGAGTACGGTACGGACCGTGCCCGGCAGGTGCAGCGCGTCGCCGTCCGGGGCGACCAGCAGCCGCACCATGAGCTGGATGACCTCACGCGGCGTGAAGTGCTCACCGGCCGTCTCGTTCGACTGCTCGGAGAAGCGGCGGATCAGTTCCTCGAAGATGTAGCCCATGTTGTGGTTGGGCACGACCTCGGGACGCAGGTCCAGATCCGTGAACTTGCCGATGACCTTGTAGAGCAGGTCCGCGCCGTCGAGCCGCTTGATCTGCTGGGCGAACTCGAAGCGTTCCAGGACGCCCCGCGCGTTGTCGGAGAACGCCCCCACGTACACCATGAGGTTCTGCGCCGCGTTCTGCGGGTCGTCCGCGATCTTCTTCAAGGTCAGGTCGGACTTGTTGTAGAAGGAGTGGCCCGCGGCCCGGCGCAGGAAGCGGTCCGGGTCGATCCCGCTGTCCTTGTGCTGCTCCGCCAGCTCCGCGACCTTCTCGCGCGTCGGCTCCAGCACGCACTCAAGGCGCCGCAGCACCGTGAACGGCAGGATGACCTTGCCGTAGTCGGACTGCTTGTAGTCCCCCCGCAGGAGATCGGCGACGGACCACGCGTGGTTCGCCAACTCCGTGTGCTTACTGCTGTTCAACTGGATCCCCGAGTTCCTTCCGAAACGTGTCCCGCCCCCGCCGCGCCGTTCAGCGACGCGGAGCGTCCAATTGTGGTCGATGTGTGGAGGTGCGTCTGCCTAGCGAGGTGAATCGCCAGTTTGCGTTCGTGTGGTCGGTGTGGCCGTACCGACATCCCGCAACGGGAGCAACTGTCCTCCGGTCAGCCCGCCCGACAGCAGCCGCGCCGTCTCCTCAGCGAGGCGCGTCGCCCGCTGTGCCTCAGCCCGTAGCTCATGCACGCGCCGGAATGCCTCCCCGTACCGTCGCTGCTCCTCCAGTGGCAGCAAGGGAACGCGCAGCCGGCCCGGGCTGACATTCAGGACCGTACTGCCCGTGGAAGCGCCCGCGATGTTGTCCTCCGCGCCCAGGAACCCGGCGAGGAACCAGGGGTCCAGCCGCGTCGGATCCGGCCGGAAGAGGTGAATGTGGGGGCCGAGCAGTGCCCCTGCCTCCTCCTCGCCGGCGACCAGTGCCATCGGGCCGCCCCCGCTCGCGACCGCGCGTACGAGCACGTCCCCGACGGCGATCACGGGTGCCGTGTCACCGCGAAGCTCAGCCGGGTCGCCCGTGGGACCCGAACCCCGAACAATGTCGGCGCCAGTGAGGACCCGGACGGCCCCATGTTCTTCGCCGCCGCCCTCCCCGCGTCCGCGCCCGCTCTCCGGAACCGTCCGCAGCAGCGTCAGAGCAGCTCCCCGCGCGAGGTCCGACGCCGTTGCCGTCCGCCACTCGCGCGCCGAGGGGCCGGTCGCGCTCCAGTCGTCGTAGCCCGCGGCCTTTCCGAGGGACTTGGCGGCCCGTACGAGATCACGTCGCGTCGCGTCCACCTCCGCCGACAGCTCGGCGGGATCGACCTCGGCCCGGGAGGCCCGTACGAGCCGTGCCGGGGTCAGGTCCACCACGTCGTCCAGGAGGTCGACGACGCCGGCCGCGCGAGCGACACCGGGCTCGCCGTCGAAGGCGTCCGGGTCCGCCGTGAACGCTTGCCAGGCGCTCAGGACCCGCGCCGTGACGGCGGCCCAGTCCAGGGAGGTGGAGCGGCTGCCGCCCCGCGTCCGGGGCCCCGCCGTCCCACCACGGCCGGCATCAGCTCCCGTCGCCGCCTGCGCCGTGTCGACGAACAGCACCGACTTGCGCTCGGCGCCGCCCGGTTCGGGCCGCTGAAGAACCCAGATCTGCAGCCCGACGTGCAACGGCACCGACGCGCCGACCGGCAGCGCGATCACCGCGCGCAGCGCCCCGCTGCGCACCAGCTCCACCCGCACCCGGCGGCCCGAGGCGCGGCCGGCCGTGGCGGGCGGCAGGACCAGGGCCGCGTAGCCGCCCGGTGTCAGATGGGCGAGCGCGTGCTGCACCCAGGCCAGCTCCGACTCGGCGCGAGCCGGAACCCCGTACGCCCAGCGCGGGTCGTACGCCAACTCGTCGTGCCCCCAGTCCCGGACGCCGTACGGCGGGTTGCTCAGCACCGCGTCCGCGGTCAGGTCGGGGAAGGCGTCGGCGCGCAGACTGTCACCGGCGCGCACGGTGACCGCCGTCTCGGGGGCCGTGAGCATCAGGCTCACCGCGCTGCGTCGGGCCTGCACGGGCAGGGAGTCCTGGCCGTACAGCTCCTGCGCGCCGTGGCGGGCGGCGGCCGCGAGCAGGGTGCCGCTGCCGCACGCCGGGTCGAAGACACGCGCCGGGGTGCCGGGGATCAGGCGAGCGAGCAGATCCGCGAGAGGCGCGGGCGTCTGGTACGTGCCGCTCGCCGCGCTGTCCTCCAGTTCGCGTTCCGCGAGCACGCCCAGCGCGGCCTGGCCGCCCTCGTCACGTACACACGAGTACAGCGCCCGGAGCACCGTGGCGTCGATCGTCTTGAAGCGGACCGCGTCCGCGCCGGGTACGGCCTCCGCGACGTCCGCCGCGTCGCGCTCCGCGCGGGCGACGAGATCCGGGTCCGGCAACCGCACGGCGGAGGTCAGTTCCTCCGGTGAGCGGCCGGCTGCCGCCAGGACGAGAAGCAGCAGGTCCGAGGTGCCGCTGCCGCTGCTCCGGGCGTGCAGGCGGAGGGTCGTACGCAGCTCCTCCGAAGGGTTCGCCGCCGAGGCGTGACCACGCGAGGCGAGCCAGGTGCGCACGGTCTCCAGGTCGTACAACGGGCTGCTCTCCGTGCCGCCCGAGGGGGCCGGGAAGTCGCCGTACCGGCGGCGCCAGTTGCTCACTGTGGCGCGGGTGACCCCCGCGATGCGGGAAATCTCGGCGGCGGTCACCTGGGCGGATGACTGGGGCATGGCGGAGTCCTGGGCCTCTCGTAGCGGACATCAACAACCTACAACACTCGTCAAGTCCGGTGGCGTGGTTGACGACGCTTTCGTGTCTATGTTTGTCTGTGGCTGCTTCCACTAGGGGGCGGTCATCCGACAGGGCGCCTGTCGGGAACGTGCGTGCCGTCGTGTCGTGCTGTGCCATTCCGGTCCGGCGCGCCGAGTGTCGGCACCAGCCGGAGCGCTGTCCGCGCCCGTCTCAGAACACTCCGGGGAGCGGCACCGCCCGGCCGCTCCCCTCCATGCCGTCCGGGGGCCGCTCACTACTTGGCGGCCGTCTCGTCACGCCGCGCGGGCCACGCAGTGCGTATCGCCTTTCGCGGACCACAGAAAAGGAACAACAGACCATGACTTTCCCGCAGCCGTCCCCGCAGCCCGACCAGGGAGCACACGGTGCCTTCGGCCCTGGTGCCCCGACCGGCCCCGGACAGCCCGCCCGCCGCAGCAGGGGGTGGCTGAAGTACGGTGCGGTCGCCCTGGTTTCTCTGTTCGTCGGAGTCGGCATCGGTAACAGTGACGGCTCGGCGGACAGCGGCAAGGGCGCCCCCGACGCCAAGGCCGCACCCCAGCCGACGGTCACGGTCACCAGGACCGCCGAGGCCGGTGACCCCGAGCCCGCTCCCACCGTCACCAAGACGGTGACGGCGAAGCCGAAGAAGACGCAGGAATCCGGCCCGGCGGACAGCTTCTCGGGCGAGGGCGAGTACGTCGTCGGCGAGGACATCAAGGCCGGCACCTACAAGACGGCCGGTCCGGACGGCGGGTTCGGGTGCTATTGGGAGAGGGCCAAGAACGCCAGCGGGGAGTTCGACGCCATCATCGCCAACAACAACCTGCAGGGCCCCGGCCGTGTCACGCTCAATCAGGGCGAGTACTTCAAGACCAACCGGTGCCAGGAGTGGAAGAGGGTGGGCTGAGACACGGCGTTCGCTGACACGCCTACTCCGGCGGCGTAGGCGTGTCCGAGGTGTGGTACATCGCCTGGATGTCCAGTTCCAGTTGGATCGTCGGGCCGACGACCGCGATGCCGCGGGCCAGCATGGAGCGGTAGTTCAGGGTGAAGTCCTCACGGTGCAGCTCCGCCTTCGCCAGGGCCGCGCAGCGGAGTTCCTGTTCGTAGCCGCCGTTCACCGTGCCCAGGTAGGTCGTGTCCAGGCCGACGGAGCGGCTGGTGCCGTGCATGGTGAGGGTGCCCTGGAGGGTCCACTTGGAGCCGCCGCGGTAGATGAACCGGCTGCTGACGAAGTCGATGTACGGGTAGTGCTCGACGTCGAGGAAGTCGGCGGAGCGCAGATGGTTGTCACGGGTCTTGTTGCCCGTGGAGATGCTCGAGGCGTCGATGCGCACCGAGACCTGGGAGTCGCCCATGTTCGGGGCGACGCGGATGCCGCCGTCGAAGCGGGTGAAGCGGCCGTGGACGTGGGCCATGCCCACATGCTTGGCGATGAACCGGATCGCGGTGTGCGGCGGGTCGAACAACCAGGTGCCGGTCGGCGGGAGTTCCAGCTGGCGGGCAGGGTCCAGTGTGATGTGCGCCGGGGGAGGGGCCACGCCGGCGGCTATCTCGATGGTCTCGCGGGCGGGCGACAGCCCCTCGGCCGCGATCCGCAGGCCGTAGGAGCCCGGGGGCAGCGCCGCCATGAAGAAGCCGTACGGATCGGTGGTGCCGTGGGTCGCGACGCGATGGCTGTCCAGCGCGGTCACCGTGACCTCGGCACCGGCCATGGGCTGTCCTGTGGGGTCGACGACCTCGCAGCCGAAGGCGCCCGCGCCGGCCGGCAAGGGCAGTGAAAGGTCCGGCCCGGCAGCGGATGCGGTGCGGGGGCGCAGACGGCGGAGCAGGCCGAGGGGCATGGAGTTCACCTGTCTGTATACGTATGACTGTTGCGCCGTCGCGCAGTCGACACTGATCGCGGTTGCCAACAGTATCCGGAGCCAGGATGTCATCGCGAAGGGGACAGATCGTTAACGATCATAAAGAAGATTGCAAAGGGGGAGTGTTTTCCGTAGTCAACGGCGTACGGGGGTGAGTTGGGTGGCCCGGCCATCGCAAACCTGCCTACGCGAGGAGGGGGTCGCGGTGTCGCGGTCCTGGTGCTTTGCAGATTCCTGTGGCGAAGGTGACCCCCGGCCCGGGGTGTGTCGGCCGACGCCCTGCCCGGAGCGCCGGCCGGAGGTGGGGAGCAGCGGGCCCGGTGTGCCGGAACACGGCTGTTCGCCCCGGCCCGCCCGCGCGGGAGTGGGGGGACCCCCGGCAGCGGAGCCGGCCAAGGGCGTGCGGATTCGTGCCGGTCATACCGGGGGACGGCGCGCGGTGCGCAGTTGACGGTGCTCTTCCGTCCCGGGGGACGTCCCTCGCGTCCCGGGGGCCGATGGAACGGAATTCCGGTGCGTCGGCAAGGAAACGCTGGGCGACGTGAGATCACGTCTCGTGATCGGCACTGTCAGCACGGAGGTTTCCATGATTCGTCGGACACTGCAGGGCGGTCTGCTGGCCACGGTCGCGCTGTTCGCGCTGGTGCCCACGGCAGCCGTGGCCGCCGAGAGCGACCACGTCGTCCCGGCGCCGCTCGTCGCGACGGCCCCGCACCGCGCCCATGTCCTGTTCCCCGACTCCGCCCGGAACGCGCCGGTCAGCCATCGAGCGCGGCACGCGACGCGGTGGTGCCATCACCACGCCCGCCACCACCACTTCCGTCACCACTGCCATGTGCGCCGCGCCCATCACATCCGTCATGTCCATCACGCCACAAGAACGGCCTACCACCACCGCTCCCACGCCCTGGGACGTGTCGGCGCACGCCATGTCTCGCTGAACGTCCGCTCCGGCCCCGGCTTCGGCTACCGCGTCATCGGCCACCGCCACGGCCACGCCCGTCTGCTGGTGTCGTGCCAGAGGCACGGCTCGTACGTCCACGGGAACCGGCACTGGTACCGGCTCGCCCACGGCAGGGGGTATGTCTCCGCCCACTATGTCCGCGTAGGGAGCGCCGTGCCCTGGTGCTGACGGGGTCCGCCTCCCATCTCTCCTGAGGGAGCGGCCCGTCGACCTTCCCGAAGGAGTGTTCTGCCCGGTCACCCGTGGGTGTCCGGGCAGAACGTATGCGAGCCTCGGCCCGGGCAATTCGCCCATCTCCTCGGGGACTCGATGTGTGGCGACACCACACCCCTGGGCACACATCCCAACAACCAGGGCGAACCGCCCAAAGTGGAATAGGTGTTGAGGACAGTTCATGCAACAGCCCCAGGGACCGAGACCGTGACGGCGGGCGCGGAGGGGACGGCGTCGGCCGACGAGCAGGGGGACGGCACCTCGTCGGCGCGGATGGACGAGCCGTTCGTGGCGGAGCTGCGCGATCTGAAGAAGCGCACCGGTCTCAGTCTTGCGGCCCTGGCCGCGCGCACCCCCTACAGCAAGTCCGCCTGGCACCGCTATCTCAACGGCGCCCAGCGACCCCCTCGTTCGGCGGTGGAGGCGCTCGCCCGGCTCGCCGGTGACGACCCCGCCCCCATACTCGCCCAGTGGGAGGCGGCCGACCGTCCGGCAGCCGTGGGCGCGCCGCCCTGCAAGGACCGCCCCCTGGCGCGGCCCGCCGGGATCCGGGCGCTGCCGCTGCCGGTGCTCGCCCTGATCGTCACCGTCGCGGCCGTGGCCCTCGCCCTGGTCGCGGCCCATCGCTCCGCGGCGCCCGGCGGGGCGCGGCAGGCGCCGCCCGCGTCCCGGTGCCGGGGCGCCTCCTGTCAGGGACAGCAGCCCGATCTGTCCGCCTGCGACCGTGACGCACAGACCAAGAGCACGGTCCGGGCCGCCTCCTATGCGGTGCGGTTGGTGTACTCCCCGTCCTGCGGTGCGGCCTGGGCCGAGGTCCAGGCTCCGTCGTCGGCGGCCCGGGTCGTCTCCGTCCGCTCGGGGCAGGACGTGCTGTCCGCGGCGTACCCGGGGGGCGGTTCCGGCGGCACGGAGAGCCCCCTGATCGCCGTGACCTCCCCCGAAGGGGTGGAAGCCTGCGCGGAGGTGGACGGCAAACGGGCGTGTACCGGCCTGTACGCCCGGTCCGCCGATGAACGTTGAGCGGATGATCTGGCCGGAAGTGGGCCCCTGTCCCAGGGCACCTCCGCGCAGCCCCTCGGACGGACGTCCTACATGTTGTAGGGTTTGGCTCGTCCGTCCGCCGGTCGGTTACGGCCGGGGTGTTGTCGCCGTTCGGGGGATCTGTGCGGGAGTCCGAGGAGCCGTCACCGGAGCACGGCCCGATCTTCGAGCGGATGGTCGACCGGGCCCTGGGGCTTCCACGGGTGGCGGCCACGATCCGTACCGCCGGCGCGCGCCGGTCGCATGAGCGGCTGCGCGCGCGGGCGCTGGAGGCGCGCGACACCCTCCTCGGCGTCGCCACCGATGAATACGAGCGCTATGCCGCGCTCCGAGCCGCCGTCCTCGCGCCCGGCGGGCGCCCCGCACGTGGCGACGGCCGTACCGACCGGCTGCTGCTGGTGCTCGCGGTGCTGGTGCCCAGCCTCGGGGTGGTGGCCGCAGGGGTGTTTCTGCTGTGCGGCTTCGGCCTGCGTGCCTTCGCCGCGCGCCCGCATGCCGGAGACGGTCTGGTGATGTCCGGGGTGATCGCCGCCGCGGTGACGGCGGGGGCGGCCCTCGGTGACCTCGCCTGGCTCCTGGCCGCCCGGGCGCGGGGCCGCGACGGCGGTCACGGTGACGATCCGGCCGACCGGGATCCCGGGGTTCGCCGTGCCCGTGAGGACTGGGAGCGCGCGGTGATGGAGCGGGGGCTGGTGCCCTTCCTGCTGGAACGCGCGGATCTCGAACGCGCGGAGCTCGAGCATCTGGCTGCCGAACGCGTGGATCTCGGGCGCGTGGACGTCGGGGGTGTGGATGCCGGGCGTGTGGACGCCGGGTGTATGGATCTCGGACGCGGACAGGACCCCGTGGCGGACAGGGCGCCGTAGCCGCGACCCGCCTCCCCGTCGGGCAAGCCACCCTCGCCCGAGTCCCGAGTCCCGAGTCCCGAGTCCCGAGTCCCGAGTCCCGAGTCCCGAGTCCCGAGTCCCGAGCCTCGAGCCTCGAGCCCTGAGCCCTGAGCCCTGAGCCCTGAGCCCTGAGCCCCGAGCCCCAGGCGTCCCGGTTCGGTCCTTGCCTGACTCCTACCTTCCAGGGCCCCATGAAACCCCTACGAAATGTAGGGTCGATCGGAGTATGCAGGGAGAACAGTGGGTAGTGCGCCCCCCGTCCCCTGTGTCGCTTCCGTCCACGCCGGTCGTTCCGGCCTTTCGTCGAGATGAGTCATCGCGGTGCCCGCACGTCAGAAACCGGTGTTTCCCCAGCAGCGCGCCCAGTGCCCGCGGGACGCGGCGGAGCAGCGGCCGCCGCTTCTGTCGCGCCTGCGCCCGGGGGCGGCCGCCGCCACGGTCTGGTACCTCAGGCTGCTGGCCGTGCTGAACATCGTCGCGGTGCTCTCGCTGTCCTTCCGCGAAGAGGTCCACGAGCACAACGGCGGGGAGCTCTTCACCCCGTATCTGGCCACCGCCGGACTGGTCTCGGCGGTCCTTGCGCTGTTCCTGGCGGTGGTGATGCGGCGCCGGAAACGCGCCGCGTGGATCTTCAATCTGCTGCTGGCCGGCCCGCTGTTCGTGCTCTATGTGCTCGCCCTCACCCAGGCCCCCTACCGGAGACATGTCTTCGACTGGATCTCCGTCCTGCTCACCGGGCTGTTCGTGGCCGCGCTGCTGCTCGGCCGCAGGGAGTTCCGGGCCGTGGGCGACCGCTCCAATCCGAGGCTCGCACTGATCGTCGCCGGCTGCGGAGTCCTGGTCAGCGGCGGTATCGGCACCCTGCTGGTGAGCGCCACCAACCAACTGCCCGGCGCCTCCCTCCTGGACAGGATCGCCTACACCCTGCTGCGCGGCGTCAGCGTCGGCCCGCTCGCCGACCGTATCGACGCCGTGCACGCCCCGCGCTGGGTCGACATCACCATCAACATCCTGATCGCGCTCTCCGCGCTCTGTGTCCTCTACGCCTGCTTCCGCGCGCCCCGCGGCCGGGAACTCCTCGGCGAGGAGGACGAACGGCGGCTGCGCGCCCTGCTCGACCAGCACGGTGAGCGCGACTCCCTCGGCTATTTCGCGCTGCGCCGCGACAAGGCGGTCATCTGGTCCCCGAGCGGCAAGGCCGCGATCGCCTATCGGGTGATCGGCGGTGTCACCCTGGCCTCCGGCGATCCGATCGGCGACCCCGAGGCCTGGCCGGGCGCCATCGACGCCTGGCTGGAGGAGGCCCGTCGGCACGCCTGGACTCCCGCCGTGATGGGCGCCGGGGAGGAGGCCGGCACGATCTACGCCCGCCATGGCCTCGACGCCCTCGAACTGGGTGACGAGGCGATCGTGGAGGTCGCGGACTTCAGCCTCGAGGGCCGGGCGATGCGGGTCGTGCGACAGGCGCACAACCGGGTCCGTCGCGCCGGTCACACCGTAAGGATCCGCCGGCACGGGGACATCCCCGAGTCCGAGATGGCCACCCTGATCAAGAAGGCGGACGACTGGCGCGACGGCGGGGAGCGCGGCTTCTCCATGGCCCTGGGACGACTCGGCGACCCCGCCGACGACAGCTGCGTGATGCTGGAGTGCCTCGACCGCGAGGGCGAGCCGCGGGCGATGCTCAGCTTTGTCCCCTGGGGCGCGCACGGCCTCTCCCTCGATCTGATGCGGCGCGATCGCGACAGCGAGAACGGCCTGATGGAGTTCATGGTCATCGAGCTGCTGCTGCGGGCCCCCGAGGTCGGCATCGAGCGGGTGTCGCTGAACTTCGCCATGTTCCGCGCCGTCTTCGAACGCGGTTCCCGTCTGGGCGCCGGACCCGTGCTGCGGCTGTGGCGCTCGGTGCTGACCTTCTTCTCCCGGTGGTGGCAGATCGAGTCCCTCTATCGCGCCAACGCCAAGTACCGGCCGGTGTGGGAGCCCCGCTTCCTGCTGTTCGAGAAGACCAGCGACATCCCGCGCATCGGCATCGCCAGCGCCCGCGCCGAGGGCTTTCTGACCGTGCCCGCCCTGCCGCCCCTCCTCGGACGGCACCCCCGGATCGCGCGCGGGCGCACCGGCGGACCACAGGAGCCGGTGAACACCCACGGAGGGACGCGGTGAAGGCCCACCGCGGGACCCGGTGCACGCCCACGACGGGACCCGGGTGAAGAGGGGAACGGCGCCACCGGGGTGAACCGACGGTCGCCCCGGCCCTCGGGCCACGGCTGCGGCCGGCCCTCAGGCCACGGCCGCGGGGCAGACGGTACCTCGGAACACGTCCTACGAGGGACGGCCGTCCCGGGCGGCCAGTTCGCGGGCGTGCTCGACCGCGGCGCGGGCGGTGGTGCGGACGATCGGGCCATGGCCGGGGAGCAGGACATCGGCGTCGAGCTCTTCGAGGGCGCTCAGGGAGTCGAGGGCGCGGGACCGGTCGCGGTGGAACATCCGGGGCAGCAGCTGCGGCCCCTGCTGACGGGACGTCGGATGGCCGCTGACCAGTGCGTCTCCCGTGATCAGCGTGCCCGTGTCGGGCAGTTGGTAGGCGCAGTGCCCGTCGGTGTGACCGGGCGTCGGAACCGGAAGGGGACGCCCGGGGACATCGAGCCGGCCCTCCCGCGGGAACGGCTGCGGATCGACGACGGGGACATGCGTCTTTCCGCCCGCGCGCAGGGCGTGGACGGCCCAGGGCAGCACACCGGGACGCCAGCCGTTGGCCAGGACCTGACCCACCGAGACCTGGTGCAGAAACTCGCGCCGTGCGTGCGGCAGCTCCTCCCGGTGCATCAGCACCGGCGTCCCATGGGTGCGGCGCAGATACTCGGCCGCGCCCAAGTGGTCGTTGTGCGCATGGGTGATCAGCACGGCTTCCACGGCGGCAGGGGACACACCTACCGCGGCCAGGGAGGCGAGGAGCCGCTCCCGGTCCTTCGGATACCCCGCGTCGACGAGGGTGGCGCTGTCACCGTCCTTGACGATCACCCAGTTGGTGCTGGTCCCCGCCACCAGATACACATCGGGGCCGACTTCGACGATGCCGTCGTTGGACATGGATCACCGGAACTTCCTCAGGGCCCCGCAGGGCGGACCGACTTCAGCCATCGGATGCGGACACCTGTTCCGGCGCCGCCCCGTTCATCCTCTCGCAGCCCGGATCCGGTGGAACGCCAGGATCCGGCAACCGAAAAGTACCGTCCGGCCGAGCGCCCGCCCGAACCCCCTCCCGCCACCCGGCCGGGTGAACGGCCTGCGCGGGTAGGCTCCGGGACATGCGGATCTCTGTTTCCTCGGACATGGACGAACCCGTGGCCCGTCTCCTGGTCACGGAGCTGGGCGACCGCGGCCACGAGGTGCTGGCGCACGGTGCGCTGCGCCCCGGGGACGACCGTCGGTGGGCCATGTGCTCGGAGGCCGCGGCCCGCGAGGTCGCCGACGGGCGGTCGGACCAGGCGGTGGTGTGCTGCTGGACCGGTACGGGAGCGTCGATCGCCGCGAACAAGGTGCCGGGCGTACGGGCGGCGCTGTGCACGGACGCCTACACGGCGGACGGAGCACGCCGCTGGAACGACGCCAATGTGCTGGCGCTGAGCCTGCGGCTGACCTCGGAGCCGCTGCTCAAGGAGATCCTGGACGCCTGGTTCACGGCCGAGCCCGACGAGGAGCCCGAGGACCGGGAGAACCTGGACCGGATCGACCGGATCGACCGGATCGACCGGATCGACCGGATCGAGCGGATCGAGCGGGGCGGAACCGCATCCGGTCGCCGCGAGGAGTGAGCCGCGCCGGCCGGCCGCGTCATCCCGGGCCTGCTGCCGTGCCCCGGCGGGGCGTCGGCCCGCGCCGGACACCGGGGGCGCCTCCGGCACGGTGCCCCACCGCCGGTCAGCCGCCGGTTGCCGGCTGCGGGGCCTCCTGGCCGGTCGGCGCCTTCGCGGACCGGTCGTGGGTGATCCAGAGCCACCGCACATCGCGCCCGAACGACCAGACCAGGGACCCCAGCGCGAGCGCGATCAGGCCCACCGTCGCCCCGTGCGGCAGAAGACCGGAGGCGGCCACCAGCAGGGCGATGCCCTGGAAGGCCGCCACCGCCTTGCGTGCCGTGCTGGGCGGCAACTGGCCGTTCAGCCAGGGCAGCAGCCGGGCCGCCGCCACGAACACATAGCGCATCGTGCCGATCAGCAGCACCCAGGGGCCCAGCGACATCGACACATACACGCTCAGCACCAGGATCAGAAACGCGTCGACCTCCATGTCGAACCGGGCGCCGAGCGCGGTGGCCGTGCCCGTGCGCCGGGCCACCTTGCCGTCCACCCCGTCCAGGATCAGCGCCACCGCCGTCAGCCCCACGAACAAGGTCACCGGAGGCGCGCTCTCGAAGGAGTCCGCGACCAGCGCGGTGACGCCGCCCACCAGGATCGACCGGCCCAGCGTCACCCGGTTGGCCGGTCCGAAGGAGGGCAGCCGGGAGCGGAGCACGGCCCGGGTGAGGACGGCCCAGGTGCCCAGCGCGAACGCCAGCCCGGTCAGCCAGCCGGCCGTACCCATCCCGATCACCGCCCCCAGCAAGGCCAGCAGCAGCACCTGCACGCCCGCTCCCACGGTCGTCTCCTGCTGCAACAGCCGTACGTCATATGTGTGGTTCAGGGCCACCGCTCACCCTCCGGCCGAGTGACAGATTCGATCTTCGCCACGTACCTTGTGCGCGACTTCTCGTAGCTGCGTTACGTGATGAGACGCCGGATCGTTCAGGAGGACGCAGATGGACCTCACCGCCAGGGCCTTCTGGCTGCACTCGCCGGGGCACGGTGAGCTGCGCGATGTGGAGCTGCCGGAACCCGGCGACGGGGAGGTGCTGGTGCGGGCGCTGTACTCGGGTGTCAGCCGCGGCACCGAGACCCTGGTCTTCCGCGGTGGAGTGCCGGAGAGTCAGCATGCCGCCATGCGTGCCCCCTTCCAGGAGGGCGACTTCCCGGCACCGGTGAAATACGGCTATCTGAGTGTCGGGCAGGTGGAACACGGGCCCGCCGAACTGGCCGGGAAGACCGTCTTCTGCCTGTATCCGCACCAGAGCCGGTATGTCGTCCCCGCCTCGGCCGTCACCGTCGTGCCGGACTCCGTGCCCGCCGGGCGCGCCGTCCTCGCCGGCACCGTCGAGACCGCGGTCAACGCGCTGTGGGACGCCGGACCGCTCATCGGGGACCGGATCGCGGTGGTCGGCGGCGGGATGGTCGGAGGCTGTGTCGCCGCCCTCCTCGCCCGCCATCCCGGGGTGCGCGTCCAGCTCGTCGACGCCGACCCCGAGCGTGCCGGCACCGCCCGCGCGCTCGGCGTGGACTTCGCGCTGCCCGAGGACGCCCTCGGCGACTGCGACCTCGTCGTGCACGCCAGCGCCACCGAACAGGGCCTCGTACGGTCCCTGGAACTGCTCGCCCCGGAGGGCACCGTCGTCGAGCTCAGCTGGTACGGCGACCGGCGGGTCACCCTGCCGCTCGGCGAGGCCTTCCACTCGCGCCGTCTCACCCTGCGCGGCAGCCAGGTCGGCACCGTCTCGCCGCGCGCCCGCGCCGGACGCACCTACGCCGACCGCCTCGCCCTGGCCCTCGAACTGCTCGCCGAACCCGCGTTCGACGCACTGATCACGGGTGAGTCCCCCTTCGAGGACCTCCCCGAGGTGCTGCCCCGCCTCGCCGATGGTGAGCTGAAGGGGCTGTGCCATCGAGTCCTGTACGACGCCGGCTGAGCCCCGCCGCCCGAGCCGCCCGGAACCCGGGGAACCCCACGAGGAATTCCCCGGGTATCGAAACACGGAGAACGGGCAGCTGAACAACGCGCAAGGGCCGGCCGTACTAGACGGCGGGCCCCGGCAGGGGATCAGACGCACCGCACCTGGAGGGTCGTCCGTTGTTCAGCATCACCGTCCGCGATCACCTGATGATCGCCCACAGCTTCCGAGGCGAGGTCTTCGGGCCCGCGCAGCGCCTGCACGGGGCGACGTTCCTGGTGGACGCCACCTTCCGTCGCGCCGAGCTGGACGACGACAACATCGTCGTCGACATCGGGCTGGCGACGCAGGAGCTCGGCGCCGTGGTCGGCGGGCTCAACTACCGCAATCTCGACGACGAGCCGGACTTCGAGGGCACCAACACCTCGACGGAGTTCCTGGCCAAGGTGATCGCCGACCGGCTCGCCGAACGCATCCACCAGGGCGCGCTGGGCGAGAACGCGCGGGGCATCTCCGCCCTCGCCGTCACCCTGCACGAGTCGCACATCGCCTGGGCGAGTTATGAGCGTGCCCTGTGACCGACACGACCCTCGACCAGCCGCTCCCGGACACCGCGAGCCGGCCGGCCGGCCCCCTGACCGCCGACCGGCCGTCCCCCGGCCAGGTGTCCGCGCGGCACCGGGCCCCCGCCCCCGCCGACATCGTTCCCATGTCCCTGCGCACCGTGCACTTCGTCATGCCGGGCGGCGTCGACGACGCGACGGCCCCCAGCGGCGGCAACGCCTATGACCGCCGTATCTGTCTGGACCTGCCCGGCTTCGGCTGGCAGGTCCACCGCCACCTCGTCGCGGGATCCTGGCCCCGGCCGACGGCCCCCGAGCGCACCGAACTCGCCCGCACCCTGCGGGAACTGCCCGACGGCACGGTCGTGCTGCTGGACGGCCTGGTCGCCTGCGGCGTCCCCGAGATCGTCGTGCCGGAGGCCGAACGGCTCTGCCTGGCCGTCCTCGTGCATCTGCCGCTCGGCGACGAGACCGGCCTCGACCCGCGCGCCGCCGCCGAACTCGACGCCAAGGAGCGCGCCGTCCTCAGGGCGGTGTCCGCCGTCGTCGCCACCAGCGACTGGGCCGTGCGCCGGCTCGTCTCCCACCACGGTCTCGCCCCCGAACGGGTTCATGTCGCCGCGCCCGGTGCCGACATCGCGCCCCTCGCCCCCGGCACCGACGGGGTGTCTCGGCTGCTGTGCGTCGCCGCGGTCACCCCGCGCAAGGGACAGCACCGGCTGATCGAGGCCCTCGCCGGTGTCACCGATCTGCCGTGGACCTGCGTCTGCGTCGGCGGCCTCGGCCAGGACCCCGAGTACGTGGCCCGCCTGCGCGTCCTCATCGCCCGTCACGGCCTCGGCGACCGGCTGCAGCTGGCCGGACCCCGCTCCGGGGCCGAACTGGACGCCAGTTACGCCGCCGCCGACCTCATGGTCCTCACCTCGTACGCCGAGACCTACGGCATGGCCGTCACCGAAGCGCTCGCCCGGGGCATCCCGGTTCTCGCCACCGATGTCGGAGGACTCCCCGAGGCGGTCGGGCGCGCCCCCGACGGCGGGGTGCCCGGCATCCTGGTCCCGCCGGAGGACCCCGCCGCCCTCGCCGCGGAACTGCGCGGCTGGTTCGGCGAGGCCGACGTACGGCGCCGGCTCAAGGCCGCGGCGCGCGGCCGGCGCGCCGCGCTGGACGGCTGGGCCACCACCGCCCGCAGCCTCGCGGGCGTCCTGGGACGGCTGCGCCATGAGCCCCGGAGGGCCGCATGAACACCAGCACGACACCGACGAGCCCCGAGACCCCCGCGGGTGACCCGGGACCCGCGGTGCTCTCCGCGATCCCCGCCCCCGTCCCCGGTGAATCCGAGGTCCCGCGCTACGCCCCGCAGTGGCTCCGCCTGCGGGAGCCCGCCGACGCCGCGGCGCGCGCACACGATCTGCTGGACCCGCTGCGCGTCCGGCTCGCCAACCGGCCCGGGCGCGGCACCGGCCTGGTGGTGCACGACCTGGGCTGCGGCACCGGTTCGATGGGGCGGTGGCTCGCCCCGCTCCTGGACGGCGCCCAGCACTGGGTGCTGCACGACCGGGACCCGTATCTGCTCCATTTCGCCACGGCGGGGGCGCCCCGGGCGGCGGCCGACGGCAGCCCGGTGACCGTCACCACCCAGCGCGGCGACATCGGCCGGCTCACCCCCGACGCCCTGACCGGAGCCTCACTGGTGACCGCCTCCGCGCTCCTGGACGTCCTGACCACCGAGGAGATCGGCACCCTCGCCGCCGCCTGTGCGGGCGCCGGCTGCCCGGCCCTGCTGACGCTCACCGTGGCCGGCCGGGTGGAACTCACCCCCGCACACCCCATGGACGAGGAGATCCAGGAGGCGTTCAACGCGCACCAGTGCCGCGGCGAACTCCTCGGACCCGACGCGGTGGACACCGCCCGCGAGGCGTTCGGCCGGCTCGGCGCGACCGTACTGACCCAGCCGAGCGCCTGGGTCCTCGGCCCTGAGCAGGGGGAGCTGACCGAGGAATGGCTGCGCGGCTGGGTCGGCGCGGCCGTCGAACAGCGGCCGGGGCTCGCGGCCCGTGCGGATACGTATCTGCATGATCGTTTGGCCACCTGTGCGGCGGGCGAACTGCGCGTGGTGGTGCACCATGACGACCTCCTGGTCCTGCCCCGGCCGACGGGAGACAGCGGATGACCGCGCAGACCGTCGCCCGGGCGGAGACGGGGGAGGCGGCGCCCGGAACCGTGCCCGCCGGGGCCGCAGCCGCAGCCGTCCCGGCGGCCCCGGCCGACGCGGCGCCGTCCCCCCGCCGTTCCGTCCCGCGCGCCCTGCGCCGACATCTCGGCACCGTCGCCGGAGCCGTCATCCTCGGTGTGCTGCTGTGGCGGCTCGGCACCGGGGTGTTCCTCGACGGGCTGCGACGCATCGACGGCGCCGCCCTGCTCGCCGGGCTCGGGATCGGCGCCCTGACCACCGTGTTCAGCGCCTGGCGCTGGTGCCGGGTGGCCCGTGCGCTGGCCATCAGGCTGCCGTTCGGTCCCGCCGTCGCCGACTACTACCGGGCGCTGTTCCTCAATGCGGCGCTTCCCGGCGGGGTGCTCGGCGACGTCCACCGCGCGGTACGCCACGGGCAGAGCGCCGGTGACCTCGGCCGGGGGGTCCGTGCCGTGGTACTGGAACGGACCGCGGGGCAACTGGCCCTGGTGGCCGTCGGGGTGCCCGTCCTGCTGATCATGCCCTCGCCGGTGCTGGGCCAGGCTCGTCAGCTCTCCGGACCGCTCGCGCTCGTGGCGGTCGGTGCCCTGGCCCTGGTGGTGGCGGTGCGGGCGGTCCGGGGCTCCCGCCCGCCGCGCCGGCGCCGGGAGCCGGGCGCCGTGCTCGCCGAGGTGCGAACCGCCCTGCTGTCCCGCGGCAGCTGGCCTGTCGTGCTGGTCTCGTCCCTGGTGGTGCTCGCCGGGCATCTGCTGATGTTCCTGGTGGCCGCCCGGGTCGCCGGATCGCACGCCTCCCCGGTCACCCTGCTGCCGCTGGCGCTGCTCGCCCTGATCGCCATGGGGATCCCGCTGAACATCGGCGGCTGGGGCCCCCGGGAGGGCGTCACCGCCTGGGCCTTCGGCGTGGCCGGCCTCGGCACGGACACCGGGCTCACCGTCGCGGTGGTGTACGGCGTCCTCAGCCTTGTCGCGAGTCTGCCCGGCATCCTCGTCCTGCTCGCCCGGTGGTCCGGGAGGGCCCGGGGCGGGGGCACGGAGCGCATCCCCCACACGCCCCGTGCCCCCACCCGGGGCTCCGTCCCGGTACGCCGGGTGACCTCACCGACGCCCCGTCAGAGGGACCTCGCCCCTTCGCCTTCGGACCCCGGGGCGTCGCCCTGGGGCTTGTCCGAGGCGACCAGGGAGAAATACGCCTCGAAGGAGTCGGTGAGCGCGGCGAGCAGCCGTCGTCCCTTCTCCTCGGTGGCGAGCGAGGGACGCCCGATGACACCGGACTCGGTATAGGCCGACATCCCGAGGGTGAGCAGATGCCTGCGGTCGTCGGCGAGGAAATCCATGGTCTCGTGACCGGGCCTGACGGATTCGGGATGGCAGTGCAGAAGAATGGAGGTCTCGATTTCCCCGGCATGCATGTCACTGAGCAGCGAGGTGCGTACTCCGGCTCGCTCCCGGGCCGTTTCCCAGTCCTCCGCGGCCGGGAAAAGCGCCATACGCACACCGTTTCCGGCGGATTCCTGGACGACATTGCCGAGGACGTAATTCCCGCCGTGACCGTTCACCACCACCAGCGCCTCGACACCCGAGCGGGCCAACGAGGCGGCGATGTCCCGTATCACCGCATGCAGGGTGACCGCGGAGATGCTCACGGTCCCCGGCCAGGCCGCGTGCTCGTGCGAACAGGAGATCGTCACCGGAGGAAGGAGATGCACCGGATAAGCCGCCGCGATCTCGCGGGCGATCGCGCAGGCGATCAGGGTGTCGGTCGCCAACGGCAGGTAGGGGCCGTGCTGTTCGTAGCTGCCCACGGGCAGGACGGCGACCTGACGATACGGACCGGTCGCCCGCTCGCTCACATCCCGCGAGGTGTCCGACGGCAGCACACCGGCGGTGGCCGCGGGCGACGGCCCCGAGGCGACCGTGTCACCCGCCGACGGCGTCCCCGCACCATCCGAACTTCCCGAACCGCTCATTTTCCCACGGCCTTTCGTCTCGTACCGCCTGCGCTCACCAGATAGGAACAGATCATGACAGACAATGAAGGCGTACTCGGCGGGACTGCTCCTCTCTCGGGAGTTCCCAGAGGAGTACAGGAACCGCGCCATGGAGTCACCCGGGTGGTGAACGCCCCGCTGCCCACCACTTATGGTGATTTCCAGGCCGTCGGCTACCTCGACCATGCCCGCGGCGACGAACAAGTCGCCCTGGTCCACGGCGACATCGAGGAACGGGGGATGCTCGTCCGGCTCCATTCCGAGTGCCTGACCGGAGACGCCTTCGGTTCCACGCACTGCGAGTGCGGACCCCAACTCTCCACCGCGCTGCGGGAGATCGCCGCCGAGGGACGCGGCGTCCTGATCTATCTGCGCGGGCATGAGGGCCGTGGCATCGGTCTGCTCGCCAAGCTGCGCGCGATGAAGCTCCAGGCGGAGGGCCTGGACACGGTCGAGGCCAACCTCGCCCTGGGCCTGCCGGTGGACGCGCGTGACTACCGGGTCGCCGCGGAGATCCTGCACGATCTCGGCGTACGGTCGGTGCGCCTGCTCTCCAACAACCCGCGCAAACGGGAGGCGTTGGTGCGGCACGGCATCACGGTCGACGAGCAGGTGTCGCTGCTGATCCCGCCGGGCGAGAACAACCTCACCTATCTGCGGACCAAGCGGGAACGGCTCGACCACCATCTGCCGCATCTGGACGCGGTGGTCCACTCCTCGTGAGCCCGGTGCGGTGACCGGGTTCATCGGGCGCGATCCCGGTGAGCGCGGCGGGGTGCGTGGCGGCCGGAGGCGGTAACGTCCGGCCGCCGCCCCCGCACCTGACACCCGGCCCGGCAGGGGCCGGGCTCACACCCCGGCCGGCGCGGTGGAACCCACCAGGGCCTGGTGCACCAACTGCTTCAGCTCCGGGTAGACCGTGTGCGCGCCCCTGGGCTTGAGCTGGGTCAGGAACTGGACCGTCAGATCGTGGTAAGGGTCCACCCAGAACGTGGTGGTGGCCACACCGCTCCAGCCGAACGTCCCCAGGACCGAGGGCGAGCGGGTGAGCGTGGGCTCCGTGACGACGGAGACCCCCAGGCCGAAGCCGAGCCCCGCCTTGCCGGGCTCGCGATGGACCGGGGCGCCGCAGGAGCGCATGTCGGCGCCGCCCGGCAACTGGTTCGAGGTCATCGCGGCGACCGTGTCGGCACTCAGCAGCCGGGTGCCGTCCAGTTCACCGCGGCGGCGGAGGAACTCCATGAAGCGGTGGTAGTCGTACGCCGAGGCCACCATGCCGCCGCTGCCGGACAGCAACCGGGGCCGACCGCGCAGGGGCAGCCCCGCGACCGGCACGATGCCGCCCTGCTCCGACTCTCCGTACAGCTCCGCGAGCCGGGGTGCCTGGGCCTCGGTGAGACACAGACCGGCGTCCGTCATCCCGAGCGGGGCGAAGACGCGTTCGGCGAGGAAGTCGTCCAGGTTTTGGCCCGAGGCCACCTCGATGAGCCGGCCCAGCACATTGGTCGCCACCGAGTAGTTCCAGCGGGCGCCCGGTTCGTGCTGGAGGGGCAGCCGCGCATACACCTCACAGGTCTGGGCCAGGGTCGTACCGGGCACCACGGACGACTCGATGCCCGCCTCCCGGTAGAGCGCGTCGACCGGGTGGGCGTGGTAGAAGTCGAAGGTCAGTCCCGCCGTGTGGGTGAGCAGATGCCGCACCGTGATCGGCCGCTCGGCGGGGCGGGTACGGAGGTCCCGGCCGGAGCCGTCGACATACACCCGGGGTTCGGCGAACGCGGGCAGGAACTCGGCCACCGGCGTGTCAAGACCGAAGCGCCCTTCCTCCATCAGGATCAGCGCGGCGACCGAGGTGACCGGCTTGGTCATGGAGTACATCCGCCACAGGGTGTCGGTCTCGACCGGAAGCCGTTCCCGGACGTCACGGTGTCCATGGACGGTGAGATGGGCCGTCCGGCCGTGCCGGGAGACGGCCACCAGGAAGCCGGGCAGCCGGCCCTCGTCGACCTGGCGGGCGAAGTGACGGTCGAGGCGTGCCAGCGCGTCGGCGTCGAGACCGACCTCGCCCGGCTCCACCTCTTGCCGCAGGTGTCCCATCGTTCTCCTCCCACCTCTCCCGGTGCCCTCACCGGGCGCGCGGGTTCAACCTTTCATGATCGGCCACGGAAGCGGGAGCGTCCGTTCCGCGCCGGGCGCTCCGGTCCTCCGGCCGGCCGGGCAGCCGCAGGGCGAGCGGCACACCGAGCAGACACACACCGGCGAGCACCGTGAAGGTGGGCCCGGAAGCCACATCCGTCCAGGTCATCAGCGCCCCGGCGGCAGCCACGCCCACCGTGGGCCCGATGTTCAGCGCCGTCTGCTGCAGCCCGCCCGCCACTCCGGCCGATGCCATGGACACCCCTCGGACGACGACGGCGGTCGCGGTCACCATCACCGTGCCGAAACCGGCGCCCAGCAGCAGGAATCCCATTCCCGCCCAGACCGGGGACGACTCCTGTTCGAGCCGGGACAACACCAGGATGCCCAGCGCGAGCAGCACGGTGGCCGTCACGGCCGTGCGGCGCGGACCGTGGCGGCGCATCAGAACGGCCGCCGCGGGCGCCGCCGGCACCATCGCCAGGGGCCCCGGCAGGGCGCGGAGCGCGGTCCGGAGCGGGTCGAGCCCCAGCACGTCCTGAAGGACATAGCTGCCCACGAACAGCGCGCCCAGCATCGCCGCCGACGCCGCCACCAGCAGTCCGAGCGCGGCACCGACGGCCGAGCGGCCGAGCACCTCCGCGGGAACCAACGGACCGTCGGCGCGGCGTTCATGACGGACCAACAGGCAGCCGGCCGCCGCCGCCCCGAGCAGCGCCGACGCCGATACGGCCGTACGGCCGGAGTCCACGGCGGCGGTGAGCGCGTACACCAGACACACCAGGGTCGCCGCGAGCAGAGCGGCGCCCGGGAGATCCAGCGGCGGGCGGACGGCCCGCCGGGGCTCCGGGCCGCCCGAGAGGGCCGCCAGCAGGCCCATCACCAGCGCCGGAGCGACATTGAGGAAGAAGACGGCCCGCCAGCCGAACGGGGTGACCAGCGCCCCGCCCACCAGCGGGCCTGCCGCGGCCGCCACCCCGATGGCGCCGGTGCGCAACGCGATCGGCATGCCCAGCCGCTCCGGGGGATAGGCGGCGCGCAGCATGCCGAGCGTCGCCGGTTGCAGCAGGGCGCCGAAGACGCCCTGGATCACGCGCAGTCCGATCACCCAGCCGATGCCGGGCGCCAACCCCAGGCCGGCCGAGGCCGCGCCGAAACCCAGCATGCCCAGGGCGAACATCCGATGATGGCCATAGAGGTCGCCGAGCCGGCCCGCGAAGACCAACAGGCCCGCCACCGCGATGAGATAGCCGGTGCTCGTCCACTGCACCTGGGTCAGTGAGGCGCCCAGATCCCGTCGCAGGGTGGGTTGCGCGACGGTGAGCACCGTGCCGTCCAGGGCGACGATCACCGCGCCGACCACACTGCAGGCGAGCGTCACCCCGCGATGCCGGGTCACCGCTTCTCCGTCCCGAGGTGCGCGTCCAGGGCGGCATCCAGGAGGGGCGCGAAGTCCTCCGCACCCGTGGCGAGTTGGAGACTGCCCCAGCTCCACAGCTGGGCGAGGCCGTGCAGGTTCGCCAGCAGGGAGGCCGCGACCAGCCGCGCGTCGGCGTCCGGCCTGGCCCGGCCGACCAGCCCCGCCAGCAGCGAGAACAGCGGCAGGCTGGTCTCGCGCAGCCCCAGGTGGCCGCTCGCCAGCAGATCATGACGGAACATCAGCTCATGCATGCCCCGATGGGCGAACGCGAAGTCCAGATAGGCGCGACCCAGCGCCGCGAGCTGGTCCCGGGGGTGTGCCGAACCGTCGCCGACCGCCTCGGCCGCCCGCGCCGAGAGATCCTCGAAGCCGCGGCGCGCGATGGCCGACAGCAGCTCCAGATGGGTGGGGAAGTAGCGGCGGGGCGCCCCGTGCGAGACCCCGGCCCGCCGGGCGATCTCCCGCAGGGTGAGCGCCGGTACGCCCTCGGTGGCCACCAGGTCGACACCGACATCGACCAACCGTGCGCGCAGGCCCATCGCTGTCTCTGTCTCCCTCTCCGTTTCCGCATCAGTCATAGACACTGTCTACCAGCCCAGGTAGACAGTGTCTACTCGGGAATGCGTGACCCCGTCGCGTGAGTTGACCCGGATATGACCGAGGACGCCACGCAGAACGCACTGCTCGCACTGCTCCTGGAGGGCCACGGCGGGGTGCTGGTCACCCTCAAACGCGACGGCCGGCCCCAGCTGTCGAACGTCAGCCACGCCTATGACCCCGACCAGCGGATCATCCGGGTCTCGATCACGGACGACCGCGCCAAGACCCGCAATCTGCGCCGGGACCCGCGGGCCTCCTACCATGTGACCAGCGCCGACCGATGGGCCTATACGGTCGCGGAGGGCACGGCCGACCTCTCGCCCGTCGCGCAGGACCCCTACGACGACACGGTCGAGGAACTCGTCCGCCTCTACCGCGACGTTCTCGGCGAGCACCCCGACTGGGACGAGTACCGCGCGGCGATGGTCCGCGACCGGCGCCTGGTGCTGCGCCTGCGGGTGGAGCGGGCGTACGGCATTCCCCGGGCCGTCTAGTAGGGCTTGGTCAGCTTCACTCGTGAGTGGCGTGTCCGGTGGCGTCGGGGTGTCGTTGTGGGGGTGTGACACCTGGGGAGATGACCGAGGTCCGGGAGGACCTGGAGGCGTTCACGGCGGAGTTGTTCGACGGGTTCTTCCGCGCGGACCAGCGGCGCTGGGGGCAGGCGTATGTACGAGGGCTGCTGCTGGACGGGCGGCGCAAGTCGGTGGAACCGATGGCTGCCCGTCTCGGCGAGGACGGCAACCGCCAGGCGCTGCGCACTTCATCACCTCCAGTCCGTGGAATGCGGCCCATGTGCGGGCCCGGCTGGCCTGGAGGATGTATGAAGCGATCGGTCCGGAGGCACTGATCGTCGACGACACCGGCTTCCTCAAGGACGGTAACGCCTCTGCATGCGTATCCCGGCAGTACACCGGCACCGCGGGCAAGGTCACCAACTGCCAGGTAGGCGTGTCGCTGCACCTGGCCAACGACCGTGCCTCGGCCGCGATCGACTGGCGGCTGTTCCTGCCCGCTTCCTGGGATCCCGCCTCGCCGGAGACGGATGCGGCCAAGGTCGCCCGCCGTCAGCGTTGCGGCGTCCCCGCCGACGCCGGCCATGTGGAGAAGTGGCAGTTGGCCCTGGACATGATCGACGAGGCCCGCAGTTGGGGCGTGGACGTTCCGCTGGTCGTCGCGGACGCCGGATACGGCGACGCCACCGCCTTCCGCCTGGCCCTGGAAGAACGGAAACTGGCTTACGCCGTCGGCGTCTCCTCCCGGCTCACTGCTCACCCTGAACATGCGCAGCCGGTTACCCCGCCTTATCAGGGCATTGGCCGACCGCCGGTGGCGACGTATCCGGACAAGCCGATGACGGTGAAGGAACTGGTCATCGAGGCCGGCCGGCAGGCGGCCCGGCCGGTGTCCTGGCGCGAGGGTTCCCGGCCGGGAAAGGGGCGCAGTGGCTTCAAACGCATGTACTCGCGCTTCGTCGTCCTGCGCATCCGGCCCGCCGGACGCGAGATCCGCCAGGCCACCAAGGGCGCGGGGCTGCCCGAGCGATGGCTGCTGGCCGAATGGCCCGCCACCGAGCCGGAACCGGTGCAGTTCTGGCTGTCCAGTCTGCCCTCCGGCATGCCCCTGGCCTCGCTGGTCCGACTGGCCAAGCTCCGCTGGCGCATCGAGCACGACTACCGCGAGATGAAACAAGCCCTCGGACTGGCCCATTTCGAAGGCCGCACCTGGAACGGCTGGCACCACCACGTCACCCTCGTCTCGGCTGCCCACGCCTTCTGCACCCTGCAACGGCTGGCACACGACCCAAAAGACGCGGCGCAGGACTGAGCCTTTACCAAGTAGTCCGCGAGATGCAGACACTCCTCGCCCTCTGGATCGGCACCTGCCCCACCTGTCACCGCGACATACCCACCCCGATACCAACCTGACCAAGCCCTACTAGTGCTGTGACCGGAAAGGTTCACCGGCTCGCGACGCCCGGCACGCTCCCCCACGCTCGGCTGCGCTCGCGCGGGAGGTGCCCCCACCGCCGCGTTGTCGCACCACCCGAGTACATCCAGTACGCGGGTAATGCTCCGCCTTGCGATGCACCGCACCGGACGCCGCGAGCTTTCCGGCAAACCTTCCCGGTCACAGCACTAGGCTGCGGCGCGCAAGTCCCGGCCCCGGGCGCCCCGGGAGCTAACCCCTGACGCCGTCGGCGGTGCGGGACTCGATCGCGCGCAGGACGGCGACCATGTCCTCGTCGCCGTACCCCAGCGTCACGGTCTCCTCGAAGAGGGCGTGGCAGACGTCGAGGAGCGGGGAGGCGATCCCCGTCTTACGGGCGGCCTCGGCGATCAGCCGGTTGTTCTTGAGCACGTCCTGGGCCGCCGCCTGCACCTCGAAGTCACGGGCGTGCAGCTTGGGCGCCTTCATCCGGGAGACTCCGCTGGCCATCGGCCCCGCGTCCAGGACGTCCAGGAAGAGGCGCCGGTCGAGACCGTGCTGTTCGGCGAAGTGGTATGCCTCCGAGAGCCCGGTGACCAGGGTGATCAGAAACAGATTGACCGAGAGCTTCATCAGCAGGGCGTTCGGCGCGGGGCCGCACAGAAACGTCTCGCGGCACAAGGGGGCGAGCAGCGGCCGTACGAGGTCCACCGCCGTGTCGTCCCCGGCGAGCATCGCCACCAGCTGCCCGTTCTCGGCCGGGACCCGGGAGCCGGACACTGGTGCCTCGACATACCGTCCGCCCGCCGCCCGGACCTCGGCCGCCAGGCCGCGTGAGTGGTCGGGGGAGGTCGTCCCCATGTGCACGAGCACGCGTCCCGCGACCCGGGCCGTGAATGCGGGCGTCGCGCGCCCCAAGACGGAATCCGTCGCCACGTCGTCCGCCAGCATCAGGATCACCACGTCCGCCCGTGCGAACACCTCCGCCGGATCCGCCGCCACCTCGGCACCGGCCGAGCGCAGCGGCGCGGTGCGGGCCGCCGTGCGGTTCCAGACCACCAGAGGAGTGCCGGCGCGGGCCAGTCGCAGTGCCATGGGCTGCCCCATGACGCCGAGACCGATGAAGCCGACCTTCATGAGGAACCGCCTTCCTGGTCGGGCCACCCTCGGCCGAGGGGGCATTTATGACAGTGGTCATAATCCGCTGACAGGGGCATGGTAGCGGGCGTTATGACGCCGGTCATAGGGTGGCGAGCGGGGTGACGGCGAGTCGGGAGGTCGGTGATGGCGATGTCCGAGCGGGGACCACGTGAGCGGATGGTCTTCAGCGCGGCCCAGTTGATCCGGCGTGACGGCGTCACCGCGACCGGCATGCGGGAGGTCGCCGCACACGCGGGAGCCCCGCGCGGCTCCCTCCAGCACTACTTCCCCGGCGGCAAGGAACAGCTCGTCAACGAGGCGGTGGACTGGGCGGGCCGGTATGCGTCCCGGCGTGTCGCCCGTTTCCTCGCGGGGATGGACGAGCCGACGCCGGGCGGGCTGCTCGCCGCGATGGTGCGCCAGTGGACGGACGAGTACGAGTTGGCGGGGTTCGCCGGGGGCTGCCCGGTGGCCGCGGCGACCGTGGACTGCGTGGAGTCCACCGACTCCACCCGCACGGCCGCGGCGGCGGCCTTCGCACGCTGGACCCACCCGGTGACCGAGGCGCTGACCGACATGGGTATCCCGGCGGCCCGCGCGGAACCGCTGGCGACGCTGATGATCAGCGCACTGGAGGGCGCACTACTGATCGCTCGCGCCGAACGCGATGTACGCGCCCTGACGGCCGTGGCGACAGAACTCGGCCCCCTGCTGGACGCGAACGTCGACCAGAGGCCGTAACCGCGTCGGGCGTGCACTGCGGCGGCAAGCCGCACGTGAGGCTCATGAGATGAGCCCAAGGTGCCGTCTTTGACGGCCGGGCGGATCAGGGTCCGAGCGCATCCGTGAGGTGATCGTCCAGATGGGCCACCCAGTCCTCGCGCCTCCACGGCCGCAGCTCCCGCCGGGCCTGCCGCAGGCGGAGCGCCGGCACCCGGCCACCCGTGCTGGACGCGGCGGCCACGCAGTCGTGCAGGAGCTCCGCTGCGGCCTGTGGTTCCCCGAGCCGGATCCGGGCGAGCGCCTGGTCCGTGGTGATGATCGCGCGCTGAACCCGCTCCCGCGGCGTGGTGAGCGCAGCAGCCGACCGAGCGAAGCGGTCGTGCGCGGCCCTCGGGTCGCCGACGTACAGCTCACACACGCCTTCGAAACCACGCAGGTGGCTGGGGGAGAATGACATGGGCGCGGGATCGTCTGTGTGGTCGGAGTCCATGTCGTACCAGGCGAGCCCGAGCGCGGTCTGCGCCTGCCGGTCGTGGCCACAGCGCGCGGCCAACTCGGCCTGAAGCGCGTGCGCGCGGGCCCGCACCAGTACGCTCTCGCCGGTTTGCGCGGTCCGCACCGCCTGATCGACGAGACGCCGCGCGCCGTCCAGACCCTCGGTCGAGTACAGGGTGACGAGAGCATGGCTCAGCTGAACGCTGGCCTGCCGCCACGGCCTCAGCGTCGCGGCCTCCCGAGTGGCCTCGGCGTGCAGCGCGCGGGAGGCGGCGTCGTCACGTGTCTCAAAGGCGAGGCGCCCGGCAAGTGCCATCCCGGCAACCGCGATGTTCCGTAACCGCGCAGCAAGGGACGGTGGGACGGCCCCGCCCAGCAGTTGCCGGGCGGCCTCGACCGCGGGCGCCAGGAGAAGTTGGAGGCGCACCAGCGGCAGCGAGCCGATCTCTGCGTTGACGTCGGCGACGACGGAGGCGAGGCCGGTCGCGGTCTGGTCATCGGCCTGGGACGGGTCTGCGAGCGCGGCGGCGAGGCTTGCGTGGATACCAGGACTGAGGAGGGCGAGCACGCCACTGCCCGCGTCGGTGGTGGCGCGTAGGACCGTGGTCCGTAAGCCAGCGGTGCGGTGTTCGCTTTCGCCGAGGAGACCGAGTGCCTGGAGGTACTCGGCGAAGTCGGACCCTGCCCCGAGCGCGAGATCGCCGGCAGGGGTGCGGGCGTACATGTGGGCGAGGAGGAGCTGATAGCGCTCGTCAGGCATCGTCGGCTTTGCAGCCTCCGAACGGGCGACGGACCGCTGGATGCTGGCGACAGCGGGCAGGGAGGGCTGGTGCAGGGACTGTGTGATGCCGGTGAGGGCGCGGGCGAGGCCGGCGAGGGACAGACCACGCCGCTTGCGTAGCCTTTTGAGCGCGGCCGCTCCCGTGGCCCTGTCGTCCATGCCTCCCATGGTGCAGCAGCCGATGGTCAGATGGGGACGACAACATGAGGTTTGCCCTGTTCCAGGGTGTACTCGAGGGTCTGCCAGGTCCCGGAGCGAAGTCGACCGTGGCAGGGGAAGCCGATGGTCATGCTGGTGTGGTCGACCATCCAGCGGTTCCGGGCATGGTAGGAGGCTGCATTCAACTCGGGTGCTTTCAGTTCGACGATCTCGGTGATGCGGTCGCGGGCGCGGGTGATCGCCTGCCGGGCCTCGGCGGGCTGCTGATCCACAGTCCCCGGAGCGACGATGGTGAGGCCGGAGTTGGTGTTGTCTGCGAGCCACAGCAGGCTGAGGCTGTCGATGCCTTTGGCGCCGCCGATGTAGAAGTGGGCAGAGGGCGCGAAGGGGCTGAGGAAGCGCGTGAAGAGGTCGGCATATTCGGTCAGGGGCCTGTGCTCGGTGCTGCGGGTTCCGGTGATGGTCACTCGATAAATCAAGATCATCTCCCGGTGTCATAGGTTGTCATATCCCCAGTCGGGAGCCGGGTTGAGATGGTCGACCCGTGGACATCGACAACCTGAGAGAACTGGGCGCCCGACTCGAGGCGCATGGCCTTGTGGTGGACATCTGCAATACCGATTTACGACTGCACGTCTCAAACCCTCTCAACAGTCGCCTCTCGGAGGAAAACACCGTTACGGAGGGGAGCTTCGTCACCTCATTCGACTACAGGATCGGCGAGCGTGGACGTGAACAGGAATGCGCGGAGCGTATCGCGTGCATCCTCGCGGTTGGCGCCACGCCCCTACCGGAGGCTTCGGCATGACCGAAAGTGCGGCGCACGCAGGTGTGGCCACTGTCGCCGCAGGCAGATCTCTTGATCTTCTGCCGCTCCCCGACCTCGACGCAGGGCTCCTGACGGCGGAACAGGTCCGTGGTGGCTCCTGTGTGTGGTGCGGCACCCGTCTCACCGGGGAGACCGCGATCGACTTCGGCGCGCGATCCGGGACCCTTGTCGGGGTCGTTGCCCCCTGGTACCCCCGCGGCTGTCGGCCGTGTGTGCGCAAGGCCGCCGTCACCGCCCACAACGAACACCCGAGCACGTGCGAGCAGTGCGTAGACGACCCCACCCTCTGCGACACCCGCAGGGCCCTGCGCCGTCTCGCGCTGGAGGTTCGCCGGTGAAGCTCTGCGGCGGCGCGCGGATGGCCCCCTGTGACGAGTGCAGGACGCACGACCCCCAGTCTGCTTTCGCCGGGGCCACGGTCTTCCGTTGTCGCCGCGCGAATCGCGGAGCCACTGTAGGCCTCCGGTTAGCGATATCTATGCTGAATTCAGGTACGAAGGGGTGTTATGAGTGCGACTGACTTTCCCGCCCGTGGCCTGCGCATCGGTACGCGCAACTCGCCGCTGGCTCTCGCCCAGGTCGACCAGGTGTCGGGCCTGCTGCGCAAGATCGAGCCTGCCCTGGACATCGAGGTCGTGCCGGTCACCACCGAGGCGGACAAGTGGCAGGGCGACTTGGCTCAACTGGGCGGGAAGGGCCTGTTCGTCCGCGAAATCGACCAGATGTTGCAGCGCGGGCAGGTGGACATGGCTGTCCACTGCATCAAGGACGTGCCGGGCGACGTTCCCATGCCACGAGGCCTGATCTTCGCCGCGTATCTGCCTCGCGACGACGTGCGCGACGTGCTCCTCGTTCCTGAAGGTTCCGACATGCGGACACTGGCCGACCTGCCGCCCGGAGCTTCCGTGGCCACCTCGGCCGTGCGACGTAAGGCTCAGATCAACCGCGTTCGCCCCGACCTCAATGTCGTGCGCGTCCGTGGTCTGGTGGGCTCGCGTATCGACAAACTCGACGGGCTCAGGCCCATGGATCACAAGCTCGACGCCATGGTCCTCGCGCATGCCGGACTCGAACGCCTCGACCTCATGCACCGGGCGCGACAGGTGTTCGAGGTTGGTGAGATGCTGCCAGCCGTCGGCGCGGGCGCCCTTGGCCTCGAATGCCGCAAGGACGACGACGCCGTCGCCTATCTCCTCCAGCAGCTCAATCACGAACGCACCATGGTGGAGGTCACGGCCGAACGGGTACTGCTGCACGGCCTACGGGGGCACTGCAACAGCCCCATCGCGGGGCACTGCGTCACGGAGCCCGATGGGCAGCTCAGCCTGCGTGGGATGGTCTTCTCCCGTGACGGATCCAAGTTCGTTCACGCCCATTCCTGGGGCGAGTCCATGAACGATCCCGTCGTACTCGGCTCACGCGTCTGCGCCGAACTGTTGCGGCAGGGCGCCCGCGACATCATCGAGGGCATCCCACACTGATCCGTGCGCGTCATCGGCCGGCCCCGATCGTCAGCACCTCCCTTGTGGCGGTGGGAGGGATCTTTCCGGGCGCAGCGTGTGGGAATCCCGGAGGTTGCGGGGGAGCAGGGTCCGCGGCGCCGGCACGGCGACCATGCCGGGGGGCATCCCCGCGGGTGCGGGGAGCAGCTGACCTTGTACTGCCAGGTCTGCGCCTGGGCGGGACCATCCCCGCGCCCGCGGGGATGGCCCGGCAATGCTGGATGTCGGCCGTTTGTGCCCTGAGGGCTTCTCGACTTCGTGGGTGGGCCTCCGGTCGGTGGGGTCCGCGGTTGGCGGCCCGAAGTGGGCGCCCCGTCAGCGGGGGCTCACGCGGATCCGAGGGTGCGGTAGACGTCGAGGGTCGTGGTGGCGATGCGTTCCCAGGAGCGGTCGCGGACGACGGTGGCGTGGGCGGCGGTGCCCCAGGCCTGGCGTTTCTTCGGGGTGGAGAGGAGCATGTCGAGGGCGTCGGTCCAGGCCGGGGTGGAGTTCGGTGGGAGTAGAAGGCCGTTGACTCCTGGGTCGACCAGTTCCGTCATCGCCGGGAGGTCGCTCGCCAGGAGAGGGAGACCGCTCGCCATCGCCTCGACCGCGGCGAGCGGGGGCGCCGCCGGGTGTGGATGTTCCTCGATGCGTGGCACGGCGAAAACGTCCAGTACGGCGTGGTGGGCCCGGAGCCGGTCGCGGGGCACCCGGCCGGTGAACACCACCGCCCCCGTCAGCCCCAGTCGTGCGGCCAGTGTTTCGAGCGCGGGGCGCTCGGGTCCCTCGCCCATCAGCAGCAGCCGTACCGGAACTCCCCGGCGCCGTAGTTCGGCCGCGGCCTCCAGTAGGGTGCCGATTCCCTCGGGGCGGGTGAGGTCTCCTGCCGTGCCGACGACGTGCTCCCCGGGCTCGATGCCGAGGTCGGCGCGCAGGGCGGTGCTGTCGGGGAGGGGGTCGAGGAAGGCCGGATCGACTGCTTCCGGTGCGATGTGTACCCGCTCCTCGGGCACCCCGCGCGAGAGGATCTCCGTCTTCATCGCCCGACTCGCCGTCAGCACCGCGTCGGCCTCGCGCAGGCAGTGGGTCTCCCACTCGCTGATTGCGGGATAGTTGTGGTTCCCTCGGGAGCGCCTGGGCTCCCGGGCTGGTCGGCCTTCCTGCCCGATGCCGCGGCCTTCCCGCCCGAGCCGGCGGACCTCGTGGACCACGGGGAGCCCATAGGTCTCGCGCAGCGCCAGCGCCACCAGGCCGTCGCCCACATCGCCGCCGACATGCAGCGCGGAGGGGCGCAGCCGTTCGACGAGGTGTGCGGTCAGCTCTGCCTGGCGGCTCAGTGCCGCCGTGGGATCGTAGGGGAGCCAGCGTGGCAGCAGTCGGTGCTGGGGTACTCCGTCCAGCAGATGCAGTGGCCGGGCATCGAACACCCCGTGGTCCAGGGGGAATCCGATTCTCGTCACCACATGCGGGTCGAGCCCGGCGGCGGACTGGGCCCGGGCGAGCGCCTGGGTGCGCGCGGTGGCGTTCGTGTGCCGTTCCGGCAGCCCCTCGGGGACCAGGTGCAGCACCCTCCCGGGAACGGGCAGGATCCTTCGCCCCGGTGGAGCCGGTACCGGTCCGGTGGGACGGGGCGACGCGTCCGGGCGGCGTTTCGCCGGCGGCAGCGGGTGCCGGTCACGGGCCGGCAGCAGACGCCCGGCGAACAGCGCCGCGCGCGCCGGATCGTGGCGCAGCTCGGCCCAGGTGACCGAGACGGCCAGGGTGAGGGCTCGCAGGGTGCGACGGGACATGCCGTCAGGCTAGGGCGCGCGGACGGCGGACAGCAGACCCGGGGGTCCCGCCACCCGGATGGCGGGGCGCGGGGCGTCCGGCATGCCCGGGACGAGCGACGGGTGCGCGCCGTACGAGCCCCGGCTCGCGACGACCACGGCCCGGGCCACCACAGCCCGGGCCACCGGGGCCGCGCCCTCGTCTCACCGAGGGCGCCGACGCGCTGTGGCCCGGGCGGTGGGGATCAGAGGTCGAACTCGTGCGGCGGCAGGTCCAGCGCGAAGCACGCCTCCCGGACGACCGCCCGCTCGTCCTTGTCGAAGTCGCCGTCGGCGCCGCCGATGACGATGCCGATCTGGATCACGGCACGTGCCTCGGCGGGCTTCTTCTTGGCCTTGCCGATCTCCTGCAACACGCTGACCTTGCCGAAGTCGAAGTCGTTCGTCAGCTTGTCGAGGTTGTCCTCGAAGCGGCGGCGCAGATCGTCGGCCGGGAAGTTCTGCAGCACCTCGTTGCCGGCGATGAGCTGGGCCACACGCCGGCGCTCGGACGGGTCCACCGTGCCGTCGGCGGCGGCCACCAGGGCGCACATCGCCATGCTCGCGTCGCGGAAGGCCCCGCTCTTCAGATCGTTCTTCTTCGCCACGAGCTGGGTCTGCATCGTCGAGGCGGATTCCTTGATGCGGTCCCACAGGGCCATGCGTACTCCCGATGTCATCGAGCCCCGGCCCGCCGTCAGGGGCGGGCCGGGACCTCTTCTGTCTCTACAGCAACGTAGAAAGAACTGTCCGGGAGCCGTATAAGTTCCGGTCGCGTTCCAACCCGCCGTCAGGGGCCGGTCCTTGACCGCTCGGCTACTTGTTTGACTCGACGGCGTGGCCGCCGAACTGGTTGCGCAGTGCCGCGATCAGTTTCATCTGCGGGGAGTCGTCCTGCCGGGAGGCGAACCGGGCGAACAGCGCGGCGGTGATCGCGGGCAGCGGCACGGCGTTGTCGATGGCGGCCTCGACGGTCCAGCGGCCCTCGCCGGAGTCCTCGGCGTAGCCGCGCAGCTTGCCGAGGTGCTGATCCTCGTCCAGGGCGTCGACCGCGAGGTCCAGCAGCCAGGAGCGGATCACCGTGCCCTGCTGCCAGGAGCGGAAGATCTCCCGGACGTTCTCCACGGAGTCGACCTTCTCCAGCAGCTCCCAGCCCTCGGCGTAGGCCTGCATCATGGCGTACTCGATGCCGTTGTGGACCATCTTGGCGAAGTGGCCCGCGCCGACCTTGCCCGCATGGACATAGCCGTAGGGGCCGTCCGGCTTGAGCGCCTCGAAGATCGGCCCCAGCCGGTCCACATGCTCCTTGTCGCCGCCGACCATCAGGGCATAGCCGTTCTCGAGCCCCCACACCCCGCCGGAGACGCCCGCGTCGACGAAGCCGATGCCCTTGGCCGCGAGCTGCTCGGCGTGCTTCTCGTCGTCGGTCCAGCGGGAGTTGCCGCCGTCGACCACGGTGTCCCCGGGGGAGAGCAGGCCGGCGAGTTCGTCGACGGTGGACTGGGTGGCGGCGCCGGCCGGGACCATCACCCAGACCACGCGCGGGGCGTCGAGCCTCTCGGCCAGTTCGCTCAGGCTGCCGACGTCGGAGAGCTCGGGGTTGCGGTCGTAGCCCACGACGGTGTGGCCCGCGCGGCGGATGCGCTCGCGCATATTGCCGCCCATCTTGCCGAGACCGATCAGTCCGATCTGCATATCAGTTCACTTCTCCCTGGGTGTGCGACGCGCGGCCATGAGGGCGGCAGCGGTGGAAGGACCGGGGCCA
Organism: Streptomyces nodosus; assembly: GCF_008704995.1. Taxonomy (NCBI): domain Bacteria; kingdom Bacillati; phylum Actinomycetota; class Actinomycetes; order Kitasatosporales; family Streptomycetaceae; genus Streptomyces; species Streptomyces nodosus. The sequence continues at coordinate 6,420,671 of NZ_CP023747.1, forward strand.
GAAGCCTGGACGGGTCTGAGGGGCCCGGGGCGGTCAGACACGGCGGGTGTTCCTCCCGGCGGCCTCGCCGCGCAGGGCGATGGCGTACATCTCGTCCGCGTCGAGGCGGCGCAGCTCCTCGGCGATCAGCTCGGAGGTCGGACGCACCTTCAACGCGATGGTGCGCGGGGGCTGGTCCGGCAGGGTGAGGGTGGCCAGCGGGCCCTCGGGGCGGTCGATGACGATCTCGCCCTTCGCGGTGCCCAGCCGGACGGCCGTGACCACCGGTCCGTCCGTGACGACCCGTTCGACGGGCACTTCCAGGCGGGACCCCAGCCAGCGGGCCAGCAGTTCGGCGCTGGGGTTCCCGGCCTCGCTCTCGACGGCCGCCGAGGTCACCGGGATACGGGCCTGGTCGAGCGCCGCGGCCAGCAGTGACCGCCAGGGCGTCAGCCGGGTCCAGGCCAGGTCGGTGTCGCCCGGCGCGTACGAGGAGACCCGGGTCTCCAGCACGGCCAGCGGCACCTCGACGGCGTACAGATCGGTGATCCGGCGTTGGGCGAGGGCGCCCAACGGGTCCCTGGACGGGTTGTCCGGGGCGTCCACCGGCCACCACACGACCACCGGGGCGTCCGGCAGCAGCAGCGGCAGCACCACCGAGTCGGCGTGGTCGGCCACATCCCCGTAGAGCCGCAGCATCACCGTCTCGCCGGTACCGGCGTCGGCGCCCACCCGGACCTCGGCGTCCAGCCGGGAGGAGGTGCGGTCCCGCAGGGTGCGGGCGTGCCGCTTGATGACGACCAGGGTGCGCGAGGGATGTTCGTGCGAGGCCTCCTCGGCCGCCTTGAGCGAGTCATAGGCGTCCTCCTCGTCGGTGACGATGACCAGGGTGAGGACCATGCCCACGGCGGGGGTGCCGATGGCCCGGCGGCCCTGCACCAGGGCCTTGTTGATCTGGCTTGACGTGGTGTCGGTGAGGTCGATCTTCATGGCCTGCGCCAGCTCCGTCCGTCTCGTGCGAGCATCTCGTCGGCTTCCTCCGGACCCCAGGTGCCCGCGGGATACTGTGCGGGCTTGCCGTGGGAGGCCCAGTACTCCTCGATCGGGTCGAGGATCCTCCAGGACTCCTCCACCTCCTCGGTGCGGGGGAACAGATTGGCGTCGCCGAGCAGTACGTCCAGGATCAGCCGTTCGTAGGCCTCCGGGCTCGACTCGGTGAAGGACTCGCCGTAGGCGAAGTCCATGCTGACGTCCCGGAGCTCCATCGAGGTACCCGGCACCTTGGAACCGAAGCGCACGGTCATGCCCTCGTCGGGCTGGACGCGGATGACGATCGCGTTCTCGCCGAGCTCCTCGGTGGCGGTGGTGTCGAAGGGGGAGTGCGGCGCCCGCTGGAAGACGACCGCGATCTCGGTGACCCGGCGGCCCAGCCGCTTGCCGGTGCGCAGATAGAAGGGCACGCCCGCCCAGCGGCGGTTGTCGATCCCCAGCCTGATCGCCGCATAGGTGTCCGTGGTGGACCCGGGGTCGATGCCCTCCTCCTCCAGATAGCCGCCGACCCGCTCGCCGCCCTGCCAGCCGGCCGCGTACTGTCCCCGCACGGTGTGGCCGCCGAGGTCCTCCGGGAGTTCCACCGACCTGAGGACCTTCAGCTTCTCGGTGACCAGCGCCTCCGCGTCGAAGGCGATGGGCTCCTCCATGGCCGTGAGGGCCAGCAGCTGGAGGAGGTGGTTCTGGATGACGTCGCGGGCGGCGCCGATGCCGTCGTAGTAGCCGGCCCGGCCGCCGATGCCGATGTCCTCGGCCATGGTGATCTGCACATGGTCGACATACGAGCGGTTCCACACCGGCTCGTACATCTGATTGGCGAAGCGCAGTGCCAGGATGTTCTGGACCGTCTCCTTGCCCAGATAGTGGTCGATGCGGAAGACCTGGTCAGGTTCGAACACATCGTGCACGATCGCATTGAGGTCACGCGCGCTCGCCAGATCATGGCCGAACGGCTTTTCGATGACCGCGCGCCGCCAGGAGCCCGCCGGGGCGTCGGCGAGCCCGTGCTTCTTCAGCTGCCGGACGACCTGCGGGAAGAACTTCGGCGGCACGGAGAGATAGAACGCATAGTTGCCGCCGGTGCCCCGGGACGCGTTCAGCTCGTCGATGGCCGTGCACAGCTGTGCGAAGGCGTCGTCGTCCTCGAAGGTGCCGGGGACGAACCGCATGCCTTCGGCGAGCTGCTGCCACACCTCCTCGCGGAAGGGCGTACGGGCATGCTCGCGCACCGCCTGGTGCACCACCTCGGCGAAGTCCTCGTCGGCCCAGTCGCGCCGGGCGAAGCCGACGAGCGAGAAGCCCGGCGGCAGCAGACCCCGGTTGGCGAGGTCGTAGACGGCGGGCATCAGCTTCTTGCGGGACAGATCGCCCGTGACACCGAAGATCACCAGACCGGAGGGGCCCGCGATCCGGGGGAGACGCCGGTCGCGGGGATCACGGAGGGGGTTGCCCCAGTCCTCCGCCGCGCTTCCGTTCTCACCCGTGGCTCCGGTCGTCACGGTCTCCGGCTCCGTGTTCCCGGCAGTGGTCCCCTCGGACCTCTCCTCACTCATTGCCCATCAACTCCCTTGCTCCGTATGCAGTGTGCTACCGCCTCCGGCAGGTCGTCCCGGCCCGCCCCGGACTCCACGGTGCCCTTCGGCGGTCGGAACAACCGCTGACGGGTGCGAGGGATTCCTCGGCGGCGGCCACGTCCCGGCGGTGAAGCCGTACCCGCCGCACCGGGTTCCGGCACCGGCGGAGGCACCTCGGTGTCCGGGGAGACGATGCGTCCACTCTCACCGACGTACCGGTACCAGGTCGCGGCGACACCCGCCCGATCGCCACGCGGGCCTTCACGGACGGCGGAAGGGCACAGAAAGGGGGGCGGGCACTTGGCCCGCCCCCCTCGGCACTTCCCGTCTCCCGTCTCCCGTCTCCCGTCTTCCTGTCAGTGACCGAAGGAGAACCAGTTCACGTTCACGAAGTCGTTGGGCTGGCCGCTGGTGAAGGTGAGATAGACGTCATGGGTGCCGGTGACGGGGGAGATGTTCGCCGGAACCGTCTGCCAGTTCTGCCAGCCGCCCGTGTTGCCCACCGCGAAGCTGCCGATCGGTGCGTTCGAACGGTTGTCGAGGCGCACCTCGACCAGCCCGCCGACCCCCTGGGCCGCACCGTTCGCGACCCGGCCGTAGAACTGCGTGGCCGCCGAGGAGCCGAAGTCGACGCCCTTGTAGAGAGCCCAGTCGCCGTTCGCCAGCGAGCCGATGTTCTGGCCGCCGCCGCTGTCCGTGGTGGCCTCGGTGACCACCCCCGACTGGCTGTCGAACGACTCGGCCTCGATCCGGTCGTAGGCGTTCCGGTTGCCGGACGACGGCGGAGGGGTGGTGCCGCCCCCGCCGCCGGAGGACTGGAGCACCCGCACATAGTCGACCACCATCGGGTGCCCGGGCTCGGTGCCGCCGTCCGGGCCGCCGCCGAAGGCGTCCGGGAAGCCGCCGCCCATCGCCACGTTCAGGATCACGAAGTAGCCGTGGTTGGTGGCGTTCGCCCAGGTGGCGGCGTCGACCTGATTCGCCCTCACGGTGTGGAAGGTGGTGCCGTCGAGGGAGAAGCGGATCTCCTCGGGGCTCGTCGAGCGGTCCCACTCCACCGCGTAGGTGTGGAAGCCGGCCTGGCAGGTGGCGCCGGTGCAGGAGGTGGAGCCGCCGATGCCGGTGGTCTCGTGGCAGGGGCCGTCCGGGCTGGTGCCGCAGTGCATCGTGGACCAGTTGGTGTTCAGCCCCTGGACGTTCTCCATGATGTCCAGCTCGCCGACGCCCGGCCAGTTCCAGTAGTTGCCCCGGTACGGCGTGCCCAGCATCCAGAACGCGGGCCAGTAGCCCTTGGCGGCGGCGCCGGTGACGTTCGGCATCTGGATGCGGGCCTCGACGCGCAGCGCCCCGCCCGCCTGGGGCTGGAAGTCGCCGCGGGTGGTCTCGATGCGCCCCGAGGTCCAGTGGCCGGAGCCGTCACGGCGCGGGGTGATCAGGAGATTGCCGTTGCCGTCCAGCGAGACGTTGTCGGTGCTGGAGGTCATCGTCTCGACCTCGCCGGTACCCCAGTTGCCGGCACCGCCCGGGTAGCCGGTGCCGAGGTCGTACTGCCAGTTGCCCGTGTCGACGCCGGATCCGGCGGGCCCGTTGAAGTCGTCGAGGAAGACCTGGTTCCAGCCGGAGGGCGGTGCGGGGGCGGACGCGTTCGCGGGCAGGGTGGCGGCCGTGGCGGCCGCCACGGCCAGGCCCATGGTGCCGAGCACCGCGACCAGTGCGCGGCGCAGCGGGCGGCGTCTCGGGGGGATGCCGGAGGTGATCTTCATGGGTGTGCCTCCTCGGTACAGGTGGGGGTATGCGGAGGCGCGCGAGAGCAGAGGGGGTCGGACTGGTTGAGAGCGCTCTCACGCCGCGCGGCCAATGTCCTCTGACCTTGCTCGGCCGTCAAGAGGCGAAGCCGGGAAAGTCCTTGCGCGGCAAGGGAGTTCAGGGGGTGAAACGGGAGGTGTGCTGATTCCGCTTCGGCCGGGAGTCACTGGGCGGGGAGGCGTACGGAGTAGATGGACGGGGTGTCGAGCCTCCGGGAGACGACCATGGCTCCGGTGACCGCGAGGAGCAGCGGGACCATCAGCGCGTCGATGGTGCGGGTGAGTTCCAGCATCAGCACGATGGCGGCGACGGGCGCCTGCATCGCGGCGGCCAGCACGGCGGCGGCCCCGACGACGGCGAAGCCCGCGGGCGCTCCCGGCCAGGCCAGGGTCCAGCCCTGCCCGGCGAGGGCGCCCAGCAGGGCACCGGTGGCGACCGTGGGGGTGAAGAGCCCGCCGCTGGCGCCGCTGCCCAGGCTGGCGGCGGTGGCGATCGGCTTGAGGAGGAGCAGGGCCACCAGTGCGGGGGCGGCGAGCTGTGCGCCCAGGGTGAGCTGGATGATGTCCTTGCCGTTGCCGAGCAGCTGCGGATACGGGACGGCCAGCGCGCCGACCGCGGTGAACACCAGCAGGGGCGCGACCAGTGGCCGCCACCCTTTCGGCCGGAGCTCGTGCGCGATCCTGATCAGACGCACCCAGCCGACCGCGAGCAGCCCCGCGAAGGGCCCGATCAGCACGGCGAACACGGTCAGCGAGGCGGACAGCGGCACATCGGGCAGCTGATAGGTGGGCCCGGAGGGCAGCAGGATCCAGCCGACCGCGGTCGCGATGCAGGAGGTGGCGAGGGCGGGCAGGGCCAGCCGCAGCGACAGCACACCGAGCATCACCTCCAGGGTCAACAGCGCCCCTCCCAGCGGGACGTTGTACACGCACGCCATGCCGGCACCGGCGCCGCAGGCGGCCAGCAGTCTGCGGTGCGCGGTGTCCAGGCGGGCCCAGTCGGACAGCCGGGAGGCCAGCGCCGCACCGGCCAGCCGGGGTGCCGCCTCCCGCCCCAGCGACGCGCCCATGCCCACGATCACCACGGACAGCACTGCGGTGCCCAGACTGCGGCGCAGCGGCAGATGCCCCTTGTCCCGCCACAGTGCCGCGCTCACCTCGGGTCCGCCGGGCCCCGTCCACCACCGCAGCAGCCACCAGCCGATCCCGGCGACCGCCCCGGCGAGGGCCAGGGCCACCACCCGGCGGGGCGCACCGGCCCGTTCGACCGCGGCCAGGAAACTCCCCGACCGGTAGGCATAGGTGAGGTGGCCCGCCGTGTGCAGCAGCACCATCAGGGCGGCACCCGCGAGCCCCGCCAGCACCCCCGTGGCCAGCACCAGCACCCAGAACCGCACGGACAGCGCGGGGACATCCACGGGCGCGACGAGGTTCGGCTGCCCCACCGCCCCCGCCCGGTCCCTGCCGCGGTCGTCGCCGCGTCCACCACCCATCGCTCGCCTTTCCCGGGAAGCCGGCCGTCACTCGGCCCTCGCCGGGCATCGTCTCCCGGCGGGGCCGCCCGGGGCCGTGCCCGTCCGGCTCGCGTGTCGCGCCCCCGTGCGGTCCGGCGAGGGCGTCGGCCCGGGCACGGTCGAAGGGGACCGGACGGCCCGTCCGGCGGCGGGTGACGTCGCGCATGTGAACGATCCCCCGCGAGCCGCGATCACACCGGGTGATCTCGCGTGTACCTTCCTTGCCGGGATCGTGATGCTGCTCCGGTGCTCTCAACCAGGGGGGATCTCATGCGTGTTCCACGGCTCCGCACGGTGCCGGCGTTCATCGCCGTCGTGCTCGCGGCGGGGATCCCGCTCACCGCGTGCAAGGGCAGCGGTGACGAGAAGGGCAGGGGAGCGCGCCCCGTACGCTCCGGCCAGGCCTCTCCGGGTGCTTCCGTCACGGGGACCCTCGCGGCGTCCGGGACCGGCTCGACGGCCGGAAGGTCCCCGGCGGCGCCCAGGTCCCGGCCCCCGGTCTCACCGCCCCGGCCGGGCAGCCCCGCCCGCCCCAGTGTGCTGGTGAACCCCGGCCCGTCCTGCAAGACCATGAACCTGACCTTCGCCAAGGGCGCGACCCACACCCAGGAGGACTTCAGCGCTGTCGTCATCAGGCTGACCAACTCCGGCTCCACGATCTGCTCCCTGCGCGGCTACCCGAGCGTGGACCTGGTCGGCAAGGACGGCCGGGTCAGCGCCCAGCGCACCATGGACAACCCGCAGACCGTCACCCTCGCCCCGGGACGGAGCGCGACCTTCGATCTGCTGGCGCTGCGGAACGACAGCGGCGGCACCGGTGCGACCTTCAGCAGCGCGGTGATCGTCCCGCCCAACGAGACGCACCGGGGCACCCTCCAGCTCACCGTGCATCTGCCGGTCCTGGAGGACGGTTCCACCGATGAGGCCGTGTTCGTCGGCCCCGTCAGGCAGTAGCCGCGCCCGACCCCACCGCCGCCGAGCGGGCCGTGGGCCCCCTCAGCCGCAGCCGCCGTACGCACACCTGAGTGCCCTTGGGTGCCCACGGCTGGTCCTCCGCCGTGCGCACCCGCAGCGTCAGCCAGGCCTCACCGCCGTCCCGCGGCAGTGCGAAGGGCAGTGGCACGGCGGCCGACTCGCCCGGGACGAGCCGGGGCAGAGCGGCCGGGGCGGTGAGGGTGCGGCCGTCGGCGAGGGTCAGCTCCCACTCGGCCGTCAGCCGGTCCAGGCCGCCGAGGCGCCGCTGATTGCGGATGACGATGCCCTCATGGCGGAAGCACTCCATGCCCACCGGCGCCGTGCTCTCCGACTCGGGCGGGTGTCCGGGGAACACCGTCTCGGTCATGGGGGCCGCACCGTGTCCCGGCAGCTCCCCGAGGACACCGGCGTCCGGCCGGCAGCGGTCGAGCGCGGCCACGCCGCCCCCGTACCGCCCGGTGCCCCTGCGTCCGGCCGCTCTCCCGTAGCTCACACGCCGTAGCCTGCCGTGACCCCGGAACCCCCGGATGAAGCCGCCCTGAAGGCCCGGCATGGACTCGATGGCGGCCCGGTGGCAGGCGATGCGCACCGGCTCGGACCCTCGATGCGGGGCGCGCACACGTCGTCGGCCGCCGTCCCCGCCGGCAGTCACGCGTCGGTACCGTTCGGGTGCGGTGGCACGGAACCGTGCACTCCTCCGCGGGACGGGTCGATGATCGAGGAGGACCCCGCTGCCCGCCCGAGGAGGCGGGCGCCGGGGCGATCGTGGCAGGTCCGGATGTGTGCGGGGCAGGAGAGGTGCGAGCGTGAAGCTGACGATTCTGGGCGGTGGCGGATTCCGGGTGCCGCTGGTGTACGGGGCGCTCCTCGGCGACCGGGCCGAGGGCCGGGTCACCGAGGTCGTACTGCACGATCTGGACGCGGAGCGGCTGTCCGCGGTGAGCCGTGTCCTCGCCGAGCAGGCCGCGCGGGTGCCCGACGCGCCCGCGGTGAGGTCCACCACCGACCTCGACGAGGCCCTGCGCGGCGCCGACTTCGTCTTCTCCGCGATCCGCGTCGGCGGTCTCGAGGGCCGTGCAGACGACGAGCGGGTGGCCCTCGCGGAGGGGGTGCTCGGCCAGGAGACGGTCGGCGCGGGCGGCATCGCGTACGGGCTGCGGACCGTGCCCGTGGCCGTCGACATCGCGCGGCGGGTGGCCCGGCTGGCCCCCGATGCCTGGGTCATCAACTTCACCAACCCGGCGGGCCTGGTCACCGAGGCCATGTCCCGCCACCTCGGTGACCGTGTCATCGGCATCTGCGACTCCCCGGTGGGCCTCGGCCGCCGTATCGCCCGGGTGCTGGGCGTGGCGAACCCGGGCGAGGCGTTCATCGACTATGTGGGCCTCAACCACCTGGGCTGGGTGCGCGGACTGCGCGTCGCAGGACGCGACGAACTGCCCCGGCTGCTCGCCGACCCCGGGCTGCTCGGCTCCTTCGAGGAGGGCAGGCTCTTCGGCCCCGACTGGCTGCGGTCGCTGGGCGCGATCCCGAACGAGTATCTGCACTACTACTACTTCAACCGCGAGACGGTCCGCGCCTACCGCGAGGCCGAGCAGACCCGCGGCGCCTTTCTGCGCGACCAGCAGTCCCGCTTCTACGCGGAGATGAGGCGCCCGGACGCCGGGGCCCTCACGGCCTGGGAGCGCACCCGGGCCGAGCGCGAGGCCACCTATATGGCCGAGAACCGGGAGACCGCGGGCGCCGGGGAGCGGGAGGCCGAGGATCTGTCCGGCGGCTACGAGAAGGTGGCGCTCGCCCTGATGCGGGCCATCGCCCGTGACGAGCGCACCACCCTGATCCTCAATGTGCGCAACCGCGGCACCCTCGCGGTCCTCGACCCGGAGGCCGTCGTCGAGGTGCCGTGCCTGGTCGACGCCAACGGGGCGCACCCCATCGCCGCCGACCCGCTGCCGGGCCACGCCACCGGCCTGGTGTGCGCGGTCAAGGCCGTCGAACGCGAGGTGCTCTCCGCCGCCGAGTCCGGCTCCCGCGCCACGGCGGTGAAGGCCTTCGCCCTGCATCCGCTGGTCGACTCCGTGAACGTCGCCCGGGGGCTGGTCGAGGGGTACACCGCGGTCCACCCCGGACTGGCGTACCTCCGCTGAGAGGCGCACGCCAGGGCCGGGACGCACCGGCCCCGGACCGGCCCAGGACGCACCGGCCCCGGACCGGCCCCGGTCGCACCGGCCCCGGTCGCACCGGCCCCGGTCGCACCGGCCCCGGACGCACCGGGGCCCGGCCGCGACGCGACCGGGCCCCGATGTCCTTCGTCAGCCGGTGAACCCGGCCGTGATGGAGGTGAACTGCCAGGTGCTCTGGTCGATGCCGGAGCAGTTGCTCACCACGCCTCCGCCCGCGCACGGCCGGTCACGGTTGACCGCCCAGTAGGCCAGCCGGGCGATGTGATGGGAGTTGGACCAGTCACGGATCTTGGTCCAGGTCGCCGGGGTGGTGTTCTCCTGCTGGTCGCTGAGGCCGTTCATCCCGGAGATGCCGATGTGCGCGTAGGCCGTCGCGTCGTCCCAGCCGAAGGTGGACTTCAGCTTGGTCTTCAGGCCCTCGGCCGCATTCACCGTGTTGCCGTACATGTCGGAGCCGCCGCCGAAGTCGAACGGCATGATGGTGAACACGTCGATGTCGGCGTTCAGCGACTGCGCCTGCTCGATGAGCCGGTTGCCGTAGTAGGTCGGGCCGGTCGTCGAGGTGCCGAAGGTGACGATCGTCTTCAGACCGGGGTTGTTGGCCTTGACGGTCTTCAGCGCGGTAAGGATCTTCGCCTGCACGGCCTCGTTCTCGAACTCGTCCGAGTTCTCGATGTCCATGTCGATGGCCTTGAGGCCATAGGCGTTGATCACCTTCTGGAGGGCTCCGGCGAGCGCGCTCGCCGAGGAGCAGTTGGCGCCGAGCTTGCTGCCCGACCAGCCGCCGAACGAGGGCACGACATCACCGCCCGCGGAGCGGATCTGGTTGATGACGCTCTGGTCGGTGCCGCCGGTCAGCGGTCGGCTGCTGTCCCAGGCGGGGTTGCAGCCGCCGGAGTCCAGCATGAACGCCAGGGTGTACCACTTGATCCCGGTGGAGCTCATCACCGAGGCCGCGTTCGGCGGGTCGCCCCAGCCGAGGTAGAGATAGGGCGCGGCCTGCTTGAAGCCGGTGGTCCCGCCGCCGCTGTTCGCGGCGGTGGTGACGGTCACCGCGTTGGAGGCCCCCGAGACGTTCCCGGCCGCGTCCCGCGCCTTGACCGTGAAGGTGTAAGAGGTGCTGGGCGAGAGCCCGCTGACCGTGGCGGTCGTACCGGAGACGCTGAGCACCCGGTTGGCGCCGCTGTAGACGTCGTACGCGGTCACCCCGACGTTGTCCGACGAGGCCGACCACGACAGCGACACACTGGTGGACGTCTTGCCGGTGGAGGTCAGGTTCCCCGGCGCGGTCGGCGCCTGGGTGTCCGAGCCGCCGCCGCCCCCGCCGGGGCCGTCCAGGCTGATGTCGTCGGCGTAGTACGTCCCCTGCGCGTACCAGCCGTGGACATAGATGGTGGCGCTGGTCTGGGAGGCGCCGGTGGTGAAGGAGACGGACAGCTGGCTGTACGCCGACGGGGACGAGGTCCAGGTCGAGGCACCGCCGTCCACACCGAGGTAGACATAGCTGCCGCGGACCCAGCCGCTGAGGGTGTACGCCGTGTTCGGCTGGACCGGGACGGTCTGGCCGCACTGCGCGTTGTCGCTGGAACTCACGGCGCCCGCAAGGGCCTTGGAGCCGCCGTGCACGGGGCTGGAGACGATCGAGCCCAGATTGCCGGTGCAGGACCAGGGGGAGAGGCCGCCGGTTTCGAAGCCGGGGTTGGACAGGATGTTGGCCGCCGCGGCGGTCCCGGGGAGGGCGACCGCCCCGGCCAGGGCGAGGGCGGCGGAGCCGACGAGTGCGAGGAGGGCACGTCTGGTACGTCTGAGAACGGAACGCATGCGATCTCCCAGAAGGAAATGGGGGGTTCGGGAGTGCAGGGAAGTGCGGGGTGCACCGGGACTGCGGGGTGCACGGAAACTGCGGGGAGGCGCGGGAGGTGCAGAAGGGTGCGCAACCAAGTTGGTATGGACCAATCCCGCTGTCAAGGCTTCGGCGCGGATCGGTCCCGCCCTGCCCTACAGCGGCAGCACCTTCTGCGCGTCCACCCCGGCGGTGCCGGCCGCGGCCGAGCCGCCTCCCGCCGAACCGGCCGGAGCCGTGAGCGGCGCGGGGGGCACCTGCTGCTCCCCGGCCCGCTGCTGCGGAACCGAGAGCGGACGCAGCGGACGCGGCCCCGAGACCACGGTGTAGTCCGTGCCGAGGAACGGCGGCACCACCGTGCCGGGGTCCTCCCCGAGCGCCAACTGCACCGCCGCCCAAGGGGCGTTGATCCCGCACAGCGCCAGCTGATGCAGTCCGCCCGCCGGGCGGGTGTTGACGTCCATGAGCACCGGCCGGTCGCCGTACATCCGGAACTGGATGTTGGAGAGATGGTGCAGCCCGAAGCCCTCCGCGAGCCGCCTGGCCGGCTCCAGCCACTGCTCGTGCAGGGTGAAGCCCCGGCGGCGGCCCATCTTGGTGCGGCCCACCGCCATACGGATCCGGTTGTCGGGCCCGGTCAGGCAGTCCACCGACACCTCGGGCTGCTCCAGGCGCGGCATCACCAGCCAGTCGACGGGCGCCTCGGCCTCGCGCACCGCCCGGACCACCAGGTCCAGCGGCACATAGGGGCTGGGGAAGCCCTCGAGCTGCACCATCGAGAAGGGGGTCCGGGTGATGACCCGGAAACCCACACCGCCCGCGCCTGCCGCGGGCTTGAAGCAGGCCCGGTGTCCGCCGGCCTCCAACTCCTCGACGGTGGCGACGAGTTCGTCCTCGTTCGTGACCCGACGCCAGGGCGGCACGGGAATTCCGACCGCCTGGACCGCCTGATAGGCCGTCACCTTGTCCTGGAAGACCGTCACCGCCTCGACGGGCGGCGCCAGCAGTGCCGTACCGGCCGCCTCGAACTCGGCGCGGTGCGCGACGATCGCCTCCTGATGCAGCCGGGGCACGAACACATCGATGCCGCGGCGCGCGCACTGGTCCAGGGCGTACTCGACATAGGCCGCCGGGGACAGCCCCTCCGGCTCCAGCTCGGCGGTGTCGGCCGCGGCCAGGACGGGGGAGTCGGCGCTGCCATGGGTGGCATGGATCTCGACCGCCCGGTCGCTCGGATTTCTCCGCAGCTGATCCATGAAGAACACGTTCTCCGCGTACGTGCGGTTGAGCCAGACGCGTACGCGAGAGACCATGCAGGCCGCCTTTCGGGAACGCGGGCAGGGCGAAGCAGGCCGTGCCCGGCCAGGGGTGGGGGAGGTGCACCGAGCCGTCGTGCGCGTCACAGCGTTCGTTGCGGATGTGCTGGGGCGATCATAGGCCCTTCCGGGCACTGCCACTGCTACACGCGCGTTACGGATCCGCCCCGGCTCCGTCCCGGTGGCACGGGTGGTCCCACGGGCCCCGTGAGCATCCGCGGACCGGTGTTTTCCGGGGGTTCCCCTAGCTCCCGCGGGTCTCCCTTGTCGGTCGAGGTCCCGGTGTGTTCTTGTGTTCACGTTCGATTCTTGAAAGGGGCGCGGGTGGAGTCGTCGGAAGGCCGTGGACGGCTGCTCGCCATCAGCGATCTGCACATCGGATACCCGGAGAACCGGGCCCTGGTGGAGCGGATGCGGCCCACGTCGGACGAGGACTGGCTGCTGGTCGCCGGTGATGTGGCCGAGACCGTCGCCGACATCCGCTGGGCCCTGAAGCTGCTCGCCGGCCGCTTCCGCAAGGTGATCTGGGCGCCGGGCAACCATGAGCTGTGGACCCACCAGAAGGACACCGTCACCCTGCGCGGGGTCGAGCGGTACGAGCATCTGGTCGCCCTGTGCCGGGAACTGGGAGTGACCACGCCCGAGGACCCCTACCCGATCTGGGAGGGTCCTGGCGGACCGGCGGTGGTGGCGCCGCTGTTCCTGCTCTACGACTACTCCTTCCTGCCGGCCGGCTGCGCGACCAAGGAGCAGGGGCTGGCCTATGCCCACAGCACCGGGATCGTCTGCACGGACGAGTTTCTGCTGCACCCCGACCCCTACCCGAGCCGCGAGGCCTGGTGCCGGGCCCGGGTGGCCGAGACCGAGCGCAGGCTCGCCGAGATCCCGGACGACCTCCCCACGGTGCTGGTGAACCACTATCCGCTGGACCGGCACCCCATGAACGTCCTGCGCTATCCCGAGTTCGCCATGTGGTGCGGCACCCGGCTGACGGCCGACTGGCACCGCCGCTTCCGTGTCGCCTGCATGGTCTACGGGCATCTGCACATTCCGCGGACCACCCACCACGAGGGCGTCCGCTTCGAAGAGGTGTCGGTCGGCTACCCCCGCGAATGGGGCCCACGCCCGGGGCCGCCCGGGAGGCTGCGCCACATTCTGCCGATGGAGGTTCAAGCAGGTGTTCGAGGATCTGGTCCCGGGTTCGGTGGCGGTGGTGGAGGCCTCCGGCAACGCCACGACCGGTGACGACACCTTCCTCTACCCCGAGGAGGAGGCCGTCGTCGCCCGGGCCGTCGACAAACGGCGCCGGGAGTTCGCCACCGTACGCGCCTGTGCGCGGCAGGCCATGGAGAAGCTCGGCGTGCCGGGACGCCCCATCCTGCCCGGTGAGCGTGGCGCGCCGCGCTGGCCGGACGGGCTGATCGGCAGCATGACGCACTGCGACGGCTACTGTGCCGCCGCGCTGGCCCGGGCCGGGGAACTGGTCTCGCTGGGCATCGACGCGGAACCCCATGACCGGCTGCCCGACGGCGTGTTGGACGCGATCTCGCTGCCCGCCGAGCGTGCGCGGCTGCGGGGGCTCGCCCGCAGCCATCCGTCGGTCCACTGGGACCGGCTGCTGTTCAGCGCCAAGGAGTCCGTCTACAAGGCGTGGTTCCCGCTGACCGGCCGGTGGCTCGACTTCCACGAGGCCGACATAGAGCTGTTGCCGGGCGACGCGCCGGACGCCGGGGACGGCTCGGGCATCTCCGCCGGCGGAACTCTCCGGGCCCGGCTGCTGGTCCCGGGGCCGGTGGTGGCCGGTCGCCGGGTGGAGGTCTTCGAGGGCCGCTGGGCGGCCCGGCACGGACTGGCCGCGACCTCCGTGGTCGTGCCCCAAGGCTAGGCACATTCGTTCGGATCGGGCCGGGCTCGCGGGGCCGGTGCACGAGGGTCATCGGGAGCACCGGTCGCCGACCAGACGGAAGAACTCCTTCTCGGTGCCGCTGAGTCCCGCGTCCGCCAGGGCCCGGTCCGCCTCGGCCAGTACGGCGGGCGGCACCAGGGGCGGTCGCCGTGGGTCGGGGGGACCGTCCAGGGCGGCCCGTACGGTGTGCAGCAGGTGCAGATAGGCCTGTACGGCGGCGCGTTCACGGTCGGTCCCTACGGCGGTCGGCATCGGTCGGCTCTCCCCGGGTCGGCCGGGCGACAGGCGTCGCGCGGCACAGGTGCACGGCACACGCCCCGGCACGCGGCCGCCCGCCGCGCCGACCGGTGACGTGGCTTCAGCTTGCCGTGCGCCACTGACAATGCCGGTTCCACGGGCGGGGGTTCGCCCGGTCGGCGCAGTGGGCCGGTGCTGTGCGGCAGGGGCGATCCCGGTTCCGTGGCCCGGGGCCCCTGCAGTCCCGCGGCAGGGCGTCACGGACGGCGGTGTGGCCGTGGCGGCGGGGAGCCGTTCGTCGGCCCTGAGGTGCGTGGGGCTGAGGGGCGGCGGGTGCGGGGCCCGTGTGTCCGTATGGCCTCGGGGCGGGGTGGTCGGGCGCCCGGGCGTCACTCCTCCCGTGCCGGTGTCGCCGTGACCGCACGCCATTCGGTCCCGGTGAGCGGGGGGCCGTCGAGGGGCGGTCGCTTCCGGCCGAAACAGATCAGGGCGAGCATGTCGGGCCCGAGCAGCCGGGCGGGGGACGCCTCCATGCTCATCACGTCCAGGAGCACCCGCAGGGCGCGCGGGTCGCGTGACCCGGCGTCCACCGCCTTGTCGACAAAGGCGGTGAGGGCCTTCTCCAGCCGGGTGGGCGGCTCGGCACCGGCGCCCGGGTAGAAGACGTCCTGGCCGACCGCCAGGCTCCAGGCGCCCTCGACGGGGCGTGCCGCAGCCTTCTGGATGCGCCGGGCCGTGCCGGGCGCGACGAGGTCCCTCCGGCGCAGCACACGGCGCAGGGCGAGGACGCTCAGCGCGGAGACGCTCAACCCGTGGCCGTAGACGGGGTTGTAGCCGGCCACGGCGTCCCCGAGGACGGTGAAGGCCTCGGGCCAGCGGGTGGCCTTCTCGTAGTAGCGCCGGTGGTTGACGGTGCTCCGGGAGGTGACGACATCGGTCTCGGGTTCGGCGTCGGCGAGCAGCTCACCGATGACCGGATGGGACAGCGTCCGGGCGAAGGCCAGAAACGCCTCGTTGTCGGCGGTGGGCTGTCCGCCCCGGGTCCCGGCGAGCGTCACCAGCCAGCGGCCCCCTTCGACGGGGGTGATGATGCCGGCCCTGCCGGGAGCGTTCCGCGGGTCGGCCTGGACGTTGACGATGGGGAATCCGGCGGCGGTGGTTCCGGGCGCACGGTACATCCGGCTGGCATAGGCGAAGCCGGCGTCGACGGTGCGTTCGGGGACCGGCGGGAGGCCCAGCTCCCGCAGCCAGACATGGGCCCGGCTGGCCCGCCCGCTCGCGTCCACCACCAGGTCGGCCGGCAGAGAGGTGGTGGCGCCCGCCGTACGGACGCGCATCCCGCGCACCCGGTCCGCGCCGCCCTCGGGACCGAGCGCCTCGGTGTCCGTCAGCAGGGTGATCCGCCGGTCCTTCAGCACCCTGGCCCGGATCACGGCGTCCAGCAGATCGCGGCTGCACAGCACATTGGTGTGACGGCTGTGCTCGAACCGGCGGAACCACTGGCCCGAGGGGGCCTTGGACACCAGGTCGGTCATGATGCGGACCCGGTGGGCGCCGTGCGTCACCAACTCGTCGACGACCCCCGGCAGCAGCTCTTCCAGGGCCTTGACGCCGCCGGACCAGAGCACATGGGCATGGCGGGCCTGCGGCAGTCCCTTGCGCGGCCGGGGACCGTCGGGAAGGACATCGCGTTCCACCACGGTGACATCGGCGTGGTCGGCGAGCACCGAAGCGGCGAGCATGCCGGTGATGCTGCCGCCGACGACCACCGCGGTGCGGCGAGGAGCGGCTCTGTCAGACATGGGCGGGGGCACTCTTTCTGTCGAGGGGGAGAGCTGACGGGCGCGGCGGCGTCGGGCGCGGCGTCACCGCGGTGGCCCCCAGGCCTGCCCGCGGACGGCCGCGACGACCGGTGACCGGCGCAGGGCCAGCGACATCCGCACCAGGTCCCTGGACCCCTCGTGGGGAGCGGAGGCGAGGGTCACCTCCGCCGCGTCGATGACCCGGCCCTCCGGGTCGGCGGCCCTGGCCCGTACGGCCGCCGCCACCATCGCCGCGTCCGCCTCGGCTTCCGCCTGGAGCGGGTCCGAGCCGGTCGCCACCGCCGCGTCATAGGCGCGGGAGCGGACCGCGGGGTCGAAGTAGGGGTAGAGGCTGAGCATGCCGTCGTGGATGTCGGACTCCCGCTGTGTCACCTGCAGTTCGACCGGCGACCACCAGGAGATGCGCAGCTCCCGGCCGGCGTGGGCGGACACCGGGCGCAGCTCGTGCCACAGCGGTCCGAGCCTGCGGTAGGTCGTCCAGGTGGTCCAGCTGTCCCCGACGCGTCGGCAGGCCAGCGGAAGACAGAAGCCGACGGCGCTGATCTGCGCGCCCGCGGAGGCCAGCACGGGTGCCGCATAGGTGCTCAGGCCGTCCAGGTCACCGCCGCACCAACGGGCCACCACGGCCGTGAACTTGGTCGCCAGATAGGCCAGGTTGAACAGATAGCCGGTCACGATGATCAGCAGCCCGGCCCGGAGCCAGTCGTGCACCTGGAGGGCCCAGCGCCAGCACAGTGCGGTCATCGCGAGACCGGCGACGGTCATCGCCGTCAGATAGAGCACGATCAGCTCGCGCAGATACGGGGTGCGGGCGTAGTAGGTGTCGAAGTCGCGCAGCCGCTCCACCGGGGCGTCCCCGAGGGCGAACAGCACCACCAGGGCGACGATCACCACGGCGTATCCGGCGGTGATCCGCCGGGTGAGGAGACGGGTCTGGGCGGGCGGGCCGCCGCGCCAGTTGACGACCAGCACCAGACAGGCGGCGCTGAAGGCGCTGAGCAGGCAGTACACCAGGGGCGCCGAGACATTGGTGATACCGGTGAGGCGATTGACCTTCGCGATGGTCGGCGGTGCGGCGAAGAGGAAGACCAGCCCCGCCAGGGTGAGCAGGGTGCACACCGAACGCAGCAGCGGATCGCGCCAGGAACGCAGCAGCGCGGGTGCCTTGAGGACCAGGGCGCACGCCATCGCGGCGGCGGGTATGTAGTAGCTCGATCCGTCCATCGCGTTCCCGCCCGGGCCGTTCAGCGGCTCTGCGGGCCGCGGTAGCCCAGCGAGGTCTCGATCCGCCCCGCCAGGTCGTCCCGCTTGACCGGGCCGCGCAGCGCCGAACCGGGCAGCCAGGTACGGCACTTGCTGGCCAGCAGCAGCCCGAAGCTCTCGGCCTCCTGCTCGTCGGCGAGGTCGAACCGGGTACGGGCGGCGACCCGGCGGACGGTGGCCTCCAGGTCGGCGGTGTCGCTCAGCGACCGGGCCGCGACCGCAAGGCCCTCCACAGGGTGGCCGTGGTGCCCGGCGTTCATGTGCCACAGCTCATGGCCGAGGATCACCAACTGGTGGTCGGGGGCGGTGCGTTCCTCCACGACGACGAGGTCCTGCTCGGCCATGTCGATCCACAGTCCGCTGGCTGTGCCGGGCGGGAAGGGGGCCGTGCGGAACCGGACCGGACGGCCGCGGCGCCGGCTCATGGCGTCGCACAGCGCCGCGCACAGCTCGGCCGGTTCCGCCGGCGCCGTCAGCGAGAGCTCCTCCACGAGCTCGCCGCACAGACGGCGCATCTTCCTTCCGATGCCCACGGTCCTCCCCAGGATCACAACTCGGGCCGCTTGACGCTCTCCAGGAGCATGTCCAGCCACTCGGCGACCTTGTCACGGTGCTGGTCGGTGGGCAGCTGGGCGGCCCGCCAGGCGATGCCGCGCACACCGTGGTCCTGCAGCAGCCGCTCCAGCGGGTCGGCCGCGGCATCGGCCGAAGCACGCTCGCGGTCGGCGAGTTGCTGGAGGAGCTCCTGTTCACAGTGCTGGAGGATATGGGTGAGCGCCTCGCTGTCCTCGGCCGTGAGGAAGCCCGCGTGCACCTTGAAGAAGCGCTGGATCGCGTCGCAGTGCTCCATGGTGGGGCGCCGGTCCCCGTTGATGAGGGCACCCGCCTGCTGACGCGACATGCCCGCGCCGTCGGCGATCTCCTGCTGGGTGTACTTGCGTCCGTTGGGTTTCAGCCGGGTGTGGCGCAGCAGGTCGAGCCGCTGCAGAAAGCGTGCCTGGAGGTCGGGTTCCCCGGCGGGCATTCCGCCCAGCAGGGCCTTGACCACCGGCTCCGGGACACCGGATTCGACCGACAGGCGCGGGACGTCGAAGACCTCCTCGTGCGGTACGCCCAGTCGGTCGGTGAGGGCGGTGACCCGGGAGACGACGGACGGCAGCCGATCCGTCGTCATGGTGTCCGGAACCTCGAAGCCATCCGTCACCGAGGGGTCTCCTACATGTCTCTCAGATCGTCGTCAGGGTCGTCCGGAACCACGGGAAAGGCTATCCGCTTCCATGAACCCGCATCCAGGTCTCGCCACAACTGTGGCGAGATTCAGCCGTCAACCGCCCCTGAATGCCACGATAGTTGACACGGGTTGAGGTGGGGCAGCAGGATCGGGGCGCCGCGTGAAGGCCGCAAGGGCAAGAGGGGTGACCTCCCGATGGCACATCAGGCAGGAGGGCAGCGGCCGCAGCCGCGACCCGTCCCCGAGAGTCCGGAAGCGCGGGCGTATCTGCAGGACTACGCCGCGCTGTTGGAAGCCGCCCCCTATCCGTCCCTGGTCTTCGACCACCGCTGGGACGTCGTCCTCACCAACACCGCGTTCGAGGCGCTCTTCGGCCGGGTCGCACCGCATCCGACGGCCATGCCGGGAGACAACTTCCTGCGTTTCGTGCTGTTCCACCCGGACGCGTCGACGGTCCTCGGCGACCATGAGTCGAGCTGGTGCCTGCCGATGCTGGCACACTTCTCCGCGGCGGTGGAACGGCACGGTCACGACCATGGACTGCAGGCCATCCGCCGGGACATCGCTCAGGATCCGATCATGGACGCCGCCTACCGGCACGGACTGCCGCACTGGATCCGTGCGGTCGGACGGCACGCCCTGGAGCACGACGGGGCGGTGCGGCCGCTGCTGCATCCCGACCCGCGCTGGGGCGCCGACTGCCGGCTGGTGGGGGAGACTCCCAGGACGCTCCAGGACATGGGGTATGCGCGGCTGACCCTGGTGCTGCGCGAAGCGCGGCCCCAGGCACCCGCCCCGCGCCCGGCCCGCCCGGCCCGACGTGCGGCGGGCCATCTCCGGGTGGTGCCCGCACCGCAGGGCTGAGGCCTTCGCGGATCCCCGGCCCCGTCGGCGTTCAGGTCGCCGACGGTGCCGGGGCTCGATGTTTCCGGAGGACGGCCACCCGGGGCGCGGGGCGCCCCGTCGCTCAACTCGGTCCGGCCGTCGGCGGATTACAGGGTGAGCCGCACCGCGATGAGCCGTGCCGTCATGTCCCGGACGCATCGCTCGGCCAGCTCCCCGGCCACGTCGTGGGCCCCGTCCTGCACGGCGGAAATCACGGTCCGATAACGATCCG
Organism: Streptomyces nodosus; assembly: GCF_008704995.1. NCBI lineage: Bacteria > Bacillati > Actinomycetota > Actinomycetes > Kitasatosporales > Streptomycetaceae > Streptomyces > Streptomyces nodosus. The sequence continues at coordinate 6,440,487 of NZ_CP023747.1, forward strand.
TCAGCTTGTGGCGACGGGTGTCGTCCCCGAGGACCAGGCACAGCAGCGCCCCGACCTCCGTCTGCAGCGCGACCTGCTCCCGGGTGAGCCGGGCGGACTGCGCGGCGGCGGCCAGCTCCACCTGGAACCGTCCATGGATCCGGCTGCGCGCCGAGGCGCCCCGGGCCGCCGCGAACTCCTCCAGGGTGCGGCGCAGCGGCTGGAGGTCGTCCGGCTCGGTGCGCTGGGCCGCGAGCCGGGCGGCGGCGCCGGAGATGGCCGCCCAGTGGTCGCCCAGGTCCCTCAGTTCCTCGGTGCTCCAGTCGGCCAGCCGCGCCAGGATCCGCTCCTCGGAGGGGTCGTCGGGCAGCGAGACGAAGCTGCCGCCGCCGCGCCCCCGCCGGGTGGTGACCAATCCCTGCTGCCGCAGCGCCATGAGCGCCTCCCGCAGGGTCACGGTGGACACGCCCAGCTGTCCAGCAAGTACGCTCTCGCCCGGGAGTTGCTCGCCGTCGGCGAGCAGTCCGAGCTCGATGGCGTCGCCGATGCGGCGGACGACCGTCTCGACGCGCGCCCGTGTGTCCACCGGAGTGAAGACCGCTGTCCGGGCTCCGGCGCCTCTGTTGTGCTTCACGGCCACCACCTTGTGCGTTGCTCAACCTTTACCTTAGCCAGGACTTGAGATTTGAACTATGAGTTCATATCTTTTTACTTCAACGTAAGAGTGCACCAGAAAGGTTCCCGTCATGAAGGGAAGCGCGATCCGGCTGCGGGGTCTGCGGAAGGAGTTCGGTGGCACCACCGCAGTGGCGGGCGTCGACCTGGACATATCCGACGGGGAGTTCTTCTCGATGCTGGGCCCCTCCGGCTCCGGCAAGACCACCGTCCTGCGGATGATCGCGGGCTTCGAGAGCCCCAGCTCGGGAACGGTCGAGCTGGGCGGCCAGGACGTCACCGGCCTCGCGCCCTTCGAGCGCGATGTGCACACGGTCTTCCAGGACTACGCGCTCTTCCCGCACATGACCGTCGAGCAGAACGTCGCCTACGGCCTCAAGGTGCGCAAGGTGGCCAAGGTGGAGCGACTGAGCCGGGCCCGCGAGGCACTCGCCGGCGTACGCCTGGAGAGCTTCGGCAAGCGACGGCCCGCCCAGCTCTCCGGCGGTCAGCGGCAGCGGGTCGCGCTCGCCCGCGCCCTCGTCGGCCGCCCCCGGCTGCTGCTGCTCGACGAGCCGCTCGGCGCCCTCGACCTCAAGCTGCGCGAGCAGATGCAGGTCGAACTCAAGGCGCTCCAGCGGGAGGTCGGGATCACCTTCGTGTTCGTCACCCACGACCAGGAGGAGGCCCTGACGATGAGCGACCGCATCGCCGTCTTCAACCAGGGCCGCATCGAACAGGTCGGCACCCCCGCCGAGATCTACGAACGCCCCGCGACCGCGTTCGTCGCCTCCTTCGTGGGCACCTCCAACCTGCTCCAGGGCGAGGCGGCGCAGCGGGTGGTGGGGGCATGGGGCACCTACAGCATCAGGCCCGAGAAGATCCGGGTCCTCAAGGAGTCCGCCCTCGCGGACGAGCCGGAGCACTCCACCGCCGACGGCACCGTCGCCGAAGTGGTCTATCTGGGAGACGCCACCCGTTTCCTGGTGGACCTCGACGCGGGCGGCCGCCTCACCGCCCTCCAGCAGAACCTCGACACCTCCTCGGAGGACGTCGCCGCCTACCGGGGCACCCGGGTGCGCCTGCAGTGGCATCGCCGCCACGCGGTCCAGGTGCCCGAAACGAGCTGACCCCCTCGGCGCGCCCCTGAGGGGCGCCGCCGTCCCAGAGGTCCCCGACCAAACGCTTCACCCCCCACGCAAGGTCCCCCCCCATCACTCATGGAGAACGTCGTGCGTCTCACCCGAACCCTCCAGTCCGCCGCGGCCGTGGCGGCGCTGCTCGCGATTTCCGCCTGCGGCTCGTCCGACTCGGGCGGCTCGTCCGCGTCCCCCGGCGGCAACGGCTTCAACCCGCCGGACCTCAAGGCGCAGACCGAGCTGGGCAAGACCGAGGGCCAGGTCAACCTCGTCAACTGGGCGGGCTATGTGGAGGACGGCTCCAACGACCCCAAGGTCGACTGGGTCAGCGACTTCCAGAAGCAGACCGGCTGCAAGGTCAACTCGAAGGTCGCGGCCAGCTCCGACGAGATGGTCAAGCTGATGAAGACGGGTGAGTACGACGCCGTCTCCGCCTCCGGCGACGCCTCCCTGCGCCTCATCGCCTCCGGTGACGCGGCCCCGGTCAACACCGACCTGGTGCCCAACTACAAGAACGTCTTCGACGACCTGAAGCTCCAGCCGTGGAACTCCATCAAGGGCACGGCCTACGGCATCCCGCACGGCCGCGGCGCCAACCTGCTGATGTACAACACCAAGAAGGTCAAGCCCGCGCCGACCTCCTGGTCCGCCGTCTTCGACGACGCGGCCTCCTACAAGGGCCATGTCACCGCGTACGACTCCCCGATCTACATCGCCGACGCGGCGCTCTACCTGAAGAACACCAAGCCCGAGCTGAAGATCACGGACCCCTACGCGCTCGACCAGAAGCAGTTCGACGCGGCGGTCGACCTGCTGAAGAAGCAGAACGTGAACGTCGGCGAGTACTGGAGCGACTACCTCAAGGAGATCTCCGCCTTCAAGAGCGGTGACTCCGTCGTCGGCACCACCTGGCAGGTCATCGCCAACATCGCGGAGAGCGAGGGCGCCAAGATCAAGGCCTTCCTCCCCGACGAGGGCGCCACCGGCTGGTCCGACACCTGGATGCTGTCCGCCAAGGCCAAGCACCCCAACTGCGCCTACAAGTGGATGGACTGGATCATCTCGCCGAAGGCCAACGCCCAGGTCGCCGAGTACTTCGGCGAGGCCCCGGCCAACTCCGAGGCGTGCGCCGAGACCAGCGAGAAGGGCTTCTGCGACACGTACCACGCCGGTGAGGCGGAGTACTGGAAGAAGGTCGCCTTCTGGCGTACGCCCATCGAGCAGTGCCTCGACGGCCGTACCGACGTCAAGTGCGTGCCCTACACCAAGTGGGTCCAGGCCTGGACCGAGATCAAGGGCTGAGGACGACGATGAGCGCCTCCCTGCCTGCCGCCGGACGGTCTCCCGTCCGGCGGCTCGCCGGGCTGCTGCACCGCCGACCGCGGCTGCGGCTGTCCCTGCTGCTGACCGCCCCCCTGCTGTGGCTGGGCGTGCTCTATCTCGGCTCGCTGGGCGTCCTGTTCGTCTCCGCGTTCTGGACGACGGACACCTTCACCTCCCAGGTGGTGCGGGTCTGGTCCACGGACAACTTCCATGAGCTGCTGACGACGCCGGTCTTCCGGCAGGTGATCCTGCGCAGCCTCGGCGTGGCCCTCTCCGTGACCCTGCTGTGCGCCGTGATCGCCTTCCCGCTGGCCTTCTTCACCGCGCGGGTGGCCCGGCCCCGCTGGCGTCCCCTGCTGGTGGTCGCGATCCTCACCCCGCTGTGGGCGAGCTACCTGGTGAAGGTGTACGCATGGCGGCTCATCCTGTCCCAGGGCGGGCTCGCGGACTGGATGCTGGAGCCGTTCGGCCTGAGCGGCCCCGGGTTCGGACTGCCGGCCGCGATCATCACCCTGACGTACCTCTGGCTGCCGTACATGATCCTGCCGATCCACACGGCCCTGGAGCAGATGCCGGCCGGCCTTCTCGACGCGTCCGCCGACCTGGGGGCGCGCCCCGGCCGCACCTTCCGCACGGTCGTCCTGCCGATGGTGCTGCCGTCGGTCGCCGCCGGTTCGGTCTTCACCTTCTCGCTCAGCCTCGGTGACTACATCACCGTGCAGATCGTCGGCGGCAAGACCCAGCTGATCGGCAACCTGGTCTACTCCAACATCGAACTCAACCTGCCCATGGCCGCCGCGCTGGGCACGGTTCCGGTGGTGGTCATCGTGCTGTACCTGCTGGCGATGCGCCGCACCGGCGCGCTCAGCAGCCTCTAGAAGAGGTCCCTCGACATGCAACTGTCCCGCTCCGCGCGCATCGCGCTGCGCATCGCCGCCGGGCTCGGCTTCGCGGTCATCTATGTGCCGCTCGCGCTCGTGCTGGTCAACTCCTTCAACCCGGACCGCAGCGCGAGCTGGCCGCCGCCCGGGTGGACCGTGCACTGGTGGTCGGTGGCCTGGGAGAACGAAGGGGCCCGCAACGCGGTGTGGGTCTCGGTGAAGGCGGGTCTGGGCGCCACCGCGGTGGCCCTGGTGCTCGGCACGCTGATCGCCTTCGCGGTGGCCCGGCACCGCTTCTTCGGCCGGGGCACGGTCTCGTTCGTGGTGGTCCTGCCGATCGCGCTGCCCGGTATCGTCACCGGTATCGCGCTCAACTCGGCGTTCAGTACGGTCCTCAAGCCGCTCGGGGTCGGCCTCGGGCTGTTCACCGTGGTCGTCGGGCACGCCACCTTCTGCATCGTCGTCGTCTTCAACAACGTGGTCGCACGGCTGCGGCGCACCTCCGGCTCGTACGAGGAGGCGGCGATGGACCTGGGGGCCCACACCTTCCGGGCCTTTGTCGACGTGACGTTCCCGATGGTGCGCTCCGCGCTGTTCGCGGGCGGTCTGCTGGCGTTCGCGCTGTCCTTCGACGAGATCGTGGTGACCACGTTCACGGCGGGAGCGGGCGTGGAGACCCTGCCCATCTGGATCTTCAACAACATGACCCGGCCCCAGCAGGCCCCGGTCGTGAACGTGGTGGCGGCCGTGCTCGTGCTGCTCTCGGTGATCCCCATCTACCTCGCCCAGCGCCTGTCGTCGGACACGGCGACGGAGAGCCGGATCTGAGGCCTCCCGAGACCGCCGCCGGAGTACGGGGACCGACCGGGGAGGTCCCCGCACTCCGGCGGCTTTTTTGCAGGCCGAGGGGTCCGGGCGGGAGAGCGGCCGGATCCTTGCCGCGACGGCTACGCAAACCGCTTGCGTGGCTTGCGCTATTCTTGCGTGTATGACGCGTCGACTTGCTGAGGTTGCCAAGAAGGTCGGAGTCAGCCAGGCCACGGTGAGCCGGGTGCTCAACAACAAACCCGGCGTCTCCGAGGCCACACGGCAGGCCGTGCTGTCCGCGCTCGACGTCCTCGGGTACGAGCGGCCCACCCAGCTGCGCGGTGAGCGCGCCCGGCTGGTGGGCCTCGTGCTGCCGGAGCTCCAGAACCCCATCTTCCCGGCCTTCGCGGAGGTCATCGGCGGTGCCCTGGCCCAGCTCGGGCTGACCCCGGTGCTGTGCACCCAGACCAAGGGCGGGGTCTCCGAAGCCGACTATGTGACGCTGCTGCTGCACCAGCAGGTCTCCGGCGTCGTCTTCGCCGGCGGACTCTACGCGCAGTCCGACGCCCCGCACGACCACTACCGGCTGCTCGCCGACCGGAACATCCCGGTCGTCCTGATCAACGCGGCCATAGGGCACCTCGGCTTCCCCGGGGTCTCCTGCGACGACGCGGTGGCGGTGGAACAGGCCTGGCGGCATCTGGCCTCGCTGGGCCACGAGCGGATCGGACTGGTGCTGGGGCCGAACGACCATGTGCCCTCGGCGCGCAAGCTGGCCGCGGCGCGGGCGATCGCCGGGGAGATCCCGGAGGAGTTCGTCGCCCGGGCCATCTTCTCGATCGAGGGCGGGCACGCGGCCGCCGCCAAGCTCATCGACCGGGGGGTCACCGGATTCATCTGCGCCAGCGATCCGCTCGCGCTGGGCGTGGTGCGGGCCGCACGCCGCAGGGGACTCGACGTCCCGTCGCAGATCTCCGTGGTGGGCTATGACGACTCCGCGCTGATGAACTGCACGGAACCGCCCCTCACCACCGTCCGGCAGCCCATCGAGTCCATGGGCAAGGCCGCCGTCGAACTGCTGCACGCCCAGATCGGTGGCAGCTCCGTACCGGCCGACGAGCTGCTGTTCGAGCCCGAACTGGTGGTACGGGGATCGACCGCGCAAGCGCCTCGTCTCTGAGATCCGCTCCACTGTCAAATAATTTCAGATTCTGCGCGACATCTTGCGGGACGATGCTGTGGGTGCTTGAGTGTGCGGCGCCCACCGCTCCTGTCCGAAGGGGTCCACCGATGAGAAGCACCGGGTTCCGCCGCACCCTTGTCACACTCAGCGCCTGTTCACTCGCCCTCACCGCCTGCGGCTCGAACGGCGATTCGGCCAGTGGCAAGACCCGCATCACGGTCAACTGCATGCCGCCCAAGAGCGCAAAGGTCGACCGCGGCTTCTTCGAGCAGGACATCGCCTCCTTCGAGAAGAAGAACCCGGACATCGACGTCGTCGCCCATGACGCGTTCCCCTGCGAGGACCCCAAGACCTTCGACGCCAAGCTCGCCGGCGGCCAGATGGAGGACGTGTTCTACACGTACTTCACCGATGCCCAGCATGTCGTGGACATCAACCAGGCCGCCGACCTCACCCCGTACGTCAAGGACCTGGGGAGCTACGGCACCCTCCAGCAGCAGCTCCGCGACATCTACACGGTCGACGGCAAGATCTACGGCATCCCGCGCACCGGCTACTCGATGGGCCTGATCTACAACCGCGCGCTCTTCCAGAAGGCCGGCCTCGACCCCGACAAGCCCCCGACGACCTGGGACGAGGTCCGCGCCGCCGCCAAGAAGATCGCCGCGCTGGGCGACGGCACCGTCGGCTACGCCGACTACAGCGCCCAGAACCAGGGCGGCTGGCACTTCACCGCCGAGCTCTACTCGCAGGGCGGGAACGTCGTCAGCTCCGACGGAAAGAAGGCCACCGTCGACACCCCCGAGGGCCACGCCGTCCTGCAGAACCTGCACGACATGCGCTGGAACGACGACTCCATGGGCAGCAAGCAGCTCCTTGTCATCAACGACGTCCAGCAGATGATGGGTTCGGGCAAGCTCGGGATGTATCTCTCCGCGCCCGACAACATCCCGATCCTGGTCAAGGAGAAGGGCGGCGACTACAAGGACCTCGCCCTCGCCCCCATGCCCGGCGGCAAGGGCACGCTCATCGGCGGCGACGGCTATATGTTCAACAAGAAGGCCACCCCCGAGCAGATCAAGGCCGGGCTGAAGTGGCTCGACCACATGTTCCTCACCCCCGGCAAGGGCTTCCTCGGCGACTACGCCCGCGCCAAGAAGACCGACTCCCCGGTCGGCCTTCCCGAACCGCGGCTGTTCACCGGCGCCGCCGACGCCGAGGACCAGAAGGTCAAGCAGGCCAACGCGAACGTCCCGGTGGAGAACTACCAGGCGTTCCTCGACGGCAACCAGCAGCTCGAGCTGAAGATCGAGCCGCCGCACGCCCAGCAGATCTACTCCGTCCTCGACGGCGTGGTCTCCGCGGTCCTCACCAAGAAGGACGGCGACATCGACCAGTTGCTCAAGGACGCCTCGGGCAAGATCGACGGCATCCTCGCCCGGGGCTGACACCGATGACCCCGGGGGTGACACCGATGACCGAGGCCGCGGCCCGGCCGATCGAGACGGCCGCCGAGGGTCCCGACCGCGCGCCCTCCCCGGTGGCGGGCCGGGGACGGCGCCGCCTCACCGACCAGCTGCGCGCCTACGCCTTCCTGCTCGGCGGGCTGCTCTGCTTCGCCCTGTTCTCCTGGTACCCGGCGATCCGCGCCGTCGTGATCGCCTTCCAGAAATACACACCCGGTTCCGCGCCCGAATGGGTCGGCACCGCCAACTTCACCCGGGTGCTGCACGACCCCGAGTTCGGCGCGGCCTGGCGCAACACCCTGCTCTTCACCCTGTTCGCGCTGCTCATCGGCTTCGCCGTGCCCTTCGTACTGGCCCTGGTCCTCAATGAACTCCGGCACGCCAAGGCGTTCTTCCGGGTCGTGGTCTATCTGCCGGTGATGATCCCGCCGGTGGTGAGCGCACTGCTCTGGAAGTGGTTCTACGACCCCGGCGCCGGCCTCGCCAACGAGGCGCTGCGCCTGCTGCACCTGCCCACCTCGAACTGGACCAACGGCGCCGACACCGCTCTGGTCTCCCTGGTCCTGGTCGCCACCTGGGCCAACATGGGCGGAACGGTCCTCATCTATCTGGCCGCCCTCCAGGGCATCCCGGGGGAACTCTACGAGGCCGCCGAGCTCGACGGCGCCGGTCTGCTCCAGCGCATCCGTCATGTGACGATCCCGCAGACCCGCTTCGTCGTGCTGATGTTGATGCTGCTTCAGATCATCGCCACCATGCAGGTGTTCACCGAGCCCTTTGTGATCACCGGCGGCGGCCCCGAGAACGCCACCGTCACCATCCTCTACCTGATCTACAAATACGCCTTCCTCTACAACGACTTCGGCGGCGCCTGCGCCCTGAGCGTGATGCTCCTGGTGCTGCTCAGCGCCTTCTCCGCGCTCTATCTGCGCCTGACCCGCACCGCGGGGGAGGACTCATGAGCAGTACCCGCACCCTGGTCTCGCCGCTCACCCTGTCCCGCCCCCGCGGCAAGGCCGTCTACTGGACCGTGTTCACCGGCATCGTGCTGCTCTTCGCGCTCGCCTTCCTGTTCCCCGTGTACTGGATGGTCACCGGCGCGATGAAGTCACCCGACGAGGTGGCAGGGACCCCGCCCACCCTGGTCCCCCACCACTGGCATCTCGGCGGCTACACCGACGCCTGGGACCTGATGGACCTGCCCACCCATCTGTGGAACACGGTGGTGCAGGCCGCCGGTGCCTGGCTGCTCCAGCTGGTGTTCTGCACCGCGGCCGCCTACTCCCTGTCCAAGCTCAAGCCGGTCCTCGGCAGGGTGGTCCTCGGCGGCATCCTCGCCACCCTGATGGTCCCGGCCCAGGCGCTCGTCGTCCCCAAGTACCTGACCGTCGCCGACCTCCCGCTGATCCACACCAGCCTGCTCAACGACCCGCTGGGCATCTGGCTGCCGGCCGTCGCCAACGCCTTCAACCTCTATCTGCTCAAGCGGTTCTTCGACCAGATCCCCCGGGACGTGCTGGAGGCCGCCGAGATCGACGGAGCCGGCCGGCTGCGCACCCTGTGGTCCATCGTGCTGCCGATGTCCCGCCCGGTCCTCGGGGTGGTGTCGATCTTCGCACTGGTCGCGGTGTGGCAGGACTTCCTGTGGCCGCTGATGGTCTTCTCCGACACCGACAAACAGCCGATCAGCGTGGCGCTGGTGCAGTTGTCGCAGAACATCCCGCTGACCGTGCTGATCGCCTCGATGGTGATCGCCAGCATCCCCATGGTCCTGATGTTCCTCGTCTTCCAACGGCACATCATCGCCGGGATCAGCGCGGGCAGCACCAAGGGCTGACACAGCCCTCCCCTCACAGAAAGGCACGCACCGTGGGACAGCCCACCCCCGCCCTCCCTCCGACGCCCGGCCCCGCCCGGACCGGAGGACACCCCCACACCCCGGACTGGTGGCGCACCGCCGTCATCTACCAGGTGTACGTCCGCAGCTTCGCGGACGGCGACGGCGACGGCACCGGCGATCTCGCGGGCGTCCGCGCCAGACTTCCCTACCTCGCCGAACTCGGCGTGGAAGCCCTCTGGTTCAGCCCCTGGTACCTCTCGCCGATGAAGGACGGCGGCTATGACGTCACCGACTACCGCGCCATCGACCCCGCCTTCGGCACCCTCGAGGACGCCGAGAAACTGATCGCGGAGGCACGGGAGGCGGGCATCCGCGCCATCGTCGACATCGTGCCCAACCATGTCTCGGACCAGCACCCCTGGTTCCGCGCGGCCCGGTCCGGCGGCCCCGAGCGGGAGCTGTTCCACTTCAGGCCCGGACGCGGGCCGGACGGCGAACTCCCCCCGAACGACTGGAAGTCCGAGTTCGGCGGCCCCGCGTGGTCCCGACTGGACGACGGCGAGTGGTACCTCCATCTCTTCGCCCCCGAGCAGCCCGACCTCAACTGGGCCCACCCGACGGTCCGCAAGGAGCACGAGGACGTACTGCGGTTCTGGTTCGAGCGCGGGGTGGCCGGGGTGCGCATCGACTCGGCGGCCCTGCCCGCCAAGGACCCGGAGCTGCCGGACTTCGTCGAGGGCCGCGACCCGCACCCCTATGTGGACCGCGACGAACTGCACGACATCTACCGCTCCTGGCGCACCATCGCCGACGAGTACGACGGCGTCTTCGTCGGCGAGGTCTGGCTCCCCGACAGCGAACGCTTCGCCCGCTATCTGCGCCCCGACGAACTGCACACGGCCTTCAACTTCGCCTTTCTGTCCTGCCCCTGGGACGCCGACCGGCTGCGTACGGCGATCGACGGCACCCTCGCCGAGCACGCGCCCGTCGGCGCCCCCGCCACCTGGGTGCTGTGCAACCACGATGTGACCCGCACGGTCACCCGGTACGGCCGGGTAGACACCGGTTTCGACTTCGCCACCAAGGCCTTCGGCACCCCCACCGACCTCGCCCTCGGCACCCGGCGGGCCCGGGCCGCGGCCCTGCTGTCGCTCGCCCTCCCCGGCTCCGTCTATCTCTACCAGGGCGAGGAACTCGGCCTGCCCGAGGCGGAGATACCCCTCGACCGCATCCAGGACCCCATGCACTTCCGCTCCCAGGGCACCGACCCGGGCCGTGACGGCTGCCGGGTGCCTCTGCCCTGGGTGGCCGACGCGCCCCACGCCGGGTTCGGATCGAGGGGGGAGCCCTGGCTGCCCCAGCCCGCCGACTGGCAGGCGTACGCCGCCGATGTGCAGTCGGCGGACCCGGACTCGATGCTCTCCCTCTACCGCGAGGCGCTGCGGCTGCGCCCCGTGCTCGGCGACGGCCCCCTGACCTGGCTGCCCGCGCCCGAGGGAGTCCTCGCGTTCAGCCGTGCGCCGGGCGGACCGGTCTGTGTGGTGAACCTCGCCGAGGCCCCCGCCGAACTGCCCGCGCACACCGCCCTTCTGCTCGGCAGCGGCCCCCTGGATCCCCGGGGGCGGCTGCCGAGGGACACGGCGGTCTGGCTCCGCCGCTGAGCACCGGCCGCCGTGTCCCGCTGTCCCGTACCCCCACCACGAAGGGATCAGCACATGCACAGCACCAGATCGGTCAGGCGCCTCCCGGCACTGGCCACGGCCGTCGCCCTGGCCGCCGGCACGCTCGTCACCCTGGCGCCCTCGGCGCACGCCGCCGCGGGCGCCGGCCTCCCCCTCACCTCGGTGGAGGCGGAGTCCGCCACCACCACCGGCACCCGGATCGGCCCGGACTACACCCAGGGCACCCTGGCCTCGGAGGCCTCCGGACGCCAGGCCGTACGGCTCGCCGCCGGGCAGCGCGTGGAGTTCGGCGTGCCGCGCGCCGCCAACGCCCTGACGGTCTCCTACAGCGTCCCGGACGGCCAGTCCGGCTCGCTGGACGTCTATGTCAACGGCAGCAGGCTCGCCACGACCCTGCCGGTCACCTCCAAGTACTCCTATGTCGACACCGGCTGGATCGCCGGCGCCAAGACCCACCACTTCTACGACAACGCCCGGATCCAGCTCGGCCGCACCGTAGGGCCCGGCGACACGGTCGCCCTGGTCGCCACCAACGTCCAGGTGACCGTGGACGTGGCCGACTTCGAGCAGATCGCGGGCGCGGCGAGCCAGCCCGCCGGATCGGTCTCGGTCACCTCCAGGGGCGCCGACCCGAGCGGCGCGGCCGACTCCACCCAGGCCTTCCGGGACGCCATCGCCGCGGCCCAGGGCGGAGTGGTCTGGATCCCGCCGGGCGACTACCGGATCGGCTCCGCCCTCAGCGGGGTCCAGAACGTCACCCTCCAGGGCGCCGGCAGCTGGTACTCGGTGGTGCACAGCTCCCACTTCATCGACCAGTCCGGCTCGTCGGGCAACGTCCACATCAAGGACTTCGCGGTCGTCGGCGAGGTCACCGAGCGGGTCGACTCCAGCCCCGACAACTTCGTCAACGGCGCGCTGGGCCCGAACTCCTCCGTCTCTGGCATGTGGATCCAGCACCTCAAGGTCGGCCTGTGGCTGATGGGGAACAACGACAACCTGGTCGTGGAGAACAACCGCATCCTTGACACCACCGCCGACGGCCTCAACCTCAACGGCACCGCCAAGGGCGTCCGGGTCCGCAACAACTTCCTGCGCAACCAGGGCGACGACTCACTCGCCATGTGGTCGCTGTACGGACCCGACACCAACAGCAGCTTCGAGAACAACACCATCTCGCAGCCGAACCTCGCCAACGGCATCGCGATCTACGGCGGCACCGACATCACGGTCAAGAACAACCTGATCTCCGACACCAACGCCCTCGGCAGCGGTATCGCCATCTCCAACCAGAAGTTCCTCGACCCCTTCTCCCCGCTGTCCGGCACCATCACGGTCGACGGCAACACGCTCGTCCGCACCGGCGCCGTCAACCCCAACTGGAACCACCCCATGGGTGCCCTGCGCGTCGACTCCTACGACAGCGCCGTCAACGCCACCGTGAACATCACCAACACCACGATCACCGACAGCCCCTACAGCGCCTTCGAGTTCGTCTCCGGCGGCGGGCGGGGTTACGCCACCAACAACGTCACCGTGAGTGGCGCCACCGTGACCAACACCGGCACGGTGGTGGTGCAGGCCGAGACACCGGGCACGGTGAAGTTCAGCAACGTCCAGGCCACCAGGGTCGGCGCGGCGGGCATCTACAACTGCCCCTACCCCTCCGGCTCGGGCGGCTTCAACCTCACCGACGGCGGCGGCAACTCCGGCTGGAACAGCACCTGGTCGGACTGCTCGGCCTGGCCGCAGCCCGGCCAGGGCAACACGGACCCGGACCCGGGCCGCAACCTCGCCAAGGGCCGTCCGGCCACCGCCACCGGCTCCCAGGACGTCTACACCCCCGGCAAGGCGGTCGACGGGGACGCCGGCAGCTACTGGGAGTCCACCAACAACGCCTTCCCGCAGTCCCTGACGGTCGATCTCGGATCGACGCAGAACGTCCGCCGGCTGGTGCTGAAGCTGCCCCCGCTCGCGGCCTGGGAGGCACGCACCCAGACCCTGTCCGTGCTGGGCAGTACGGACGGCTCGGGATACAGCACGGTGGTCGGCTCCCAGGGCTACCGCTTCGACCCGGCGTCCGGCAACACGGTGACCGTCTCCCTGCCGAGCGGCGCCGGCCTGCGCTATCTGCGGCTCTCCGTGACCGCCAACACCGCGTGGCCCGCGGCACAGTTCAGCGAGGTGGAGGCCTACCTGTCGTGACCTCCTGAAGGGCCCCCGCGCTCCACCGCCCGGATCCGCTGCCGCACAGGGGACCCCGGGCCCGGTGGAGCGCGCGGGGCGCGTTCCCGCCGCCGCCCCGCCGGAACGGTCGGTCATGGGCGACGAATCCCCCAACGAAGGCACTAGTCAGATACCGGTACGAGCGGGGTAGTGTGCCCCGGTGACATCGCAATCGAACACTCTTGCAGGCTGGTACCCGGATCCGCACGGGGCGCCTCAGACCCTGCGCTACTGGGACGGCACCCGGTGGACCGAGCACACCCATGCGGAACAGCAGGGCCGGCCCCCCGCCCAGGTGCCCCAGCCGCCGGCGGGCGGCCCGCAGCAGGCATACGCCCAGCAGGCCCCGGCCCCCGACCCGCGCGTTCAGCGCCAGGTGCAGCAGCAGGCCGGGGTCGCCCCGAGCGGCGCGGGCGGCGGCACCCTGTTCACCGAACCGGTCCTGGTCGTCAACCAGAAGGCCAAGCTGATCGAGCTGACGAACGAGTACAGCGTCTTCGACCAGAACGGCAGCCAGCTCGGCTCGGTCACCGAGGTCGGGCAGAGCGTGCTGCGGAAGGTGCTGCGCTTCGTCTCCAGCATCGACCAGTTCCTGACGCACCGGCTGGAGATCCGTGACGCCCACGGTCAGCCCCAGCTGATGCTGACCCGGCCCGCGAAGTTCTTCAAGTCGCGGGTGATCGTGACGCGTCCGGACGGCGGCCCCGTGGGCGAGATCGTCCAGGAGAACATGATCGGCAAGATCAACTTCGCCATGATCGTGAACGGCCAGAAGGTCGGCGCGATCAAGGCGGAGAACTGGCGCGCCTGGAACTTCGCGATCGTCGACCACAACGAGAACGAGGTCGCCCGGATCACCAAGACCTGGGAGGGCCTGGCGAAGACGATGTTCACGACCGCCGACAACTATGTGCTGCAGATCCACTTCCAGCTGCCCGAGCCGCTGCTGAGCCTGGTGGTGGCCACGGCGCTGACCGTGGACACGGCCCTCAAGCAGGACTCGCGGGGCCTCGGCTGAGCCCCGCCCCGGTTCCGCCGGGACCGTGAACGGCGGTCGGCAGGTGCGCACACCTGCCGACCGCCGTTCGTCTTCTCACCGTCTCACCGCGCGGTGAGGTGCTCCGAGGGCGCGGGCGGCTGCGGGGGCAGCAGCGGGAACTCCGGAAGGACACCCGCCCCCCGGGGCACCGGCCCCGACAGCGCCGCGACCGTGCGGTCGTCCTCCGCGGCCGGACCGGACACCGGCCGGGACAGCGTCACCACACCCCAGGACGCCAGCCCCGCACCCGCCACCGCGAGAAGCAGACCGGCCGCACCGCCCTGGAGGCGTTCGCCCAGCAGCGAGAGGCCGATCACCCCCGCGGCGACCGGATTGGCGAGGGTCACCACCGCGAGCGGCGCGCCGAGGCCGCCCCGGTACGCCGTCTGCGACAGCAGCAGACCACCCATCGCGAACGCCGCCACCAGCAGAGCCACCACCACGACCTGCGCACTGAGCACCGGTCCCGAGCGGTCCGTCGCCGCCACCGTCACCGTCTGGGTGAGCGCCGAGGCGACACCGGACGCGAAGCCGGAGGCGGTCGCGTGCCGCAGCCCGGGGCGGGCGCCCGTCGACGCTCCCCCCGCCGTGCGGGACCGGGGCAGCGACAGCAGCCCTATCAGGGAGGCGGTCGCACCGGCCACGGCCAGCGCCTCCGGCAGGCTCAGCACATCGTCGGGCTCGGGCCCGGACGCCGTCACCAGCAGTGCGCTCAGCCCCATCAGGGTGAGGCCGGTGCCCCGCCACTCCACGGGGCTGACCCGGCGTCCCGCCGCCCGCGCCCCCAACGGCACCGCGGCCACCAGGGTGAGGGCACCGAGCGGCTGGACCAGGGTCAGCGGTCCGAACTTGAGGGCCGCGACATGCAGCAGCGCGGCGGAGGCGTTCAGCACCACCGACCACCACCAGGCGCCCCGGGTGAGCAGACGCAGCAGACCGGTGCCCGCGGTGCGGGCGGCCAGCCGCTCCTGGGCCACCGCGGCCGCCGCATAGGCGACGGCGGAGAAGAGGCACAGGACGACGGCGAGGACCGTGGCACTCATCGGCCGGCTCCCGGCGGGCCGGAGCGGTCGGCCCCTCCCGTCGGCAGGGACGGTGGTGGGACGGCGCGGGCGAGGGGCGGCCGGCGTATCGCGGTCGCCCCTTCTCCTCGAGGCTCGCTGCCTCGCTCGGGCTCGGTGCGGGAATCCATCCCCGGCCCCTTTGCTGACGGTGCGTGTGCGGGGTGGTGTGCGGTGGGCCGGGAACGGGGTCCGCTCGACATACGACCGGGTCCTGTCCACGTCTCATCGATACGCCAGTGTACCGATACGACCCCGTACCGGTACACTGGCGTATCGATAGACTGGTGTGAAGCGGACCACGCGGCCCGGACCACGACCGAGGAGCTGAAGCCATGACGTCGCAGGCAGCGGACGCACCGGAGACGGTTGTCGCCTCGCGCCGCTCCAAGCTCACGCCCGAGCGCGAGCAGGAGTTCTTCGACACGGTTCTCGACCAGATCCGTGAGTGCGGCTATGACGCGGTCACCATGGAAGGCGTCGCCGCCAGCACCCGCTGCAGCAAGTCGACGCTCTACCGGCAGTGGAAGACCAAGCCCCGGTTCGTGGCCGCGGCGCTCAGGTCCCATCGCTGTGTGCGGTTCGCGGGGATCGACACCGGCTCGCTCGCCGAGGACCTGCGCGCCGCGGCGCGGGTGGCCGCCGAGCGGTCTGGCCGGGACACCGGGCTGCTCCAGGCCCTGGGGCATGCCATGATGCAGGACCAGGAACTGGCGCGGGCGCTGCGCGAGGCCCTGGTCGAGCCCGAGGTCGAGGCGCTCAAGGCGATCGTCCGGCGCGGTGTGGAGCGCGGGGAGGTGCCCGCCGACCACCCGGCGCTGGAGTACGTCCCGGCACAACTGCTGGGCGTCGTGCGGGTCCACCCCGTCCTGGAGGGGCGGTACGCGGACGAGGAGTACCTCGCACGCTTCGTGGACGCGGTGCTGCTGCCGATGCTCGGACTGAGATGAGACCCAGGTCGCCGTCCACGAGATGACCGGACGCCGGCCTGTATGCGCCGCACCGTGGGGACGGGGGCGGCGCGCACCCTCGGCCGGGTGGGGTTCCCTCCTGAACGGAGGAGGGTCCCGCCCGGCCGCCCTGCCGACACCGCCGGACGATCCGCGTCACCCATGAAGGGAACAGGTGCTCCGACCTTCCTCCGCCGGGGCGCGAGGGCGACTACGCTCAAGGCCTGTACGTCGTTTGGGCTACCTGGGGAGGTACCGGGATGACGGAGGCACGGCCCGGCGCGGCGGCGGCTTCCCTGTGGGAACGCGACGCGGAACTCGCCGTCGTCACCGAGGCGGTCGACGCCCTGCGCCATGACGGTGCGCCCACCGGATCGGGGAACCTGCTGGTGTTCGGCGGGGAGGCCGGTATCGGCAAGACCGCCCTGCTCGCCGAGACACGCCGCATCGCGGAGCGCCGAGGATGCACGGTCTGGTCGGCACGGGGCGGCGAGACCGTCACCTCCGTCCCCTTCCATGTCGTACGGCAGCTGCTCAAGCCCGGACTGCTCGGTCTCGAGCCGGAGGAGGCACGCGGCTACCTGGGCGACGCGTACGAGATCGCGGGCCCCGCCCTCGGCGTTCACCGAACCCGGTGCGGGGCAGGCCGACCCACAGGGTGTGTGCGACGGTCTGGTCGAGGCCGCCTCCCGGCTCGCCAAACTGGAGTGGCCGCTGGTCCTGATCGTCGACGACGCGCACTGGGCGGACCAGGAGACCCTGCACTGGCTGGCATCGTTCTGTGAACGGCTGGACGAGTTCCGGGTGCTGGTCGTGGTCGCCCTGCGCACCGGCGAGGCCGGCGGCGAGAGCGCCCGCCACCTCGACACCGTCGTCGGGGCCTCCCGACGCCCCGTCACCGTCCTGAGCGCGCTCACCCCCGATGCCGCCGCCGGGCTCACCCGGGCCACGGTCGGCGGGCACGCGGATGCCCCGTTCTGCCGCGAGGTGTGGGCCGTGACCGGCGGCAACCCCTACGAGACCGTGGAACTCCTCGCCAAGGTGCAGGACAGCCAGCTCCAACCGGTCGAGGCGTCCGCCACCGAACTGCGCGCCCTGAACCGCTCCTCCCGCGGCAACGGCCTGGTCGCCCGCCTCGAAGGACTCGGCATCGAGGCCACCCGGTTCGCCTGGGCGGCCGCCATCCTCGGCACCGGCATCACGGTCCCCCTGGTGGCCCGCCTCGCCACCATGCCCCTGGACGAGGCGGAGCGCTGCGCCGAACTCCTCGGCGCGGCCCGTATCCTCTCCCGGCCCGACCCGAAGGAGCGTCGGCCGGGCGACGGGGAGCTGGAGTTCGTGCACCCCCTGATCGCCAGCGCCGTCTACCGCTCGATCCCTCCCGGACTGTGCACCGCGATGCACGGCATCGCCGCGCAGGTCGTCACCGACTCCGGACGCGGCCCGGCCGCCGCCTCCCGCCACCTCCTGGAGGTGCACCCGGACGACGACGCGGAACTCGTCCAGCAGATGCGCGCCGCCGCCCGCGAACACCTCGCCGTCGGCGCGCCCGAGGCGGCCCGCCGCTGTCTGAAGCGTGCCCTGCTGGAGCCGCCGCTGCCCGAGGTCCATCCCCATGTGCTCTACGAACTGGGCTGCGCCACCCTGCTGACCTCGCCCGCCACCACCATCGACTACCTCCAGGCGGCACTCGCCCTGCCCGGCCTGGACGGCGACGACCGGGTGAGCGCCGTCTACCGCCTCTCCCAGGCCCAGCTGCACAACGACCAGTTGGACGAGGCGATCCGCACCGTCGTCGCGGAGGCCGCCCGGCTCGGACCCGGCCCCTCACGGATGCGCCTGCAAGCCGTGCACTACATGTGGGAGGCCGTCCACGCGGCCGACGAGAACACCCCGGCCCGCTCCCGGGAACTGGCCGAGATCGCCCGCACCTGCACCGGCCGGAACAACTCCGAACGCGCGCTGCTCATCCTGCGCGGCTTCGACGCCATGACCCATGGGGAGAGCGCCGAGGAGGTCGTGGAGCTGTGCGACCGTGCCCTGGTCAACGGCCGCCTCGCGCCCGGACTCGGCTGGACCGACACCGAGTGGGGCATCGAGCTGCTGCTGATGCTCGGCAGCGCCTATGCGTACACCGACCGTCTCGACCGGGCCGAGAGCCTGTTCACCGAGGCCCTGCGCACCTATGAGTCCTCCGGCTGGAGCGGCGGCCATCTCGCCCTGGCCCATGCCTATGTCGGCCTCGGACACCGCAGACGGGGCCGCCTCGTCGAGGCGGAGACCTCCCTGCGCGCCTCCTTGCGCCTCGCCGAGCGGGTCGGCCGTGGGCTTCCCCTGTACTGGTCCGCGACCTGCGGGCTCATCGACACCCTGCTCGCCCGCGGGCATGCCGAGGAGGCGTGGGCGACGGCCGAACGCTACGGATTCGCACCGCCGTACCCCACCACGATCGTGCTGCCCGACATCCGTTCGGTGCGCGGCCGGCTGCTGATCGCCGTCGGCCGAACCGAGGAGGGCATCAGTGAACTGGAGGCCGCCGAGAAGGCGTCCGCCGGACGCGGACACAACACCGTGCTGGCGCCCTGGGCCGGTGACCTCGCCCGCGCACTGGCCGACACCGATCCCCGGCGCGCCGCCGAACTGGCCGGCACCGCCCGCCGGCAGGCCGAACTCCTGGGCACCGACACGGCGATCGGCGAGGCCCTGCGGGTGGCCGCCGCTCTGGAGACGGGCCGCCGCGCCACCACGATGTACGCCCGGGCGGTGACCTATCTGGAATCCTCGCCCTGCGCCTATGAGCATGCGGCGGCCCGAGTCGAACACGGCACCGCCGCGAAGTCCGTGCCGGAGCTGAAACGGGGCCTGACGCTGGCACGTTCGTGCGGGGCGGACGGTCTTGCGGTCCGTGCCCAGCAGGCTCTGGAGCAGACCAGCGCGCCGCACTGACACCCCGGGGCAGCCGATCGGGACCGACTCCGGACCCGGCCGCATGTCCCGGTCGTACGGAAGTTCGTGCGGGCGTACGACCGGGGCATGCGGGCGTACGACACGACCGCGACGCGTGGCCGACACGGCCGGGGAATGCGGCCGTACCGCCCGAAGACGCGGTCCGAAGCGGCCGCGCCGGAACCGAGGGCGCGGAGACCGAGCGGCACGGGGCGCCGGGCCCGCACCCCGGAGACGTACCCGTCGGCCGGGCGGTGGCGGCGACGATACGGTGCGCCGGACGCGACCGCCGGTCCAGATCACCCCCCGGCGGAGTCCTCCTCCGCCAGCACCCGCTGCGCCACCGTGAACGCCGCGTTGGCCGCGGGCACTCCGCAGTAGACGGCCGTCTGCAGCAGTACCGCGCCGATCTCCTCCGGCGTCAGTCCATTGCGCCGGGCCGCACGGACATGCAGGGCCAACTCGTCGAGATGACCGTGCGCGACCAGCGCCGTCAGGGTGATCAGGCTGCGCTCGCGGCGCGAGAGCGTCGGGTCGGTCCAGATCTCGCCCCAGGCATAGCGGGAGATGAAGTCCTGGAAGCGGGCGGTGAAGGGGGTCTGACGCGCCTGCGCCCGGTCCACATGCGGATCGCCGAGGACCGCCCTGCGGACCTCCATACCGCGCCCGGGGGCACCCGACAGCTGGGTCCGCAGCGCCGCCAGGACGGCCTCCGGGCACTGCGCGGGCGCCAGATGTGAGGCACCCGGGATCTCGGCCAGCGCGGAGCCGGGCACCGCGTCGGCGATCTCCCGCAGATGCGCGGGAGGCGTCGCCGGATCCTCACGGCCCGCGATCAGCAGGGTCGGGACGCCGATCGACGGCAGCCGGTCACGGAGGTCGAACGCGGCCAGCGCATCGCAGCAGGCGGCATAGGCGGCGGGGTCCGCCTCCCGGTGGTCCCGCACCAGCCGCGGCACCGTGAACCCGGCCGTGAACCAGCGGTCCTCGGCGGTCGCCGCGACGGCCCCGAGCCCCTCCCGGCGCACCAGAGCGGCCCGCTCCTCCCAGGGCCGGGCCCCGTTGAAGTGCGCGGACGAGCAGATGACGGCCAGCGAGGAGAGCCGCTCGGGATGATCCACGGCCAGTTGGAGTCCCACCGCGCCGCCCAGGGACACCCCGGCGTAGGCGAACCGTTCCACGCCCAGCGCGTCCGCGAGCGCCAGCACCAGCGCGGCCAGATCGGCGACCGTCGCCCCGGGAGCGATGAGGTCCGCGGCCGAACCGCCATGGCCCGGGAGGTCCCAGCGGATCACCCGGTGGCTCGCGGACAACTCGGGCGCCACCGCGTCCCACAGGGCGTACGAGGTGCCGAGCGACGGTCCGAGGAGCAGCGGGGGAGCGGAGGGCGAGCCCTCGGTGCGATGGTGCAGCAGCCTGTCGGTCACGAGCGCTCCAGAGCACGGTCGGTGAGCGGTCCGGCGAAGCCGGTGTAACGGGTCGGATCGGTGAGGGCGACGAGGTCGAGGTCCCGCAACCGGGGCTCCTCGGACAGGAGTTCGGCGAGGCTCCGGCCCTCGGTACGGGCCCGCAGGGCGACCTCGGTGAGCAGTTCCCCGGCCCGGGCGCGGCCCAGCAGGGGCGTCAGCTCGGCCGCCAGCCGCTCGGAGACGATCAGACCATGGGTGAGGGCGAGGTGGTGCCGCATCGCGTCGGACCGTACCCGGAGCCCCTCGGCCAGTTCCACCGCGTCCCGCGTGGCGCCGCCGACCAGCCTCAGCAGCGCGCGCAGCGGCTCCCACTCGGCGTGCCAGGCGCCGGCGGGGCGTTCGTCCTCGGCCACCAGCGCCCCGTACAGGACGGCGGCCAGCTGCGGGGCCTGCCGGGCGGCCGCCGCGATCAGTGTCGCCCGTACCGGGTTCGCCTTGTGCGGCATCGCCGAGGAGCCCCCGCTCGCGCCCTCGGCGACCTCGGCGATCTCCGTGCGGGACAGGGTCAGGACATCCACGGCCGCCTTCCCCAGCGCCCCGGCCGTGAAGGCGAGCGCGCCCGCCAGATCCGCGATCGGGGTGCGCAGACTGTGCCAGGGCGACTCGGGCTCCCTGAGCCCCAGTTCACCCGCGTATGCGGCCACGAGGGCCCGCGGGTCCTCCGCGCCGTACGCCATGAACGCGGCCAGGGTCCCTGCCGCGCCGCCCAGTTGGACGGGCAGCAGGTCGCGGACCGCCCGTACCCGGTCCCGGGCGTCCAGCACCAGGGACCGCCAGCCGGCCGCCTTCAGCCCGAAGGTCGTCGGCACCGCGTGCTGGGTGAGCGTCCGGCCGGGTACGACGGTGTCCCGGTGGCCCGCGGCGAGCCGGGCCAGTGCCCGCTGCGCCGCCTCCAGATCGGCCAGGACCAGGTCCAGGGTGCGCGCGGCGACCAGCATCGTCGCGGTGTCCAGGATGTCCTGGCTGGTCGCGCCCCGGTGGACGTAGGGCCCGTGGTCGGCGCCCACCGCCGCGGTCAGATCGGCGACCAGCGGGATGACGGGGTTTCCGCCCTCGCGGGCGCGCCGGGCCAGGGAACGTACGTCGAAGCGGTCCGGCCGGGCGGCCTCGGTGACCGCCCTCGCCGCCGCCCCCGGCGCCAGCCCCTGTGCGGCCTGGGCCCGGGTCAGCGCGGCCTCCGCGTCGAGCAGCGCCCGCAGATACGCGGTGTCGCCGGTCGCCGACGCGGCGGGGGAGTCGGCCCACCCGGGGGAGAGCAGACCGGTGTCGGACGGGTCTGATGTCACCGGAACTCCAGAAAGACCGTCTCGCCTTCGCCCTGAAGACGTATGTCGAAACGGTACGTGCCGTTCCCCTCCGCGGCGGCGATCAGCGTGCCACGGCGCTGCTCGTCCAGCCGGGCGAGCAGCGGGTCCGAGGCGAGGGCCGAGGCGTCGTCCGGCAGATAGATCCGGGTGAAGAGATGCACCAGCAGGCCCCGCGCGAACACGCACACACTGAGGTACGGGGCGCTGTGCCCACGCGCACCGGGCCGCAGCGTGCGGGCGTACCAGTGGCCGTCGGCGTCCGTCTGGACGCGTCCCCAGCCCGTGAACTGCACGCCGTTGCGGCCCAGATGGCCGCCGGTCGCGGGGTCACGGCGCATCGAGCCGTCGACCTGCGGCAGCGTGCCGTCCGGATCCGGGCCCCACAGCTCCAGAAAGGCGTCCGGCAGCGGGTTGCCCTCGCCGTCGCGGACATGTCCCTGGAGGGTGATCGTGTCCGGGTGGCCGACCGGGGCGATCTCACCGCCGCCGGGGAAGGGCAGCGCATAGCCGTAGAAGGGGCCGACCGTGTGCGACGGGGTGGGGAGCACGCTCTCCGGCGAGCCGGCGTCGATCTTCGTCATGGCGGTCAGCGTCCTTCCTCGATCCAGGTGGCGTCCGGGCCGTCGAGCACGATGTCCCATCGGTAGCCCAGGGAGAACTCCGGTACCGACAGGCTGTGGTCGTAGGTCGCGACCAGCCGCTGCCGGGCCGCGTCGTCCGTCACCGACTGCAGGATCGGGTCGTAGGGGAAGAGCGGGTCGTTCGGGAAGTACATCTGCGTCACGAGCCGCTGGGTGAACGCGGTCCCGAAGAAGGAGAAGTGGATATGAGCCGGGCGCCAGGCGTTGACGTGGTTGCGCCAGGGGTAGGGGCCCGGCTGGACGGTGGTGAAGCGGTAGGAGCCGTCGTCGTCCGTGAGGGTGCGGCCGACGCCCGTGAAGTTCGGGTCCAGCGGTGCGTCGTGCTGTTCGCGCCGGTGGGCGTAGCGGCCGGCCGAGTTCGCCTGCCAGATCTCGATGAGCTGGCCGCGCACCGGCTGCCCCGCACGGTTCAGCAGCCGGCCGGAGACGGTGATCCGCTCGCCGATCGGCTCACCCCGGTGGTGCCGGGTGAGGTCGTTGTCGATCTCGGTGATGTCACGCTCGCCGAACGCCGGGGAGGACAGCTCCACCAGCTCCGGGTCCTGGGCGACGTCGATGGTGACCGGCGGCTGCTCGGGGTGGCGCAGCACGGAGGAGCGGTAGGGGGCGTAGTCCCGGCGCGGATGGTGCTCGACGGGGGCGCCCCCGTCGACCCGCTGCCGGTAGGCGGCGCGCTCGGCCGCGATCTCCTGGTCGATGTCCTGCTGAGTGAGAGCCATGACGATGTCGATTCCTAGCGTTCGACTCCCAGGCCGGTGCCTGGCCTTCGAGAAGCCCCGATCACTCCGATTAATCAGGGCACTGAGCATTTGATTGGGTGTGGCGCACACGGTGCCATCGCGGCCGCATCAGCGTCAAGACCTGGAAAACGCCTTCTCAGGATGTCCGCCGGGCGTATCTCGCCCGAGGACACCCGACGTCTGGGACGGGTATCGTTCAAGGTGTCGGTCAGTGCACCGACGAATATGACCAGGACGACAGCCACGAACACGACCACGGGAGCACGGATGGCCACGGTGGACCTCTCCACCCACCCGGGACACCTGGCCCGGAGACTCCAGCAGGCGCATCATCTGCTGTGGAACACCATGGTCTCCGAGGAGATCACCTCACCGCAGTTCGCGGTCCTGAACACCCTGGTCGCCGAGCCCGGGCTGGACCAGCGCACGGTGGGGGAGCGGGTGGGCCTCGACCGGTCCACCATCGCCGAGGTGATCAGCCGGCTGGGCCGCCGGGGGCTGCTCGACAAGGTCCGCGATCCCCAGGACGGCCGTCGCTCTCTGCTGCACCTCACCGACGACGGCATCCGCGCGCACCGGAGACTGGCGGTCCGCACGGCCCGGATGAACCAGGTCTTCCTGGCTCCGCTCTCCGACGAGGAGCGGACCCAGTTCTTCGCTCTCATCCAGCGGGTGGCGGCCGCGGCCGAGGGGCTGCGCGATCCGGCGCCCGTCACGGGAAGCGGGACCTGAGCGGTCCGCCTCCGCCGGGGGCGAGGGCTCAGCCCGGGGTGCCGAGGATCTCGGTGAGGTCGTAGCGGACCGGTTCCTCCAGCTGAGCGTAGGTGCAGCTGGACGGAGTACGGTCCGGGCGCCAGCGGCGGAAGCGTGCGGTGTGCCGGAAGCGCACCCCCTTCTCCATGTGGTCGTAGGCCACCTCCGCGACCCGCTCGGGCCGCAGCGGCATCCAGGACAGGTCCTTCTTCCCCGACCAGCGGCTGGGCGCGCCCGGCAGCCGGGCCGTCTCGTGTGCCGCCTCGTCCGACCAGGCGGCCCATGGATGCCCCGTGACGTCCTCCATCCGCAGCGGTGCCAGCTCCTCCACCAGTTCCGCGCGGAGCTTCATGGGGAACGCGGCGGACACGCCCACATGCTGCAGGGCGCCCCGGTCGTCGTACAGCCCGAGCAGCAGCGAGCCCACCACCGGGCCGCTCTTGTGGAAGCGGTAGCCCGCGACCACCACATCCGCGGTGCGCTCGTGCTTGACCTTGAACATGACCCGCTCGTCCGGCCGGTAGGGCCCCGAGAGCGGCTTGGCGATCACCCCGTCCAGGCCCGCCCCCTCGTACTGTTCGAACCACCGCTCCGCCAGCGCCCGGTCCCGGGTCGCAGGAGCGAGGTGCACGGGCGGTGTCACCCCCGACAGCGCCCCCTCCAGCCGGGCCCGCCGCTCGCGCAGGGGGACGTCGAGCAGCGAGGTGTCGTCCAGCGCCAGCAGATCGAACGCCACGAACGACGCCGGCGTCCGCTCGGCGAGCATCCGCACCCGTGAGTCCGCCGGATGGATGCGCTCCGTCAGCGCGTCGAAGTCGAGATGCCCCTCACGGGCGATCACGATCTCTCCGTCCACCACGCACCGCTTGGGCAGCCGCTCCCGCAGCGCCTCGACCAGCTCGGGGAAATACCTGGTCAGGGGCTTTCCCGTGCGGCTTCCCAGTTCCACCTCGGCGCCGTCGCGGAAGACGATCGCACGGAACCCGTCCCACTTCGCCTCGTACTGCATGTCCGGTGGGATGCGCGCCACGGGCTTGGCGAGCATCGGCTTCACGGGCGGCGTCACCGGCAGGTCCATGTCTTGATTCTGCGGCCGATCCCCTGCGCGTGCGACGCGGTCCGCCCGGTGTGCGAGGCCGGGCCGCCGCGCCTACCGTGGCTCGCATGGGTGACGCGGTGGAACTGGAGGCGGGAGGCAGGACGGTACGGCTCTCCAGCCCGGACAAGGTCTTCTTCCCGGAGCGGGGCTTCACCAAGCTCGACCTCGCGCGCTACTATCTGGCCGTCGGGCCCGGCATCCTGCGCGCCCTGCGCGACCGGCCCACCACCCTGGAGCGCCACCCGGACGGGGTGACCGGTGAGTCCTTCTTCCAGAAGCGGGCGCCCCGGCACATGCCCGACTGGATCCCCACCGCCCACATCACCTTCCCCAGCGGTCGCAGCGCCGACGAGATGTGCCCCACCGAGATCGCCGCCGTCGTCTGGGCCGCACAGTACGGGACGCTCACCTTCCATCCCTGGCCGGTGCGCCGCGACGATGTCGACCGCCCCGACGAACTGCGCATCGACCTCGACCCGCAGCCCGGTACCGGCTTCGTCGACGCCGTGCGCGCCGCCCATGAACTGCGGTCCGTCCTCGACGAGTTCGGTGGACTGCGGGGCTGGCCCAAGACCTCCGGCGGCCGGGGGCTGCATGTCTTCGTGCCCATCGAGCCGCGCTGGACCTTCACCCAGGTGCGCCGTGCCGCGATCGCCGTCGGGCGCGAGCTGGAGCGCCGAATGCCCCGGGACGTCACCATCGCCTGGTGGAAGGAGGAACGGGGCGAAAAGATCTTCGTCGACTACAACCAGACCGCACGCGATCGCACCATCGCCTCCGCCTACTCCGTGCGCCCCCGGCCGCAGGCACCCGTGTCCGCGCCCCTGCGCTGGGAGGAGGTCGACGAGGTGACGCCCGGCGACTTCGATCTGGCCACCATGCCCCGCCGGTTCGCCGAACTGGGTGATGTCCACGCGGACATGGACGACCACGCGTTCTCCCTGGAGGCGCTGCTGGACCTCGCCCGCCGTGACGAACACGACCACGGCCTCGGCGATCTGCCCTATCCGCCGGAGTACCCGAAGATGCCCGGGGAGCCGAAGCGGGTCCAGCCGAGCCGGGCCCGTCGCGAGGGGAAACCGGAGGCCGGCTGACGAGGCATCACCTGAAAGGGGGGTTCGTGCGATCAGGCATCACCGGAACGACGGAGCCACACGCCAGTCATATGGTCTAAATGTCAGATTTTGCCTCTTGATGTGCGTACGGTTTCGGCGTGCCGTCATCGTCGTTGTTCGTCCGGCGGCCCATCTCCGTGAACTCCGTACAGGATGGGGGAATCCCGCATGGACAGACGCAGCTTCAACCGGCGGATGCTGTTGGGCGGTGCGGCCGCCGCGACCGCGTGGTCCGTGGGACCGGAGGACATCCGCCCCGCCAAGAAGGTGAGAACCGCACCGCTCGGCGGCAAGGTGCGGCGCATCAAGGTGTTCGCCGAGAGCCTGGGTGACGGACAGCTGGGCTATGGCTTCGCCAAGGGGCGGGCGACCATCCCGGGGCCGCTGATCGAGCTCAACGAGGGCGACACCCTGCACATCGAGTTCACCAACACCACCGACGCCCCGACGAGCCTCCATGTGCACGGGCTGGACTACGAGATCGCCGACGACGGGACCCGGCCGACCGGGGGCGCGGTGGAGCCGGGCGGCAAGCGCACCTACACCTGGCGCACCCATGTCCCCGGGCGGCGCGAGGACGGCACCTGGCGGGAGGGCAGCGCGGGCTACTGGCACTACCACGACCATGTGCTCGGCTCGGAGCACGGCTCGCGCGGTGTCCATGCGGGTCTGTACGGGCCGGTGATCGTACGCCGGGCCGGCGATGTCCTGCCCGGCCGGACCTACACCATCGTGTTCAACAACATGATGATCAACAATCACAAACCGCAGGGGGGACGCGGGAGACACCGGAGGCGTCATGCGATGCCTCAGGGACACCACGGCCCCTCGTTCGAGGCGACGGTCGGCGACCGCGTCGAATTCGTGATGATCACGCATGGCAGCGACTACCACACGTTCCATATGCACGGTCACCGCTGGGCCGACAACCGCACCGGAATCCTCGACGGCCCCGAGGACCACAGCGCGATCATCGACAACAGGATCGTGGGCCCGGGGGACTCCTTCGGCTTCCAGGTGATCGCGGGGGAGGGCGTCGGCGCGGGTGCCTGGATGTACCACTGCCATGTGCAACGGCACGCCGACCTGGGCATGGCCGGGCTGTTCCTGGTGAAGGGGAAGGACGGGAAGGTCCCCCTGCACCAGCCGGGCGTCATGTGACCGGTGCCGCGACGCGCGAACCTCGCCCGCCGCGGCACCCGGTGGCATCAGCCGGCGGCGAGGTCCAGCACCGTCCACTCGGTGAACGGCTCCGCCTGCACATAGAGCCGAGGACCGCGGCACACCGTGCGGGGCCGCCGCTCCAGCCGGGTTCCGTCGGGGCGGACCAGACGGCCGCGGGCGACCGGTTCGACGGCGTTCCCGGTGAGCCGGCAGTCGACGAGAACACTCCGGTCGTCGCCGTAAGGACCGAGGAACACCACCCGGTCGCCGTGGACGGCCAGGGCGCCCGCCCCGTGCACCGGAT